>CAZKQK010000038.1:0-41261 GCA_964554865.1 uncultured Luteolibacter sp. | reverse complement strand
GCGGCCGATTCCAAACCTGGAAAGATATTTCCCGCATCCCGAGCTTTCGACTCTTGCGGGCCGCGCCGCCGCCGCCTAAGCCATCCGGGCCATGTCCGACGCCGCCACGCCGCAGCCAGCCCAATCCACGGAAGCCGAACTCATCGCCATCCGCCGCGAAAAACTCGCGAAGCTCCGCGAACTCGGCGTGGACCCTTACGGCGCTCGCCATGAAACCAGCCACACGCCCGCAGGGCTGCGCGAGGACTTCGCGGAGGCCGCCAGGGTGAAAGTCGCCGGCCGCATCACCGGCCTGCGCGACATGGGCCGCTCGATCTTCTTCCACATCGGCGATGCGCACGGCACCATCCAGGGCTACCTCAACACCAAGGGGCTCGATGAAAACCAGCTCGCCATCTGGCGCTGCCTCGACCGCGGCGACTGGATCGGCATCGAGGGCGAGACGTTTCTAACAAAAACCGGCGAGCCCACCGTGAAGGTGGAGAACTTCACCGTGCTCTCCAAGGCCCTGCGGCCGATGCCCGACAAGTTCCACGGCCTCGCCGACCGGGAAACGAAATACCGCAAGCGCCATCTCGACCTGATGGGCAACGCGGAGAGCGCCGCCGTCTTCGTGAAACGCTCGATGATGATCGCGGAAATCCGGAATTTCCTCCATCGGCGCGGATTCATCGAGGTGGAAACGCCGATGCTCCAGGACGTGGCCGGCGGCGCCGCCGCGCGGCCCTTCGAGACCTATCACAACGCGCTTGGCATGCCGCTCACGCTGCGCATCGCGCCGGAGCTGTTCCTCAAGCGTCTGCTGGTCGGCGGTTTCACCAAGGTCTTCGAACTCAACCGCAACTTCCGCAACGAAGGCATCTCGCGCCGCCACAATCCGGAGTTCACCATGCTGGAGGCCTACTGGGCTTTCTCCGACTTCGAGGAAATGGCCGATCTCGTCGAGGAAATGACCTGCCATCTCGCGGAAAAATTCTGCGGCGGCCTCAAGATCGGGCACAAGGACGAGGAAGGAAACGTCACCCGCACCATTGATCTCACCAGACCATGGCGGCGCGCGAGTTATCATGATCTCGTCAGGGGCGTGGCCGGCGATGACTTCTTCGACATCACGCCGGAACAACGCCGCGCCAGGTGCGATGAACTCGGCGTGCAACTTTCCGACTCCATGGAGGACTATGAGGTTATCCAGCAGGTTTTCGAAAAGAAGGTGGAGGAGCGCACTTTCGATCCCTGCTTCGTCACCCGCGTCGCAAGCGAACTCATCCCGCTCGCCAAGGTGACGCCTGGCGGAAAAACAGTGGAGGTGTACGAACTCATCATCAACGGCCAGGAAATCTCGCCCGGTTACTCCGAACTCAACGACCCCGACGTCCAGAAACAACGCCTCGAACACCAGGCCGGCGGCGGGGAGGAGCAGAAGGTGGACTACGATTTCATCGAAACCCTCGAACACGGCATGCCCCCCGCGGGCGGCATCGGCATCGGGATTGACCGGTTGGTGATGATGCTCACCGGCGCCCCGACGATCCGCGACGTGGTGTTGTTCCCGTTGTTGAAGCGGAAGGACGCTTGATTCATAAGCTCCATGCCAACCCGCGGCAAATCCACGCTCCCGCGCGATCCGGGCATCACTCATGCCGAACGGTTCCGGGTGCGGCCCGTTTTTCGAAGCGACTCCCGAGGATTGGCGCCATGGGTGAATTGACGTTCTCGCGTCCGAACCAAGCGGTGGAAAATGGCGGATCGGGAAATCCGTCATCCGGCGCGAATGCCCCGCCCTTGTCAGAGCGGTGGTCCCCAGAAGGTTTGCTCGGCGTTCACCGAGTCGTTGAAGGCGTTGAGAAGCGCCTGGAGATCGCTGACGGCGGCGGGATTGGCGGCGGCGGCGTTGTACCGCTCCGGGGGATCGGTCTCGACGTTGAAGAGAAGGTTCGGATTGACCGCGACGCGCGAGGAGGAGTTGGCGGCGAAGCCATGGTTGTCTCCGGTCTGCGAATAAAGGTGCGTGTGGAGTTTCCACGGACCCTTGCGCGCGGCATAGGCCGGATTGTTTTCATATCCGACGTAGATGAACTCGAACGGGGCGGCGGCTCCGGGGAAAACGGCGGGGTTGAGGAGCGGGCGGATGTCGCGCCCGTCGATGGTGCGTCCGGCGGGGAGCGGGACTCCGGCGAGGGCGAAGGCGGTGGGCAGGATGTCGAGCGCGGAGGCGGGTGTGGCGGCGACGCCGCGCGCGGGGATGGTGCCGGGCCAGCACCACAGGCCGGGCACGCGCTGGCCGCCCTCCCAGGTGGAACCCTTGCCATCGCGGAAGGGCTTGGCACTGCCGATGTGGATGCGCGCCTCGCCATAGAGGGAGTCCGAGGCGGTGTTTTGATAGCGGATCCAGTGGCCGTTGTCCGAGGTGAAGACGATGAGTGTGTTTGAGGCGATGTTCTCCTCATCGAGGGTCCGGCGCAGGGTGGCGACGAGGTCGTCGATCTCTCCCATGACATCTCCTAACAGCCCGCGCTCCGAGGTTCCGGCGAAGGTGTCCGAGGCGGCGAGCTGGAGGTGCGGGAAATTCGGGGCGATGTAGGCGAAGAAGGGTTGGCCGCTGTTTGCCCGGATGAAATCGGCGGCGGCGTCCCGGTAGCGGCCTGTCAGGGTTTTCACGGTGGCAAGCGCGCCGGTGGTGCCGAGGTTGGTGGCGAGTGTCTCGTAGCCGGCGATGGGATTGGAGGCCGCGGGGTTGGAGCGCAGCAGTTTCGCATCGGCGTAATCGTGGGAGACGTTGGTGCCGATCCATTCGTCGAAGCCGTGGGCGAGCGGCAGGGAGTCCGGTGTGTTGGAGTTGGAGGGGTTGGGATTTCCGAGGTGCCACTTGCCGAACATGCCGGTGGCGTAGCCCGCGCCGCGCAGTCCCTCGGCGAGGGTGATCTCGTTGGGATGGAGGTGGCGGGCGTCGGTGGGGCCGATCACCCAGCGCAGGCCCGAGCGGCGCGGGTTGCGGCCCGTCAGGGTGCCGTAGCGCGAGGCGGTGCATGCCGGGGACGCGCTGTAGAAGCGGGTGAAGTTAAGGCCCTCCGCGGCGAGTTTGGAAATGGCGGGCGTCTCGATCGTCGGATGGCCGGTGTGTGAGAAATCGGCATAACCGGCGTCGTCCAGCAGGATGACGATGATATTGGGCCTGTCCAGCGCGGGCCTGGCGGGCGCGAGCGCGATGGTGGCGGCGAAGAGTGCTGCTGCGTGAAGCCTCATGGGCAGGGTTTTCAGGGGTTCGCGGGGCGGCTTGCGGACAGGCGGACGAATCGCCGCGCGCCGCCGAAGGGTGGGGGGGCGAAGGGGACCCGGACCTCGATGTCCTCGTGATGGTCCTGCGCCTCGGTGCGGGTGACAACCCACGGCGTGATGGCAAGGGATTGCCACGAGAGGAGATCGGCGCTGTGTTCTATCAGATAGAAATCATCAATCGAATCCAGCGGGCGAGAGAAGGAGAAGGCGGCGACAAGGGAATGGGGATCGAGTTGTGTGGAGGCGTTGCCGCGGAGGGCGGGCTTGGGGTTTGGCAGGTCGGTGGATCCGGAGTCCGGCAGTCCGGCGGCGAATCCGGCGGCAAGCGTTGCGAGTTCGCCGAGGGTGGCGGTTTCCGATCCGGCGCGGTTGATCCGTTCCTCGGCGTCCACATGCAGGTTGTAGAGTTGGCTGCCGGTGGTGGGATTGGTGTTGAGGGGATCGATGTTGGTGATGGAAAGGTGGGATTTCCATTTCCCCCTGCGGACGGTGGCGAGTTGGTGGGAGTTGTTGGAGTAGGTGAGGGAGTAGAGGGTTTCCGAGCCGTCGGGCCGTGTCCGGGCGCCGCGCAGGGAGGCGGGGCGGGCGGTGCCGTCGAGCGGACGGTCGCCCGCGAGTTCTCCGGCGAGCAGCGAGGCCAGGGTGGGCATGATGTCCGGCAGCCAGACCAGGGAAAGGTTCATCTGGCCGGCGGGCATGGTGCCGGGCAGGCGCGCGATCAGCGGCGGGCGGATGCCGCCTTCCCATGTGGTTCCGGAGCCATCGCGCAGCAGGCTGTTGGAGCCGCCGTCCGCAGTGCGGGGCGCGCCTCCGTCCCCGAGAAACAGCACCAGTGTGTTTGCCGTGGCGGAGCGGGAGGCGATGGCATCGAGAATCCGCGCCACCGCCGCGTCCAGCGCCTTCACGCGGCCGGTGTGGGCGTTGGCCGCGGGATCGGCCGGCGAGGGAAGGGCCGGCGGCTGGAAAACCAGGGCGAAGGGCTGCGCGGAAGTGGCGATGAACTGTTCCGCGCGGGCAGCCAGCGCGTCTAACAGAAGCGTGGGATCGGGTGCGGCGGCAACCGTTTGCCGGTTTTCCATGAGGGGGGTGGAAGGCCCGTGGGCGTGGGGCAGCCCGTGGAACAGGATGAAACCCTGGTCGTTCGGATGGCTGCCCGGAGCATCGCCTAGCAGCCACTCGCCGACGAACGCGGTGCCGTAGCCGCGGCGGCGCAGCATTTCCGCAAGCGACCATTCCTCGGAGCGCCAGCCGACCGCTCCCGGCGCGACCGGCGCGCCGAGTCCCGAGCGCGCGGCGACGCGCCCGGTGAGCAGCGCGAACTGTGAGAAGCGGCTTCCCGGACCGGTGGTGGTGAACTGGGTGAAACGGATGCCGTCATGCGCCAGCGAATCGATCGCCGGCGTGGAGGAGTTCACTCCGCCATAACATGTTATGTCACCGATGCCGATATCATCTCCGGCGATGATCACCACATTCGGAGTGCCGATGGGATCATGGAAGTCGAAGGCGCGGGCGGCGGGCGGACCGGCGGCGTCATCGCGGATGGCGACCGCGCGCACGGTGGCGGGTGACATCAGTGGAAACGGCACGGTGTAGTGGATGGAGGCGGCGCCCGGGGCCGATCCGTCCAGCGTGTAGCGGATTTCCGCATCCGGGGGGGATGCGGTGAGTGTGATCAGCGAACCCGCGGATACCAGCGGCCGCGCGGGGGCGATGGAAACGGTGGCGGGTTCCGGCGGCGCTTGTGGCAAGGGGCCGACCAGTTCGAGCATCGTGAAACGCGCGTCGCTCTCGCCTGATGTGGGATCCTCGAAGGCGATCCAAAGATAACGGTGATTGGCGGTAAGATCGACGCTGACCGTGCCCGGGACACCGGAGACGGCAAACCGGGCGTCTGCAAGCGAGCGGGTCTCCAAGGTGAGGGTGGCGCTTCCGGATGAGGCGGTGACGGTGCTGCCGGTGACGGCGGCGCCCGGATTGGTCCAGGTGGCGAGAGTGTCCGTGCCGGCGGCGATGCGGCGCGCCCGCAGGGCGAAGTTGAGACCCTGGGTTTGCATCTGTGCCGCCGGATTCGGAGCGGTTGCGGAGAAACCGGCGAAGAGAATCGCATTGGTCAGATTCGTCCACGACAGGGTGAGGGTATAGGTTTCATCCGGCGCGAAGGCGAATCCCGCGCCGAGGTCGAGGACGGCGCCGCGGTCGGTGTTCGAGCCGTCATTGACCTGTCCGTTGGCGGCGATGACCGGGTCCGCGCTCCACACCGCGCCGGGCGTGAGCAGGTTCACATCCGGGCTGCGGCCGTTCAACCCGGATGCGGATGATCCGCCGAAGGTTTCCGACACCAGAATGTCCGCCGCGGCGGGAGGCGGGGCGGCGGCGAGCAGGCATGCGATCAGTGTGAGCGGTCGGATCATGGGCGGTTGTCTCAGGGCCGGGTCAGGCGGTAGAAATACCTGGCATCAGGCCGGGGATCCACAAAAACGAGCGGCGCGCCCGTCCCTTGGAACGGAGCGGTGTCCGAGCCATCCACGGCCGTCCAAGTGGCGAGGTCCTCGCTGCCCTGGAGCATGTAGAGTTCCCCGTCCACCGAAGGCCAGGTGATGGTGGCCTCGCCCGCGGCGCTGTCCACCGCGGCAAGCGCGAGTTGGGGCAGCGGCGTGAGCGGAGGTCCCTCGAGGATGACCGAGTCGATCTTCGCGTCGCTGGCGGGAGTCGCGGTCACAGGATCCTCGTAACCGATGAAAAAATAGCGGAAGAGGTTGGGTGACAGATCGAGCGTCACCTGGGCCGTCCCCACCGTGACGACCGCGTCTGTCAGGCCGTTGGTATCGATCCGCATGACAAAACCGGCGGCGGAGTTGACATCATATGTCAACTCGGGCGCGAGGGTGGCGGCTCCCCCCGGCCATTGGAAGATGCCGACGTTGTCACTGCCGGCGATCTCGCGCACCCGCATGGCGAAGCAGGCGCCCTGCGTCTGCGCCTGAACGCCGCCGCTGCCGTTGGCGGTGCGGAAACCGGCGAAGAGGATGGCGTTATCCAGATTCCTGAAACCGAGGGTGACCGTATAGGTTGACTGCGGCTTGAACTTCCATGAAAGGCCGAGATCGAAGACCGCGCCCTGGTCGGTGTTGGTGAGATCGTTGATCCGGCCGTTGGCCATGAAGATGGCTCCGGCGTCCCAGACCGCCGGGCGGATGACGTTGGTGGAGGGCGAAACCCCGTGAAGGGGATCCGCGGCGGTTCCGCCGAATGAGTGGGAAAGCAATACATCGCCGCGGAGGGACGGCGCGGCGAGGATGGCGATGGCTATGGCGACGAGCGCTTTCATGTTCGTGGAGGGTTGCGGATGAAATCCGGTCAGCGGCGGCGGCGGAGCAGTGCCAGAGCGCCGATTCCGCCCAACAGGGCGGCGGCGGGTTCGGGGATTGCGACAAAGTCGATTACCACGTCATTGGCGAAGGACTCGCTGCCGAAGATATAGCCTCCGGTGTTGTTCCACGCGCTGTGGAAACCGATGGCGAGATCCATGCCGATGGCGGGGCTTCCCGGAGCGATGACATAAGTGGTGGTGAAAAGCTCCGCCGGGGCTCCCGCTCCGCCGGTGCCGGTATCAAGGGACGCCGGGTAGGGATTGGGAACCGTGGTGGCGGTGACTCCGCTGAGGGAGTTGAACGCGCCGAGCGCGGCATTCACGCCGGCCGCGGTGGTGGCGAGCCCGCCGGAGGCGTCGTAGAGGCCCTGGATGCCGGGCCGGAACGGGGCGTTCACCGTGTTGTCGAGATAGTAGGTCACGGTGATGGTGCCCGCGCCGGTGAGGGTCCAGACCACGGCGTTGGAGGTTCCGGCGATTTCGCGCGCGGCGGACACCGCCGATGCGAGTCCGATGCGGGTGCCGGTCGCAAAACCGCCGCCGGCGCTCAGGCGGGTGAAGGTGTCGGCCGGATTGCCGGAAACGCCGCCGGCCCAGACGCCGATGGTGGCTACGGTGGCCGCCTTGCAAGGGGCGGTGAGTGCGAGTGCGATCAGGAGATGTTTCATGCGAATGAATGGGGCTTCGCCCACTCATAGGCATCAACCGCTCCGCGGTTAGCGGGTTTGATGGGAAAATCACGGCCGCCGGGACAGGCGGAGGATTTCCTCCCCATCAAGGGCTCCGGCGATAACGCGCAGTTCGTCGATGGTGGCCTTGAGAAAGGGATTGCGCCCGCTGGCGGCGAGTTCGTAGCGACCGATGCCCATGGTTCCGGAGCGGTCACCGGAAATGGCGGTTTCGATCACCGCGTGGCCTCCGTTCGCCGATTTCAGGGTTTCGTCGCGGCCATCGACGTAGAACCGGAGCAGTGGCGCTCCCAGCGGATCGTTGGACCGGTAAACGACCGCCAGATGGTGCCATTCGCCATCGGCGAGGTCGGTGGAGCCGTCGCTCAGGTAATCTCCGAACGAGGTTCTCAGGACGGTTTGACCGCCGGATTTGGTGAAGAGGGCGATCTTGAACTTGCGGTTCCAGCCGAGGGCCGGATCGCCCCACCAGACGAGGGGCGGGGCGGTTTGGAAACGGGTGCCGCGCGGGATGCGGCACCATAGGGAGATGGTGCGGGGAGCGGCTCCGGAAATGCCCGGCCAGGAGGATTCCACATGGGTCGCGGAGCCATCGAAATCAAGGGCGCTGCCGGAAATTCCGGGAACCAGCCGGGCGGGGCCGAGCACTTTTGTTTCGGCATCGGCGGCACCGAGGATTTCGCCCTTCGTTTCGAGCGATCCGTTGTCGATCCGATCGAAGTCGAGGTGCAGTTCGGGGAGTTGGCGAGGCAGGTTTTTGCGGAATTTCCGGTCATCCGCGGGGTATTCGTCCCAGCGGCCGTTGGGCTTGAGGCGGGCGGCCCGGCCGGTGGAGAGGAGGAGTTTCCGGCGTGATCCGCCAAGCGCCCGCGCCTCTACCTTGCCGGTGATGACATGGACTTGCGGTTCCTGATCCTCGCGGAGGTCGAGGCCGAATTCGGTGCCCAGATCGGTCACCTCCATGGTTGGGGAAACGACGCGGAATCCCCGCGCTTGCGGGGCCACGCGGAACCACGCGTGGCCGGTGGCGAGGTCCAGCCGGTTGCCGTTCCTCAGCACGAAGGCGGCCGGCCCCTCGATCACGGCTTCCACGCCGGAGCGGATGTCCAGGCGGAGGACTCCCTGGCTGAGAACCAGCGGGGTGTCCGGAGAAACGGTGGTCTCGCCGATGGCCCGGCCGTCCGCGGAGGCAAGCAGCGAGCCCGGGGACATCCGCAGATCCGCGAGCGGGCTGTAATGTTTCACCCAAACGAGGCGGAGGATGATGCCGCACAGGAGAACCACGGCGGCGGCCGAAAGGATGGAAACGGTGACATGGCGGCGGTGACGCCGGTTTTCCTCCAGCCGCACAACCGAGGGGACTGTCCCGGGGATTTTGCGCAATCCGGCGGCGTGGCGGCGGAGGCCGGATTCCAGAAGCGCGTGGTGGCAGTATTGGTCGAGCGTCTCCGGTGAGCGCCGCATGAGATCGAGCAGCGCCGCCTGGCGGGACTCGTCCAGCTCGCCATCGAAGGCGTCCTGGATCAACTGCTCGGTTTCGCGCGGGTTCATCTGCGGCGGGAGTTCACGCGTTGGCGGCGCCGGTGGCAAGCCGGTCCGAGATGCAGCGGCGCAGGGCGGCGCGCAGCCGGAAGAGGGTGACCTTCAGCGTGCCGGCGGTGCGCCCCGAGCGCTTCGCGCATTCGGCGAGGGATTGGCCCTCCTCATAGTGGCTGAGGACGAGGTCGCGATCGATCGCGCGGAGTTTGTCGAGGCAGAGGCGGAGGGCGTATTGGTGCGCGTCCGGCCCGGTCGGGGTGATTTCGATGAGGCGGTCGGTCACGGCCCGGGCGAGATCCCCGTCAATGACCAGCCAGCTCCGCCGTTGTTTTTCCTTGAGGTAGGCCCGCATGGTCCATTTGGCGCACTCGAAGGCCCAGGCGCGGAAATTGGTGCCGGATTCGTAGGATTCGCGCTTGCGCCAGAGTGTGACGTTGGTGCGCTGGAGGATGTCGTCCGTCCCCGGGTCGCCGGGGAGCAGGGAGACGATGAACGCGTGGAGGGCTGGCTGGCTGGCGGTCAGCTCGGTCACGAATTCCTCCTCGGTGGCGGGTTGGCGCATGGCGGTCACGGTTGATAGCCGCCGTGCCAGCCCGGGTTAGCGTTTTTTTCCGGAGATGACAGGTTTGGCGTTCAGCAGGCCGCAGCCGTCGCGCCGAGCACCTGGTTGACGCGGCCGGAGATGACTTCGGCGAGCTGGACCTCGCCATCGGTGCGGAGGAAGTCGCAGTAGTTCGAGGCCACGGCTTCGAGGTCGTCCGCAAATTCGGGGCCGAGGGACTCGAAGGCGGCGAGGGCCTTTTCGAAGTGGCGGCGCGCCCACGAGCGGTCGCCGGTGTTGAGCAGGGCGAGCGCGAGGTTGTTGTGGGACTGGGCGGTGTCCGGGTGTTCCTCGCCGAGCAGGTTGCGGCGGGTTTCCAGGGCGATCATGTGCATTTCGCGCGATTGCTCGTGGAAACCGGCGGCCTGGTAGAGCGCCCCGAGGTTTCCGGAAACGGTGGCGGTTTCCTCGTGCTCCTGGCCGAGCTGCTGGTGGGTGATCTCCAGGGCGCGCAGGAAGTGGCTCTCGGCGGCATCGAGATCGCCGCCGTTTTTGTAGAGGAAGCCGAGGTTGTTCGACATCGCGGCGACGTCCAGCATGAGCGGTGGATCGTGTTTTTCGAAGCACTCGACGGCCTTGTGCCAGTGCTCGCCGGCTTTGTCCTCGCGGCCGAGGGCGTCGTAGGCGGCACCGAGCCCGGCGTGGAGGCGGCCGATTTGGTCAAAGCGGTCGGGCCGGTCCTCAAGCTGATCGATGGCCTGGCGATAGTCGTCGCGCGCGGCTTCGAAGCGGCCGAGTTCGCGCTGGAGATCGGCGCGGATTTCGAGGGCGGAGGCGAAGGCGTCGATGCTGTCGAGATTCGGGCCGAGGGTGTGCTGGGCCTTTTCCACGGCGGCGTTCGCGGCGTGGAGGGCCTCACCGAGGTCTCCGGCAGCGCGTAGTGTGGCGACTCGATCTTGCAGAATTCCGATCAGGGTGGCTGTGGGGGAGTCCATGGTGTTTCAGGGATTGGTTTGGTAACTGTATTTACTATGCATGGTTATCGTCGTTTGACGAGAGGAAATCCGCGTTTCCCGAAAGTCTTTCGACGAGCTCCCCGCGGGTGTCCGGCAGATGGCCCAGAAGGTCCCGCAGGCTGCCCTCGGCGGAGCGCTGCTCGTGGGCGATTCCGAGGAGCCGGGCCAACTCGCGCTCGAAGTGGTGGAAGGCTCTCAGACTGGGGCCGGAGCTGTCGAGGTGATTGAGCGCGCGGTCGAGCAGGTCGTGGAGATCGGCGTCCGGATGTTCCGGCTCCACGGCGGATTCGAGCAGGCGGCACCAGTATCCGGCCAGCAGGATGGAGCTGTAGCTTTTCCGCAAACCCTCGCGCCAGGCCCCGATGGACACCTCGCGGAGCGGATGCAGGTCGCCGCGGCGGGCGCGTTGGAAGGTGATCTCGCCGGCGAAAAACAGGTCGAGCTGCCCGGCGAAGTGGCTTTTGGGCCGCCGCGCGCCCCGTGCCACGGTTTTGACCAACCCCTGATCCGTCGTGAACCAGTGGACGATGAGGCTCGAATCGGTCAGCCGGGTCAGGCGGATGAGCGTGGCCTTGGTGGCATGCACGCCGGGTTTTTCCGAAAATCCGGCGTCCTTGGCGATGGAAAAGCCGCGACGCGAGTTTTTCTGAAGAATGGCGCCAAGGCCGGCGTATCTGCCTCCCTATCCACTTCAGCAACTCCATGAAATCCGTCTTCATCGCCCTTCTCGCCGCCTCGATCTCCCTGGTTTCCGCCGATGAGGCGAAGTGGGAGTCCATCTTCAACGGCAAGGACCTCACCGGCTGGACGCCGAAAATCCGGGGCTGCAAGGCGGGTGAGAATTTCCAGAACACCTTCCGCGTGCAGGACGGCGTGCTGAAGGTGGATTACTCGGAATACAAGGACTGGGACAACCGCTTCGGCCACCTGTTTTACAAGAACAAATATTCGCACTACCGCCTGCGCCTCGAATACCGCTTCACCGGTGAGCAGATCAAGGGCGGTCCCGGCTGGGCCTTCCGCAACAGCGGCGTGATGATCCACAGCGAATCTCCGGAAACCATGGAGATCGAACAGGATTTCCCGACCTCGCTCGAAGTCCAGATCCTCGGCGGCACCGGCTCCGGCGAGCGCACCACCGGCAACCTCTGCACGCCCGGCACCCATGTCGAAATGGACGGCAAACTGGAAACCCGCCACTGCATCTCCTCGAAGTCCAAGACCTTCCACGGCGACCAGTGGGTCACCCTCGAGATCGAGGTGCGCGGCAACGAACTCATCCGCCACCTGATCAACGGCGAGGAAGTCATCCGCTACTCGAAGCCCCAATACGGCGGCGACAAGCACGCCGACGCGCTCGCCGAGGCCGCCGGTGACAAGATGATCTCCGAGGGCCACTTCTGCCTCCAGTCGGAAAGCCACCCCGTGGAGTTCCGCAAGATCGAGATCCGGCAGATCAAGGACTGATCCGCTTCCCGGCCACCAGTTGCGCCGGATCCTTGACCCGGATGTCGGTCGTGCGCGGATCGAGCTTCACCCGCACGATGTATGGCGGCTTGCCACGGCCGTCGGGGTGATTGGGATGTTTCGAACCGGGCGCGAGATCCCAGTGACCGTAGCTGATGGCCAGCACGGTGCCGTCCGGCAACAGCTCGACGCCGCTGTATCCGCAATCGCCGATGTTGTTGTTGGTCGAGTTCCCATAATTTCTCCGCAGGCGGATGCGGTATTGGCCTTCCCGTCCCTGTTCCAGGTCATCGAAGGTGCCCACCCATGCCACCCAATCGCCGTGGCTCGGGTTGCCGGAGTGCAGGGGACTGTAGTCGCGCATGAAGACCATCACCCGTCCGTCAGGCAGGTTCACCGACTCGTGGCGGTGTCCTGTTAGAGAGCCGGGCAGCTCGCGCGGATCGCTCCATGTGAGCCCGGCGTCATCGGAAAACGCGGCCATCGAGTTGGTGAGACGCCGTTCCGGACGAAACAGCAGGGCTATGCGGCCGTCGCGTCCGGCCACCAGCCCGGCTTCGCACAGTCCCGCCCTTCTCGCGGTGGCGAGACCTCCGGGCGTGGAGTATTCGACGCGCCTCAGGTTTCCGAAACGGCAGTCGGTCCCGCCATCGGCGTTGGGCTCGAGGCGGAGATCGACCGTGTGGTTGTCGAAATCGTGATCGTGGAAAATTCCCCTCCAAAGTGGTTTTTCACCGGGCACCGGCCACAGGGAGGCGAGGGCGACGATGATGCCCTTGGGGCCCTCGACGGTCATCGATTGGCGCGCTGACCAGGTGTCGCCGCGATCATCGCTCCACATCCACTCCAGGATGTTGCGCCGGGGCTGGCAAGTGACTAACAGAACCCGCTCGGCACCTCCCGGCAGATCGAGCCGGTAGAGGATCGGTGTTTCCTCGACCCGTTGCGGCGCGATGGCGACCGGCTTCCAGTTGCCGCCCGCGTCGGTGCTGCGGCGCAGGATCAGATTGCCCCGTCCGTGGCCATCGGGATAGGCCACGAGCAGCGTCCTCCCGTCGCGAAACAGCACGGTGGAAGGATGTCCGAGGTACCCCTCCCGCCGCTCGACGGTGGAGAAAAGGGCATCGTCTTTGGCGAGATCCAGCATCGGAATCGAAAAGTCCCGCCGTGGCTCGGCACGCGCGAGGGTTAGACCGAAAAGCAGCGATGACAGTATCCGGAACATGGCCGCCGAGTCTTCGGATCCAACCTGAGCGGACCAATCCGAAACGTCCGGTTTGCCGATCAGACCGGCGCAAATCCTTTGAACCGCCGCGCGTCCGCGAGGAGATTGCCGGTTCCATCCGCCATGACACGCTTTTCCCGAATCGCACTGCTTCCGCTCATCATCGCCGGATCCGTGGCCGTCGCCCAGGCCGCGCATCACCGGATCTTCCTGCTGACCGGCCAGTCGAACTCCCTCGGCACCACCAACGGAACTGAGCCGGATGTCACGCCCGGGAGCGATCCTGCGGACTCGCTTGTCCGTTTCTTCTGGCACAATGTCGCGGATGCGTCCACCTCGCTCGGGACTTCAAACGGCGCGTTCACCACGCTGCAAGCGCAGCAGGGCGGGCACTATCCCGGAAGCGCCACCCACTGGGGGCCGGAAATCGACTTCGCCCGCACCCTCGTCCGCGCGGGGGTTGAAAACATCGCCATCATCAAGGCATCACGCGGCGGAGGCGGAAACACCCATTGGTCCAAGGCCGCCGGCGGGCACATGTATTCCCACCTCGTGGCCACGGTCACCGCCGCCACACAGTCTCTGACCGCTGCCGGAGACACTTATGAAATCGCCGGCTTGCTCTACCTCCAGGGAGAAAGCGACAGCGCCGCCGAAGCCGCCATCGCCGGCACGCGATTCAAGGAACTGGTGGACAACCTCCGCGCCGACCTGCCGCACGCCGTCTCCATGCGAGCCGTCATCGGCGGTATCGCCGCGGCCGGAAACGCGCGCGACACGGTGCGCCAGAACCAAGCCGCCATCGCGGATGCCACGCCCTACATCGACCATTTCCCCAATCTCGACTTGCAGGCATCGGTTACCGACGGCCTGCACTTCAACAGGGACGCGAAGCTTCACATCGGCCGTCGTTTCGCGATGGCCTTCTTCTCCAATAACACGGTCGCCAGGCGCTACGGGAAACTCGCCTTCGTCGGTGACTCGATCACCCAGGGAGGAAACGGCGACCATCCCGGCTACCGCTACCAGGTCTTCAAACGTCTCGCGGAAGCGGGCGTGCCGGCAGACCCGGCCACGGGCTACCAATTCGCCGGAACCGTCACCGGCCCGCAGACCACTCCGGTCCTGACAACTCCGGATGTGAACGGGCAGGCGTTTCAAAACATCCACGAGGGCCACTACGGCTGGCGCGCCTCGTGGATTTGCGGACGCGTGCCGCTGCCGGCAAACCGCCGCGGCAACAACCGCGGCGAGGGCTCTTTGCTCAACTGGACCGGCCAGGCAAACCCGCAGACCTATCAGATATCAGGCCCGGACGCCGCCGTTCCCTACCCGGATCCCGCCGCCACCGGCACGGGCAACACCGGAACAACATATCTTCCGGACACCGTTTGCATCATGATCGGCATCAACGATCTCGGGGATGACAACAACTCCGCCGCGCAGGTGGTGGCCGACATCGGTACGATGATCGACCAACTGCGCGCCGCGAATCCTTCCGTCCGCGTTTTCATCAGCCAGTTGCTACATGTCAGCCAAGGCCCCGAGATGTTCGCCGCGGTGAATGAGGTCAACTCGCTCCTCCCGGCACTCGCAAGCGCGAAAAACGCCTCCTCGGCCGATTCCCCCGTATGGATCGTGGAAACCAACGCCGGATTCGACGCCGCGACACTCACCTATGACAACGTGCATCCCAACAGCGCCGGGGAAACCCGCGTCGGAGACCGGATCTCCGTGGCTCTCGGACTGATCGCCGCACCCTCCGCCACGGCAAATCATCCGCCGCCGCATGTCGAGGGTGCGTCGGCCGGCTTCACCACCCGTTACGAGGGAAATGATATCTGGAGCGGAAGCTCGCTTGTCAACAACTGGACCCAGACCGGAACCCTCACCCGCAGCCTGCCGGAACCCACCGACCTGCGAATCATCCATCCGTCCACAGACGGCCGCTGGATCGAGGGCACCGGCGCCGGATGGAGCGCCATCGCCGCGGGATCATGGAGCTTCGAGGCGCGGATCAAATGCAATGCCAACGCCAATGGTTTCGTCATCTGGCTCGGCACCGGCGCGAACCGCATCATCGTGGAAGTCCACGGCAACCGCACCCAGGACTTCGGCGGCGAATCCTTCAATGCCGCGCATGACAACCTCGATGGAAACTTTCATGTGTTCCGGGTGGTTCACGACGCCCCAAACAAGCGCTACCATGTTTTCCGCAATCTCCAGCGCCTCACCCCGCTCGGCGGGGCCGTTTATGACCAGACCGACGCGGACAGCCGCCTGATCATGGGCGACTACACCAGCGGTGTTTTTGGCAACGGCTTTGATGTCACCATCGATCACCTCCGCTTCACAAACTCCGCGCTGCTGCCGCCGGGACTGGACAGCGATGGAAACGGCATGCCGGACGCGTGGGAATACCAATATTTCTCCGTTCTGACAGGCACTTCGCCCGCAGGTGATCCGGACGAGGACGGCGCGGGAAACCTCCAGGAGTTCATCAACGGCACCAACCCCATCGTCGCCGATCAAACCGCATCCGGTGTTTCGTTTCCGGTTTTCCTTTTCACGGGCAGCGGCAACGCTCTCGGCTCGCCCGGAAACTCCGTCTCCGGCCACCTGCCCGTTGGAGCCCATCCGGCGGAGCGTGAAAACGGCATCCTCCACTTTGACGGCACCGCCTGGAGCGCGCCCGCCGCTTCGCAGGCCGGTCCGGAAATCTCCTTCGCCCGAATGCTTTGGGACGCGGGCATCCGGAATTTCGGCATCATCAAAAGCGCCCGCGCCTCCGGCGGAAACTCACTCTGGCAACCGGGATCCGCCGCCTATCAGGATCTTCTCGCCGCCGCCCTCGCCGCAGGCCCTCCCGCCGGATTCGACAAGTTGTCATTCACCGCACTCGTTTCCATCCAGGGCGAGTCTAACAATTCCGCCGAGGCCAACGAGGCGGACATCCGTTTCGCATCGCTTCTGGAAAACCTCCGCGCCGCGCTCCCGGAAAACACCGGCATGCGCGCCATCCTCGGCGAAATCGGCGGCGCCTCCGCCAACCGGACCACCACCCGCAGCCGCCACACCTCGCTCGCCAACTCGCGTCCGGACATCGGCATCGCCCGCGCCACCGGGCTTGCCACCCACAATGATGACGGCCTCGGCGTCCATTACACGGCCGACTCGCTGTTTCTGCTAGGCGCGCGCCTCGCCGCCGAGTCGCTCGCCATGAACCTCCACCCCGGCCGCCCGCTGCCGGCATGGGAAAACCTCCACGCCTGGTTTGTCGCGGACCACGCCATCGGATTCGACTCCGCCGGCGCGGTCAACCGCTGGGCGGCCCTGCATGACGGCTCTGCCACCCGCGATCTCGCCCGCCGCGTGGGCGGTCAGGTGTTTCAGGCGGATGTCAGCGCCAATGATTCGCCGCGCCGCGTCATGCGCTTCGATGGCGCGGCGGACCTCTGGTCCAACGCCACCACCGAATTCGGCGCCGTCTCCGGTCCCCGCAGCGTGGCCGTGTTATGTCGTCCGAACGCCGGCGCGGACGGCTTTCTCTTCGATGGCAGCACCAACACCGGACGCACCCGCGCCCGGATCAGCGGCGGATCATGGCAGGCGGGCGTCACGCCGTCTGGAACGGGTTTCGCGTGGAATCTAACAGAACAAGCCACCGTTGCCTCCGTGCCGGCCTGGCAGCGCCACGTTTTCACCTTCACACCGAATGAAACCGCCACCGCCACCACCATCCGCCACTGGATCGACGGCACGCTCGTCGCCACCGTTTCCGAAAACGAATCCGCATCGCTCGGAGGATTGATCCTCGGCTCGAACGGCGGCTCGCCCTTCGCCCGCCTGCCGGTGCGGATCGCCGAGGTCGCGGTCTATGGCAAAACCCTCGACGCCGCCGAGATCGCGGCGCTCGACGCGCGCTGGTCCGCCGCCTGGGGGGTGCCCACAGGTCCGCCGTTTTCCGCGAGGGTCGTGCAAACTCCACGCCAAATCCCCCGCTTCGGCGCACATCCCGTGCTGGAGATTCCGATCAACGCGGAATCGGACGGGTCGATCGTACTGACGGGGGCCTCGTTCGATTTGTCAAAGAGCCGTCCCGGCACCGTCGCCACCTGGCGCGTCCATGCGGGCCCGGACTTTAATCCTTCCTCAGCCCCCCTTGCCGAAATCCCCGGAGGC
This sequence comes from uncultured Luteolibacter sp., assembly GCA_964554865.1. Lineage (GTDB taxonomy): Bacteria > Verrucomicrobiota > Verrucomicrobiia > Verrucomicrobiales > Akkermansiaceae > Luteolibacter. The sequence goes on along the minus strand of CAZKQK010000038.1, from coordinate 23,953 downwards.
GCCACCGTCTGGTCTCCCGCGTTTGAACTTCCGCTCGCCGAAGGCACGAACAGGATCTATCTGACAGCCATCCCCGCCCGCCACGCGCCGCTTGGCTCGAGCGTCGACGCCTCCGTGCTCACGCTCGACTTCAACGGAGATCAAAGCGGCCCTGTCACACCCACCGATGCCGATCCTCCCGGCGCGCTCACGCTCGCCCTCGTTCCGCTGTTCAACGACGTTGTCAGCAGCGGCGACCTCGGCATTCACACTTTCCGCATTCCCGGCATCGTCTGCGACAAACACGGCGTCCTCCACGCCGTTCACGATCATCGCCACACCGGCTCGGGCGATCTTCCGGGCGATATCGATGTCGGCTACTCCCGCAGTGCCGACGGCGGCACCACCTGGACATCCTCGCGGGTCATTCTCGACTTCGACGCATCCGTTTCCGGCTCCTCCGGCAACGGGGTGGGGGATCCATCGATCTTGTATGACCCGTTTACCGACACCCTTTGGACCGCCGCTTTGTGGTCGTTTGGAAACCGCGCCTACAATGGCTCGGGTGCCGGGCTTTCGCCAACGGAAACCGCCCAATACGTCCTGACGAAAAGCACCGATGGCGGACAAACGTGGAGCGCTCCCATCAACATCACCGCCCAGGTCAAGGACCCCGCCTGGCGGCTGCTTTTCTGCGGCCCCGGCCATGGCGTCACGCTTCGCGATGGCACCCTGGTGTTTCCCTCGCAGATGCGCCGCGAGGACGGACTGGTCCGCATCTGCTTCGTGTTCTCGCGCGACAGCGGAGTCACATGGCACTTTGGCGGCGTCATTCCGGACACTTCGCCGCAGACCAATGAAAACGAGTTGTTGGAACTCGACGACGGCCGCCTGCTTTTCTCCGCCAGGACGCCTTCCGGATCGAACGGACAGCGCGCATGGTCCCACTTCACCCCCGCGGCGCCAGCCCCGGGCGTCGATCCGTTGAAACAAGGAACCTGGTCCGCCATCTACCGTCTGCCCGCCGTGCCCGATCCGGTTTGCCAGGCATCCGTCATCCAATGGCGGAGCCGCCTCTCCGGCCATCCGCGCGAGTGGATCCTCTTTGCCAACCCCGCCACCGGCGGACGCAATGGCATGACCATCCGCCTCAGCCAGGACGGCGGCCTCACCTGGCCGGTCTCCCGCCTGCTCTATCCCGGAAGCTCGGCATACTCCTGCCTCACCACCCTGCCCGATGGCTCGGTCGGTCTGTACTTCGAGCGCGACGACTACACGAAGATCACCTTCGCCCGCTTCGAGGAGGCATGGCTCATGAACCCGGACTCGGATGCGGACAACGACGGCATGCCGGATGCCTGGGAAAACCTCCACGGCATGTCCTCTTCCACCAACGATGCCTCATCCGACAACGACGGCGACGGAGCCACAAACATCGAGGAATATCTGGCCGGAACCGATCCGCTCGACCCGACTTCCCGATTCCGCATGTCCGGCATTTCGCTGGAATCCGAAATCCGTCTCGACTGGAGCAGCGTGCCGGGACGGAGTTATCACATTGAGGAAAGCGATGACCTGACAAGCTGGCGAGCGATCGGGCTACCGGCCGTCAGGGCCACCGGGCCTTCGACGAGCGCCACCATTCCGCACGACGATTCATTCCGCCGATTCTTCCGCGCCACCACCATCCCCTGATCCCCGGAAACCGGTTGCCCCAACCGACCGGGGCCTTCCGCTTGAGATGCGGCCCTCGCCGATCGAGCGTTTCAACGTCCAACGTCACAAACTTACCTCCATGAAACTCCAGCGCATCTCCCGTTTCCTGCCACTGGTCCTCTCGGCGATTGCTTCGGCACAGGCGGCCCCGATCACCCGCAGCAACACCGCGGACAATCTCAACACCTCAGGCGCCTGGCTGGGCGGAACGGCTCCGACCGGTGCCGATGTCGCCATTTGGGACACCGGCTCCACCCTGGCCAACACCCTTGGGGCCAATCTCACCTGGGGAGGCATCGATGTCTCGGCCGCTGCGGGCGCGGTTTCCATCTCCGGCGCCAACACCCTGGCCACAGGTGCCGTCAACCTCGGCGCAAAATCGCTTTCCATCACGACCAGCGCCGCCAACAACAGCCTGAACCTCAGCTCCCTCACCGGCACCGGCACGCTCACCGTCAACAACGGCACGGCCAATCTCGGCCTTGCATCGCTCAACACGGCGAACGCCCTCAACTTCAACGGAATCCTTCAACTCCGGGGTGGCAACACCGCCACCACCCCCGCGGCCCTGGGCGGAAGTTTCTTCTATCTCGGCCGCACCGGCATCACCCAGGCCTCCGGAACCTCCTTCGCGCTCGATTCCGGCACCGCGTCCAACAACGGCAAGGATGTGATCATCGATGGCGACGCATGGAATGGCAAAACCATCAACCTGACCTCGCTCACCGGCTTCGGAGCCCTGCGGAGCGACTCCGGCGGCGCGGGCACCCGCTCCGTCCGCGTGGACCAGTCTTCGGACAGCGTCTTCAACGGGCTTGTCCTTTCCCACACCGCAGTCGGCGGACTTGTCAGAAAGCTGTCCCTGGAAAAGGCCGGCTCCGGAAAACTCACGCTCGCCGGCGAGGTGGGCAAGCAAGCCGCGACCGCAGGCGCGGCCGCTGCCGACGTGGACCTCACGGTTTCCGGCGGAACGCTCGCGCTCACCGCGAACAATACCCGCACCGGAACGATCACCGTGGCCACCGGCGCCACCCTCGGGCTTGGCGACGGCGGAGCGACCGGCACCCCGGGCGCCGGACCGATCACCCACAGCGGATCGATGGTCATCGACCATGGCATCGGGGCCTCGATCACGCTGGCAAACACCATCTCCGGACCGGGCTCCATCACCAAGAACGGCGAGGGAACCGTCTCCTTCACCGCGAACAACTCAGCCCTCTCCGGAAACATCACGCTCAACTCCGGCTCGCTGCGAATGGGCCCGAATCTCGGCACCGGAACCCTCACGGTGAAGGCCGGAACGTATGTCTCGGTGGGGCTGCCCGCCACCGGCGGCACCTCGGTCGTCGGAGGCCTTGCACTCGAGGATGGCAGCGAATCCGACTACCGGATCGGCGTGACGCATGACATGATCGATGTCACCAACAGTGGCGGCCTTGTTCCTCCCGCGACCGGTGAAACCCACGCCATCAACGTCTTCAACCAACCGCTTGCGAGCGGTGCGGTAACACTCATCGATTACGAGGGGCCCGCTCTCACCGCCTCCGAGTTCTCACGTTTCGTCCTCGGCATCCTCCCGGGCGGTTCCGCGAACTATCAACTCGTCAACAACACGGCGAACACCTCTGTCGATCTCCTCATCACTCTTGAGGACCAGATCTGGAAGGGACTCACCGATGGCAACTGGGATGACACCACCGACAACTGGGCGATGGCCAGCGCGCCATTGACCCCGGTACCGTTCTACTGGGACCATCCGTCTGTCTTTGACGATACGGCATCCAGCTACTCCGTCGTCATCGACGCGGCGGGAGTGATTCCGCTCAGCGTCACATTTGATAACGACACCAATCCCTACACCTTCACCGGCGGCCAGATCACGGGTACCGCCCCGCTGGAGAAGAACGGCGCAAGCTCGGTCACGCTCTCCCAATCCAACAGCCACAGCGGCGGCACCCTCGTCAACGCCGGCACTCTCGTTTTCGACGGGCCCGCCAACACCAGCTCCGGCGGCACCGCTCTAACAGGCGGAACCCTGCGCATCGGTTCCGGCGGTGCCACCGGTGATATCGGCTCCGGAGCGGTCAGCGTGGCCTCCGGCGCGACCCTCGAGTTCAACCGCGCCAACACCACTCCCGGCACCCCCGATCTCGATTACAAGACCACCGCCAAAATGCGCAATGTCTCCGGAGCCGGCGACATCGTCCTCACCGGCGGGCTGTTGTTCTTCAACTACACCGGAAGCGGCAACGGTTTCGCGGAGGCGGGCTCATGGAACAACTTCTCCGGAAACCTCGTCGTCAAGGGCGGCTCCGAGTTCCAGACCATCCGCAACGGCGTGACGGCCATGGGTTCCGGAGATATCATTCTCGGAGATGCCACCACCGGCGGCGCGCTCTCACAGATCGAGGGCAACTGGACCTGGACCAATGACATCTCGCTCGTCGGTCCGGACAACCGCATCCGCAACCGCTCGACCACCGCCCCGCGCGCGCTCAAGCTCCAGGGCGTGATCTCCGGCGCGGGCGGCCTCACCTTCGAGGATCTGACCGGAGCGATGAACGACGCGAACCGCGGCTTCATCCTCACCAACACCAACACGCTCACCGGCACGCTCACCATCGCCACCGGCGCGCCCGTCCGTGTCGGTGGCATTCCGGGAAATGTGGACGCGTCCAATCCCGGCCTGCCCGCCGATGCTTCCGGAACACTCGGCGCGGCCAGCGTCGTCAACAACGGCACGCTGACCTTCTCCCGCACCGATTCACATTCCGTCGCCAACACCATTTCCGGAAACGGCGCACTGCGTTTTGGCATCCCCACCGGGCTTGGCCTTGGCGACACCTCCACCCAGGTTCTCACCTACACCGGCAGTGCCACCCACTCCGGAGCCACCACCGTGAACAACGGCACGCTCATCATCGCGCCGGGAGCTTCCGTTGGCGGGTCTTCCCTGACAGTTGCCGCCACCGCCACTCTCGGCGGCACCGGCACCGTCGCCGCGCCTCTCAGCGCCGCCGGCACCATCGCTCCGGGCACGGGCGTCGGCACCCTCGCCGTCACCGGAGACTCCGCCATCACCGGCACGCTCGCCATCGAGGTGGACGGCGCGTCCGTGGACAAACTCAGCGTCACCGGAAACCTCAACCTCACCGGTTCCACCCTCGCGGTCATTGAAACCGGAGCCGGCTTCACCACCGGCCCCTACGTGATCGCCGAATGCACCGGCACCCTCGCCGGCCTGCCCACCCCGCCGAGCGGATACGCGGTGAACGCCGTCGGAAACCAAGTGCTCCTCACCGCGGCCGGCGATGACTTCGACGACTGGATCGCCACCTTCACCTTCGACCCCGGCGCGGACCTCACGAAAACCGGTGATCCCGATGGCGACGGGCTCTCCAACTTCGACGAATACGCCTTCGGCCTCGATCCCTCAAGCGGCGCGAGTGTTTCCCCGGTCACCGCGCCCGACAAGCTCGCCGGCACCTTCACCTACACCCGCCGCAAGCCCTCGCTCACCGGCCTGTCATACTCCTACGCCTCTTCCACCACTCTCGCCACCTGGCCCGCCTTCACCCCGCCGGCCCCGGACACCAGCGATGATGGCGACCCCGTGGAAACCATCACCGTCACCCTGCCTCCGACCCTGCTCGCCGAGCCCAAGCTCTTCATCCGCGTCAGCGCAACCACCCCCTAAGCCGCCGAAAAAGTGGTGACGGCTTTGCCCCCGGCCATCTGTTTGGCCGTTTCCGGGGTTGCGGTCCAAACCCTTCTCTTTGGCAAACCCACGGGGGTGCTGGCCGTGGCTTTCGCGCCGAGCCATCAATGGGGGAGAAAACCGGAGCAGGAGCCGGGGACCAAACTCAAGTCGCACGGCCGCCGGGCCAAGAGCGTGTTCCGCCAGGGCCTTGAGAGCCTCCACCGGAGGCCGCGCTTTCCCGTGAGTCCCGCGGACCGGCTTGCCGATTTCCCCGATCATGTTGTTGGTCTGCCGTTGGCCCGAAAATTGTCGTGTCGTGTGATACGCAAAAAAGATCCGATTGTTTGTGTCTCAAATAATCGATTTCCCGGCCTATGACAGACGGAGTCGTTTTTTGCGTTATTTGACTCTCATGAGGAGATTTCTCGTCCTTCCCATCGCCTGGTTTCATGTTCTCGCCTCCACCAATGCGGCAACCTCCGCGTTGTGGGGGACCCGTGGCGAGTCGTGGGATCCGGCGGGCCGTTTGCCCGATGTGTCGTTCGCCGGATACGCCGGCGGGGAAACGGCTCCACCGAGGCCGCCGGTCACGGCGAATGTCCGTGATTTCGGCGCGAAGGGCGATGGGAAAACCGACGACAGCGCCGCGTTTCTCGCCGCGATAGACGGCACGGAACGCGGGGTGATTCTCATTCCGCCCGGGCGCTATGTCATCACACGCATCCTTGAGATTCGCAAGCCGGACCTCGTTCTCCGGGGAGCCGGGCCGGAAAGCACCGCGCTCGTTTTTCCGGCGCCGCTCAACGACATCAAACCCAATTGGGGGGAAACCACCGGCGGACTGCGCACCTCGAACTATTCCTGGTCCGGCGGGTTTGTCTGGTTCAAGGGCTCGGACAAGGGCGCCGCCGTGGGCAAAGTGACGGCGCCTGCGAAACGGGGAGATCGGGAAATCCGGGTATCCGGCAATTCGGCGGCGCTCAGCCCCGGCACGTGGATCGAAATCCGCGTGGGCGATGACGAGAAACGCACGCTGTTATCTCATCTGTACGACGGCGACCCTGGCAACCTCTCGAAAATCAAACCCTCCAGCCACAAAACCACCTTTGTCACCCGGGTGCGCGCGGAGCGGGAAGGGCGCGTGACCATCGAACGCCCGTTGCGCATCGATCTGCGGCCCGGGTGGAATCCGGAAGTGAGACTTTACCAGCCCGACGTCGTGCGGAGTGGCGTCGAGGATATCGGCTTCGAGTTTCCCGCGCGGGCCTACGGAGGACATTTCAGCGAACTGGGATTCAATGCCGTGGCTTTCAACGGTGTGGCCCACTGTTGGGCCCGGAATCTCATGCTGACCAACGCCGACAGCGGTGTCTTCGCCGGAGGCCGCTTCTGCACGATCGACGGCATCGTTTGCCTGACCCGCGACACGAAGGAGCACGGCGGCACCTTCGGCCATCACGGGGTTTCCCTAACAGGTCACGACAACCTGCTCACGCGTTTTGATTTCAGACAACGCTTCATCCACGACCTCACCGTATCCGGCGGCGCGGGCAATGTCTTTTCCTCCGGCAGGGCGGAAGATCTCGCGATGGACCACCACAAGCGCGCGCCTTACGACAACGTCTTCACCGACATCGATGCCGGCAAGGGCACCCGCCTCTGGAAATGCGGCGGCGGAGCGAATCTGGGCCGGCACTGCGGCGCGCGCGGCACCTTCTGGAACATCCGCGCGGAAAGGGGCCAGCGGCACCCCGGCGATTTCGGCCCGGCTTCGATGAATCTCGTTTCCGTGCAACCGGCGGGGGAATCCGTCACCGATCCCGAAGGTCGCTGGTTCGAGTCCACCGACCCCCGGAAAATCGAGCCGGGAAACATCCATGCGGCGCAACTCGAGAAGCGTTTGGGAAGACCATGGGGGGCGCCGTTGCCTCGGCGCTAACGATTCGGTTTTCGCGGCCGCTCCACGGAAGACGCCTTCAGTTTGAGTGGCGTGACCGCGACGATTTGGGAAAGGTTCACCCAGGTTTCCGGATAGCGCGCGTCCTTCGCGAGTATCCAGCCGTCGGACCCAGCGAGCGGATCGTCCAGTAATGGACTTCGTTGTTGCCCGAGATCATGAACTCGTAGGTGCGGCCGACCTTGAGTCCGAGCATGGCGCAGAGCGCGCGGTGTCGGCTGTTACCGGCTGCGGCGGCCCGCGCCTGGCCGGCTGAATGCGGGGACGCGGAGTTTTCCCGGACCGGAGCCCCGGCGGGTTCCGCCCCGGCCATGGACGGGGCGTGAAACGCGACACCGGCGAGGATCGACAACCGAATGAGTTTGGTGATGGTTTTCATGTATCCCCGCTAGGACCGTGTGGGCCCCCGGTTCATTCACCCGATATGGCGGGATGGCCTGAAAACTGCCGGATTGACCTGATTCCCGGCCTGAGGCAGACTCCGGACTTCGGAACGCCTTTTCTCCGCGCTCCGCCGCCAACCCAAACCGACTCCGACCATGAACCTCCCATCCGCCACCCAATGGCTCCGCGGTCTTGCCGCGGGCATCGCCCTCGCCGCCGCCGCCACTCCCCAAGCCGTGCAGGCCCAGGGCGGGGTTTCCAAAAAAGTCCTCATCGGCCTCGCCGGCAAGGAGTTTGGAAACGGAAAGTCGATCACCGCCAACAGCAAGCAGTGGAAGATCAGCCCGTCCGGCAATTACTATTACTCGATCGACGGGCAATGGGCGGGCAAGGGCACACTGGCCGCGGCCCTGCCGAAGAACACCAGGATCGCCGCCTTCCTCGAAGCGGTGAAACCCGGCAGTTCCCGGTATCTCAAGGGCAGCTTCAGCAATCCCTCCGGCACCCTTCCCGCCACCGTCCTCAACCGCAAGATCGCCGGCGCGCGCAACATCAAGGGCGTGGGCAAGGTCAATGTTTCCCTGACCCTGTCCATCCGGATTAACTCCGCGGGACTGGTCACCTTCAGCATCAAGAACATGAAACTCACGGGCCCCGCCGGCAACATCCCCGGCACCGTGCGCTTCGGCTCGGGCACCAAGATCCGCGTGTCCGCCGTGCCGCTCTGAACAAATTTGTCAGATATGCCAATCCCGGGCGGACGGCGGCGGGACCCCGTCCGCTTTTTTGCGCAGGGGACCGGCGGTCACTCAACCTCCGGTTCCAGCGGCGGGGCGACGAGAGGCACGCCCTCGGCCGCGGCGGGTTTGCGGTCGAGGATTTCACGGGCGCGGCTCCCGGCTTGGGATAGCTGCCGGGCGTCGAGTTTCCGATAGAGATGATCGAGCAGGGGCCTCGCCTGTTTGTCGCCCTTGGCGAAGGCCACCTTGGCCCACTTGCAGGCCTCGACCTCGTCCTTCGGCACGCCCGAGCCGGCGAGGTGCATGCGGGCGAGCTGGATTTGGGCGGTGGTGCTGCCCTGATCCGCGGCGGGGCGGTACCACTTGGCGGCCTCGATGCTGTTTCTCGGGACGCCGGAGCCGCCAAGATAAAGTTTCCCGAGCGAGAGCCGGGCGTCGATGTTGCCTTGGTCGGCGGCCTTGGCGAGCCATTCGACGGCCGCCCTGGCATCCTTCTTCGCGCCCTTGCCGGAGGCGTGGGCCTGGCCGAGCGCGAGTTGCGCGGAGGCGTCGCCGGCATTCGCCTTGGCGATCAGATCTTCGGAAACCTCCGCACCCGGCAGGGAGACGGACAACATTAGAAACGGGAGGAGTGTTTTCACCACGCGCAATTGACCACGGGCGGCGCGCATCGCCAAGGCGATTCCCGGCGGGCGGAAATCAGCGGACCATACGGAGCCCTGCGGCAACCTCCGCTGTGGCCTGGCGGACGTCGTCGGCGGTCAGGAGATCGGAAACGATCACCACCCGCCTGGCTCCGGCGGCGAGGACGGTGTCCAGGTTGTCACGCCTGATGCCGCCGATGCAGAACGCGGGAATCCGCGCTCCGACCTCGCGTTCCATCGCCCCGATGTTTTCGAGCCCGATGCCCGGGCGGCCGGGTTTGGTTGGCGTGGGAAACAGCGGGCCGAAACCAATGTAGTCGAAGCCCTCCGCAAGCGCCGCGCGGGCCTGTTCGGGCGAATGGGTGGAGCGGCCGATGATTTTCCCCGGGCCGACGATGGCGCGGGCCTCCGCCAGCGATCCGCCATCCTGGCCGATGTGGACGCCGTCGGCATCAAGCCCGGCGGCCAGCGCGGGGTGGTCGTTGAGGATGAAGGGCGCCCCGGCTTCCCCGCACAGCGGGATCAGGGTCTCCGCGACCCGGCGGATGGTGGCGAGGTCATGGCCCTTGGCGCGAAGTTGGAGAATGTCCGCGCCGCCATCCAACAAATCCCTGGCGACACGCGCCGCGTTTTCTTCGGAAACGTATCCGAGATCGAGGATGGCGTAGAGTATTGAGTCGTTCATGGGGCCCATGGGTCTTATGGGGCTATGACTCAACCCTTCTTCTCTTCCAGATAACGGCCCACCCAGCCGATGTCGTAGGTGCCGTTGATGAAGTCCGGATGATTGATGATCTCGAGCTGGAACGGGATGGTGGTCTTGATGCCGCGGATGGTGAACTCGCGCAGCGCGCGGTTCATGCGGGCGATGGCGATCTCGCGGGTGGCGGCGGTGACGATGAGCTTGGCGATCATCGAGTCGTAGTGCGGCGGCACGGTGTAGCCGCTGTAAACGTGGGTGTCCACCCGCACGCCCTTGCCGCCGGGAGCATACCACAGGTCGATGGTGCCCGGGCTGGGCGCGAAGTTGTTATAAGGATCCTCGGCATTGATGCGGCACTCGATCGAGTGCCCGCGGGGGAAGGCCTCAAGCACATGGTGCGAGAGCGGCATGCCGGCCGCCACGCGGATCTGCTCCTTGATGAGTTCGCACCCCATCACCTCCTCCGTCACCGGGTGCTCGACCTGGATCCGGGTGTTCATTTCCATGAAATAGAAGTTCTCCGCCTTCTCATCGACGAGATACTCGATGGTGCCCGCGTTCTGATAGCCGATGCTCCTGATGAGCGCCACGGAGGCGTCGCCCATGCGCTTGCGAAGCTCCGGCGTAAGCAGCGGGGACGGGCATTCCTCGATGATCTTCTGGTTGCGGCGCTGCATCGAGCAATCGCGCTCGCCGAGGTGGATGAAATTGCCGTGCGAGTCGCCGATGACCTGGATCTCGACGTGGTGCGGATTGAGCACGAGTTTCTCGAGATAACAACTGCCGTTGTTGAAACAGACGATGGCCTCGCTGGACGCGGCCTGGAAAAGCTGGATGAAGTCCTCCTCCCTGAAGCACGGGCGCATGCCGCGTCCGCCGCCGCCGGCGGTGGCCTTGATCATCACGGGGAATCCGATTCCCTTCGCCTTTTCAAGCGCTGTTTCCGCATCCGGCATGATGTCGGATCCGGGCGTGATGGGCACGTTGTTGGCGATGGCGGTGGAGCGCGCGGTGGCCTTGTCCCCCATCATGGTGATGACCCTGGCGGAGGGGCCGATGAAGGTGATGCCGGACGACTCGCAGATCTCGGCAAAGCGGGCGTTTTCCGAAAGGAAACCGTATCCGGGATGGATCGCGTCCGCGCCGGTGATCTCGGCGGCGGCAATGATGCGATCCATTTTCAGATAGGATTCCTTGCCCGGCGCGGGGCCTATGCAGACCGCCTCGTCGGCGAGCTGGACGTGCATGGAATCGACATCGGCCTCGGAGTAAACCGCCACGGACTCGACATCGAGTTCGCGGCAGGCGCGGATGATGCGGAGGGCGATTTCACCGCGGTTGGCGACCAGGACGCGCTTGAACATGGGAAGGAGTGGGAAGTGACCGGTGAGCGGCGATCGGCGGGAAACCGCTCATTTGATTCTGAACAAGACATCGCCGAACTGGACCGGGGTGCCGTCCTCGGCGACGGTTGCGCAGATGGTGCCGGATTTCTCGGCCTTGATCTCGTTCATCACCTTCATCGCCTCGATGATGCAGACGGTTTGGCCGATCGAGACGGCGGAGCCAATTTCGACGAAATTCGGCGCGTCAGGCGCGGGCTTGCGGTAGAAGGTGCCGACCATCGGCGAAGCGATCTCCACGCCCTCGGCGACGGGAGCGGGCGCCGCGGACGGAGAACCGGCGGGAGCTGCGGCAGGTGCGGCCACCGGCGCGGGCATGGCTGCGAGCAGGGCGCGCAGGTCATCGGCATCCGCGCCTTTTTTCAGCTTGAGGTGAAAGTCCCCCCTGGTGAGGTCGAACAGGGTGAGCCCGTGCTCGTTCATGAGTTCGACAACTTTGCGGATTTCCTGAAGGTCCACGGTAAATGTAAGGGTTGGTGTTTCGCTGAAAGTCCCCCGCGGCGCGCGCCGCGACTCGTTCGAGGAAGCTAGGGGCAGGCCGGAAAACGCGTCAAGGCGGAACTCCGGCGGAGAAACGGCGCGGCCGGGCGCGGACCGGGCGATTTTCCGATATGACGGAGCGGATACGCGCGTATGTTCCGGCCATCCGCCATGAAACTCCGAAACCTCCTCCTCAGCCATTTCGCCGTTTTCGCATGCGGCGCGGCAATCGTGTTTGTGGCGCGCGGCCCGGAAACCGCCCCGACAACCGCGGATGACGCGTCCGGCATCGCGCGGAGAAGTGCCTCGCGCGCCGAATCCGGCGGAGCGTCCGTCTCCGCGGATTCCCGGTCGGCCCCAGGACGCGAGCGTCGGGAAAACGCGGACCCGAAGTCGCTGAAAACCCCGGAGGCGGTGGCGGCGCGGCTTGGCGAGATCAATCTCATGGCAGATCCGCTCGATCGTCAGGCGGCCCTGTTTGAGTTCATCAAGCGGCTGGGACCCAACGAATTCGCGGCGGTGGCCGGGCAATACCGCACGATGGAGCACTTCGCCAACACGCGCGGCGAGTTCGAGATGATCCTGCGCGGATGGACCAAAGCGGACCCGCTCGCAGCCTTGCAATACACCACGGAAACACTCAACGACCGCGGCCAGACATCGCTCGTTCTGGCCTCGTGGGCCGGCACGGACGCCGCCGCCGCCGAACGCTGGGCCCTCGCAAACCACGAGGGCGAGGGCGCGAATCCCTATCTCTCCGCGGTGATCCGCGGCCTGGCCGCCCACGACATCGGCCGGGCCGGCCAATTGGTGGAAACCATGCCCGGCAGCCGCGAGCGTGGCGAGGCCATGGATGCCATCACCCGCGCCCTGCTGGTGCAAGGCGCGGAGGCCGCCATGGCTTTCCCGCAGACGATCCAGGATCCCCAACTCAGGGCTGGATACGTGGCGATGATCGCGGACCGCCTGGCCGACCGCGATGCGGACAAGGCCGCCAACTGGTTGGCCGCGATGAACGACCCGGAAGCCCAGCGCCGGGCCGCCCGCGAGGTTTCCCAATCGCTCGCCCGCCAGGATGTCTCCCGCGCCGCCGAGTGGGTGAGGAAACTCGACCCCGTGGCCCGGGCCGAAGCCGCCCGCGGGGTGATCCAGCCGATGTCCTCATCCGACATCACCGGCACCGCACAATGGGTTTCCTCGCTGGCCGGCATCCCGGACTACGACCGGGTGGTGGAGGAATTCGTCTGGAGCTGTGACCAGCGCGCGCCGGAGCAATCCGCCGCGTGGATCCGCGGCATCTCGAACCCCGAGCGGCAAGCGAGCCTCTACCACCGCATGCTCGGCGAATGGGCCCGGCGCGACCCCAACGCCGTCCGCGCCTGGGTGGCCAACAACGAGGTGCCAAACTCGGTGGCCCAGCGTTTCCGGAGATAGGAAACACCGGCGGAATCACGGGCGAGGAGGTCGGGCTGGGCCTCGTCCGTCTCCACGGTGCGGTGGAGGCTGCGGATGATCTGCTCCGGGGCGATGTGCTCGCGGCGGTGGATCGGGCGGAGATCGACGGTGGTGGCGGGTTCGGCGGCGTTTTCCTGATCGCCGTATTTGCCGAGCCGGAAGAGTTCCGGATCCTGGCCGCGGTGGACGACGGGGTTGAGGGGGATTTCCATGGAGCCGGGACCGGATTGCACCGCCGGGCTGGCGGCCTCCGAGCCGGCTTCTCCGGCGCTGGGGATGTGGGTGCGCTTGGCGGCCGTGTGCTTGAAGGCCTTGATGTCTTTCGGGGGCTTGGGCATGGGAGAATGAGTGGAAAGTGATCAGTGAGCGGTGGAAGAGGGGAGTCTTCGATGGCGGTCAGGGTTTTGAGCAGGCCGGAGCCCTGTTCCTCGCAGAGTCCGAACTGCCGGAATTGCTTGGCGAGGCGTTCGTTCCGCGATTCCGGAGTGGTGCCGATGAGGCGGCGGACGGACTTGGAAGGCAGCAGCGCGCCGGGATTGGTGATTTCGATACGGTCCGAGTAGATGGCGGTGATCGGCGAAGCGCCGCTGCCGTTTTTTCGCCTCCCGCGCGCTTCCGGCCCGGCGCGTCGGCGCGCCGGTGCTCGCCCCGAAGCCATCCAACGGCTGGGGCATCGAAACGCTCTTCAGTCATCTGAAGCGGCGCGGCTACCAGTTCGAAGACACGCACATGACCAAAGGCTGCCGCATCGGCAAACTCATGGGAGTGCTGGCCGTGGCCTTCGCGCTGAGTTATCAATGGGGACGGAAGCTGGGGAAAGAGGCCGGGATCAAGCTCAAGTCGCACGGCCACCGCGCGAAGAGCGTGTTCAGGCAGGGTCTTGAGAGCCTCCACCGGATGCTCCATTTGCCTGTTACACTTGCGGGCCGGCTTGCCGGCTCCCTCGATCATGTTGTCAGGATTCCGTTAACTCGAAAAATTGTCGTGTAGCGTGATCGTGAGACAGTCATGTCTAACAGGCGGCTTGGCGTCAAACGGCATTTCCGCTGACAAACCCCTCGCAAGGCCACGAGCATCTCACTTCGCCTCCGCGGGCAGCTTGATGCGGGCGGGCACGTCCCTGATCTCGATGCCGGATTTGATCAGGGCGTCCCAGACTTGGAGCAGGCGTTCGAGCGGGAGTTTGCGGTCGGCTTCGAGTTCGAGTTTGCGGCCGGGGTTTTGTTTCTGATAGGCGGCGAGGTAGGACTCCAGCAGTCCCTCGGGCACGGCCAGGGCATCGAGGGTGACGTTTCCAAGCGCGTCCACGGCGATGACGGAGCGGGGATCGCTAACGGTGTCGGAAGGGATTTCGCGCACGGTGGGGATTTCGATTTTCATCACGTTGCGCGGCTTCTTGGCCTCGGTGGTGACCACCAGATAGACGAGCAGGATGAAGAGGATGTCGATCATCGGCACGATCGGGATCTCGGCGCGCTTGCGGTGGATGCGGTGCAGGTGCATGGCGGATCAGGCGCGCGGGTTGGCCTTTTGGCAGACGTGGGCGAGGTCGGCGAGCATGGACTCGAGGCGGGCGGTGAGCACCTCGATGCGGCGGGTGAAATAACCGTGGGCGATCACGCAGGGCACGGCGATGGCGAGGCCGAAGATGGTGGTGTTGAGCGCGATGGCGATGCCGCGCGCGATGGTGGCCTGGTCCGAGTCGCTGCCGAGGCCCTGGAAGATGGTGACGAGGCCGGAGGCCGTGCCTAACAGGCCGAGCAGCGGGGCCACGGTGATGACGATATCGAGCACGCCGATGCCGGCGTGGAGCCTGGAGCTTTCCATGCGCGCGGCGGCCTCGACGGCGAGGATGATGTCCTGCTGCGGCTTGCCACGGTGCCTCACGGCCACATGGGCGAGGCGGGCGAGCGTGCTTTGGCCGGCATCGAACTCGCGGAGCACCGGCTCAATGCGATCGGCTGCGGCGAGTTCCTGGAAACCCGCCACCCGCCGCGCGAGATCCTCGGGGATGACGCGGGATTTCGAGAGCGAGAGGAGCTTGTAGAGGATGGCGGCGAGCCCCACCACCGAGGTGAGGCAGAGCGGGATCATGAAGAGTCCGCCGCCGGACATGAAGTCCCAGATGCCGCGGACGGCGTCGGTGGTGGAAACGTTGGCGGGAAGAGGGAGGAGGGACATTGTTAGAAATAGAAACGGAAGAGGAGTTCGAGCGGTTCCTTCTCATGCTCCTTGCGCAGGGCGGGAGGCATGGCCGGGATGGGGGCGTTGCGGATCGAGTTGAGGGTGAAGCCTTTCTGCACCTCGCCGGTTTCCATGTCGCCCACAAACTGCACCGAGCGCACCTTTCCGGTGGGTTCGACGAAGAAGCGGACTGTTAGAAACCCCGGCGTGATGAAATCGCGGTGACGCATGCAGTTTCTCTGCCATTCCTGTTCGACGGCCCGGCTGATGGCCGCCTGGTAGCGTCCCAGCGGCGAGTCCTCGACATCCAGCGCGCTGCGGCCGGTGCGCGAGATCGACCCGACCACCGCCGTCTTCCTCTGGTAACCGCGGAATGCCGGCTCGGCGGATGGGGTGGGCTTGGGAGCTTCCGCCACCACGGGCTTGTCCACCAGTGGCTTCGGCGCGGGTATGGCCTCTGGAGCAGGGCGTTTCTCCGGG
This sequence comes from uncultured Luteolibacter sp., assembly GCA_964554865.1. GTDB lineage: Bacteria > Verrucomicrobiota > Verrucomicrobiia > Verrucomicrobiales > Akkermansiaceae > Luteolibacter. The sequence continues at coordinate 8,128 of CAZKQK010000038.1, read as the reverse complement.
GCCGGTTTCGGGGTTTCCTCGCTGGAGGCATCCTTCGGCACCTGCACGTCCACGGGATTCGGGCCATCAAGGAGCTTTTCCCGGGTGGGCGGCAGGCTTCGCTCGCTGTCGGTCCCCGGGATGGGCGCGGTCTCCGTCATCGCGGGGCGAGCGGCGGCCGTCTCGGCCGGGGTAGTGGCGTTTTCCGGAGCGGTCCGGGCCATCGTTTCCTCCGGGGTGGAAACCGGGCGCTCGCTTCCGGTCAGGCTGCCATCCTGATAATCGCTCTGAGTCGTCTCGATTTCACCCTCATGCCGCGGCTCGATACCCGTCTGGGACGGCAGGGGCGCGGCCGAGGGATCGGGCGTGCGGTCACTGGTGGCACGGGTGTTTCTCTCGCCCATGAAAGCCGGTTTCTCCACCGGATCGGAAAGCTGGTCCTCCGAGGTCCGGGCAAAGCGTTGGGCCGCTGGCTCCGCCGCTACTGCGGATTCCGCCGGTTTGGTGAATTCGGCGAAAATCGTCGCCATGTTCTCATCCGCCGCTGGCACGGGCGGCGGCTTCAAAAGCGTGGTCGAGTGCAGTGCGGCGAATCCCACCAAGGCGAGAATCACGGCATTGAGCAGCAGCGAAAGCCCGAAAGCGGCCATCCACAAGGGGCCGTCACTCTTTTCTTCCATGGGATATGCCCGGGCTGTCATCGCGGCCCCGACACACTTGCCGGAAACCCGCTCCGGCGCAATCCGGGAAATCGAAACGAGAGAAGGGAAAGAAACGGCGAACCGGATTCCGATCCCGAAACCATTCCAAAGCGCATGTTTGGCCAATATGATTAATTTTTAGCAACACCGCAGAGAAAAAATTCAAAGTTTTGCAAAAAAATGCCAATTTTTAGTTGCGGTCGAAACCGGATTTGGTCAACTTCACCCCGGAAAGGCCAATTTTTATGAGCAAAGAGCAGCCGGATGGAGCACAAGCCCTAATCAAAACCCTCGATGAACTCGGCATCGAATACGTCTTCGGTTACTCCGGCGGCGCGGCGATTCCCATCTTCGATGCGCTGGAAACGGTCAAGACCAAGATGAAGTTCATCCTCGTCCGCCACGAGCAGGGTGCCGTCCACATGGCCGACGGATACGCGCGCGCCACCGGAAAACCCGCCGCCGTTCTCGTCACTTCCGGCCCCGGCGCGGGCAACACCGTCACCGGCCTGATGACCGCCATGATGGACTCGGTGCCGATGATCGTGCTCTCCGGCCAAACCGTCACCTGGATGCTCGGCAAGGACGCCTTCCAGGAAGCCGACATCTTCGGCATCACCATCCCGGTGGTGAAACACAACTACCTCGTCAAGGACGCCAACGACCTTCCGCGCATCGCCCGCGAGGCCTACCACATCGCCACCACCGGCCGCCCCGGCCCGGTCCTCATCGACATCCCCAAGGACGTTTCCTCCGGTGCCTTCACCGGCGACATGAACCCGCCTTTCCAGCTTCCGGGTTACGATCCCACCTCGTCCTTCAAGATCGACCAGCAAAAGGTACGCGATGCCGCCAAGCTCATTTCCCAGGCCCGCCGGCCGGTCATCCTCGCCGGCCAGGGCGCGATGATCGCGCGCGCGGACAAGGAACTCCGCCACCTCGCGGAAACCCTGAACGCCCCGGTCACCACCACGCTGCTCGGCAAGGGCGTGTTTCCGGAAACCCACCCGCTCTCGCTCGGCATGCTCGGCATGCACGGCACCGCCTACGCCAACAAGGCGATGATGGAGTGCGACCTGCTCATCAACATCGGCTCGCGCTTCGACGACCGCATCATCGGCCGCCCCGACAAGTTCTGCCAGGACGCCAAGATCATCCACATCGACATCGATCCCGCCGAGGCCGGCAAGATGATCGAGCCGGACATCATGATCGTCGGCGACGCCAAGGCCGCCCTCTCCGAGATCAACGAGAAGATCGGCCCGCTGCCCACCGCCGACTGGCTTGCCAAGCTCGATGGCTACAAGAGGAAATTCCCGCTCGGATACAAGAAACAGGGCGGCCTGCGCATGCAGCAGGTCATCGACGAGTTATATGAACTCACCCGGGGCAAGGCCATCGTCGCCACCGACGTGGGCCAGCACCAGATGTGGGCGGCCCAGTTCTACAAGAACGACGAATCCTATCACTGGCTCTCCTCCGGCGGCGCCGGAACCATGGGCTTCGGTTTCCCGGCGGCCATCGGCGCACAGCTCGCGCATCCGGATAAACTCGTCATTTCCATCTCCGGAGACGGCGGTTTCCAGATGACACTCTTCGAACTCGCCACCGCGCAGATCCACAAGCTGCCGATCAAGATCGTGGTGCTTGATAACAACTACCTCGGCATGGTCCGCCAGTGGCAGGAGCTGTTCTTCGAAAACCGCGAGAGCGGCGTGGACCTCGTCGGCAATCCGGACTTCTGCAAACTCGCCGCCGCCTACGGCATCCCCGGTGTTTACATCAAGCGCCCGGCGGACGTCACCAAGCAGTTGGAAAAGGCCCTCGCCTACAACGACGGCCCCATCCTCATCCACGCCGAGTGCGTGAAGACCGACAACGTCTTCCCGATGATCCCCGCCGGCGCGCCGCTCGAAGCGATGATCACCGAACCACCCCGCGCGAAGATGGAAAAACCCGTCGGTTCCACGTGATCCGCCAATCCCGGCATTTCAGCCTCTCAAAAAGATGTCCCACACCATCGTCACCAACGAAACCCCGGCGCCAGCCTCGCCGCTGGCATTCGGGCCTCCGCACACGCTTTCCATTCTGGTCAACAACCAGCCCGGCGTGCTCATGCGCATCTGCCAGGTGTTTTCACGCCGCGGCTTCAATATCGACTCGCTCGTGGTCTCGGAAGGGAGGAATCCCAACTTCTCCCGCATGACAGTCGGCGTTTCCGGCGATCCCGAGGGACTCCAGCAGATCATCATGCAGGTGAACAAGCTCATCGACGTGATCCATTGCCACGAGCACACCTCCGAAAACTCGGTGACCAAGGAGATGATTCTCATCAAGATCCGGTGCGACGGCCCGAAGCGCTCCCAGGCGCTTCAGATCTGCGAGCACTTCAACGGCAAGACCGTGGATCTCACCCCGTCCTCGATGATCGTCATGATCAATGGAGACAGCCCGAAGATCGACGCCGCGGTGACCATGTTCTCGCAGTTCAACATCATTGAAACCGTCAGAACCGGCAAGGTGGTGATGGCCCGCGGCGAGCAGCCGACCTGAGTTCCCTCACACCAGCCCGTCCTTGCGCGCCTGTTTCCAGTAGGCGTATTCGGAGCGGTTGAAATCGATGTATTCCGGCGAGAGGTCGCTGGAATACATGGTGTAGTCCGCGGAGCCCTGGTTGAGGTTGATCTCGATCTCAAACTCCGGCTCCGCCACCGCGGTCCGAAGCTGGTCCATCGGCGTCTCCGCCTGCAGGCCGCCGAGGCACGCGGCTTTGCCACCGATGTGGATGTCCACCAACTCCTCGCGGATGCGCGCGCGCGAGTAACCCACCGCGTGGATGATGCGGCCCCAGTTCGGATCGCCGCCGTTCCAGGACGACTTCACCAGCGCGGATTTGCAAACGGCTTCGGCCACCTTTTTCGCATCGAGATAGGTGCGCGCGCCCTTGACGCGCACGGTGACGAACTTGGTCACGCGCTCGCCGTCCCTGACCACCGCCTTGGCGAGTTCCAGCATCAGCCAGCGAAGCGCGGCGCGGAATTGCGTGCAGCGCTTGCCGTTGCGGCGGATCGGCGGCATGCCGGAAGCGCCGTTGGCGAGCACCAGCACGGTGTCGTTGGTGGACATGTCGCCATCGATGGTGATGCGGTTGAAGCTTTCCTCCACGCATTCGAGCACCGCCTTGCGCAGCGCCGCGGTGGGGATGTGCGCGTCCGTGGTGATGAAACACAGCATGGTGGCCATGCTCGGGGAAATCATGCCCGCACCCTTCACACAGCCGCCGAGGCGGACGCGGTGCTCGCCGAGGTCGAACGAGATGGCGATCTCCTTCGGCCGCGTGTCGCTGGTGATGATGGCCTCCGCCACGCTTGAGCCGTTTTTCGGACCGAGGCGGTCAACGAGTCCGTCATACTTCGGCTCGATGCGCATCATCGGCATTGGCAGGCCGATCACGCCGGTCGAACACACGCCGATATCGGTGCGTTTGAGTCCTAACGGTTTTGCCGCGCCATCACACATGGCGTTGGCGTCGCGGATGCCCTGGACGCCGGTGCAGGCGTTGGCGTTTCCCGAGTTGGCGATGATGGCGCGCAGGTCGCCCTTGCGCAGATGGGACTGGGTGACGCGCACCGGCGCGGCCTTCACGCGGTTGGTGGTGAAGGTGCCCGCGGAGCTGCACGGCACCTCGGAATAGACCAGCGCGAGATCCAGTCGCATGGCCCCGGGATTCCTGATGCCGCAACCCACCGCGCTGGTGAGAAAACGCTGCGGCGCGCCTACGCCGCCCTTGATGCGAGTGAACGGAAAATCCATGACAGGTGAGGGAAGGGGCGCAGATTGGTGAGCCCTTATAGATTTTGCAATCCATCAGTCTCGGGAAACCCGAACATCACGTTGAAACTCTGCACCGCCTGGCCGCCGGCGCCTTTGCCGAGGTTGTCCTCGGCGCTGGTCAGGATCACCCGGCCGGTGCGCGGATCATGGTGCCAACCGATGTCAATGAAGTTGGTTCGGGTGACATTCTTGGTGTCCGCGCAGCCGCCCTTGCCAAGCAGGCGCACGAAGCGACATCCGGCGTAGGCCGTCTCAAGCGCCTTGCCGACGGCTTCCGGCGCCGCACCATCATTTAGTTTCGCGGTGGTGGTGGTGGCGATGCCCGCGTTCACCGGGATGAGGTGCGGGATGAAACTGATCGTCACCGTTCCACCGGCGGCGAGGGAAAGCTCCTGTTCGATTTCCGACAGATGCCGGTGTTTCGGCACGCCGTAAGCCCGCGCGCTCCCGTTGCACTCGCAGAACAACAGGCTCACATCCGCCTTGCGTCCCGCGCCGCTCACGCCGCTCATCGAGTTGGCAATGATCGTGGCGGGATCGATCAGGTTTTCCCGCAGCAATGGCAGCAGGGGCAGCAGAATGCTCGTCGGATAACAACCCGGCGAGGCAATCAGCCTGGCGGCCCGGATTTCCTCCTGGCGAACCTCCGGCAGGCCGTAAACCGCCTCCGCCAGCAAATCCGGCGCCGGGTGCGCATGGCCGTAAAACTCCTCGTAAACCGCCGCGTCGTTCAGCCGGAAATCCGCGCTGAGATCGATCACCTTCAGCCCCCGCTCCAAGAGCGCCCGGGCGATTTCCGCCGCCACCCCGTGGGGCAGCGCGAGGAACGCGGCCTGCGCTCCGGTGGCCGCGATGGCATCCGGCCCCGGTTCCATAAACGCCAACTCCGCCCCCGGCGCACCGCGGAACCGCGGAAACACCGCCGAAAGCGGCTTGCCCGCCTCCTGGCGCGAGGTCACGGCCACCAGTTCGACTCCCGGATGGCCCAATAGCAGGCGGAGCAACTCCATGCCGGAGTAGCCGCTCGCCCCCACGATGGCGGTCTTGATACGCTTCATTGCGCGCTGGAAATCTCACGATTTTCCGTGCTTGCCAATCCGCATTTCCCCTGTTTGCCTTGCCGCCCGTTCACAAAGCGGGCTGTGGCGCAGTCTGGTAGCGCACTTGCCTGGGGGGCAAGGGGTCGTGGGTTCGAATCCCGCCAGCCCGACCATTTTGAACGTAATGCGAACTCAAACCAGAGGGTTCGCAACTCATTGGTAGTGGGTCGTTTGCAAAAACGTCGAGGTTAACCGAATACCAGTGGGTTCGTATTTTCCGCTCCGCCGGGCTCAATCCTCCCGGAATTGGCTCCTTTTCAGGGTCGAGGTGGTTCACCCGGATTCCCCGCACGATCAGCCGCACCAGCTCGCACTGTTCCTCGAAGGAAAGCTCTTTCACCGCATCATCGAACTGCCGCAGCGCCCCCGCGATCCGGTGCTCATCGGCCACCACCGGCTCACGGAAAGCGAGCTCGATTTCCACCTTCTCCAACTCCCTTTCAAACTCGTTAAAATTGGTATCCTTGTGCCACCCAGTAGTGCCAGTCGGCGATGGCTTCTACGGTGGCTTCATCCACGCCGATGCCCGAGAGCTGGGCCGGCGGAACGCTGAATTCGCGGTCGCGCCACATGATTTGGACTTCCATTTCTCCGGATTCGCCATCCTCGTCGTCGCTCATGCCGATGACGGTCACAAGTTCGCCGGGCTTGAGCGGGGAGGATTTCCGGGAGCGGATGCACTCCGCCTGGAACGGGAAAGACAAGCGATCATCCAGATAACAATACCAGCCCGACCACGCTTCGGATTCGTTGTAACAATCCACGACGATCTCCATCGCGATGCGTTCCTCGCGCGCTTCATCGCGCCGGGGTGGTTTCGGTTTCATTCGTGCAGGGACAGGCTCGGGTAGCGTTTCCGGAAATAGCAGCCTTTGAAGCGGCGCAGGAGATACCCGATCCCGCTGGAATTTTCCGGGAAACCGTAGAGTCCTTCGACCGCCGCGCTTCCCGTTTCGCGGATCACGCGCCGGACGAAGGCCGGGCTGATGCTGTCTTCCTCCATGAACGCCTGGATGGCGTGTATTTCATCCGGGGTCAACTCCCCGTCCCTTTTCTCCAATCCGGCGAGCAGGGTACCGTAGGCGGTGAACATTTCCACGCCTTCTCCGGGATGATAGAAGACGGCCGTTTTGTCTCCCGCGTCCATGAGCGTTTCATGCGCGTCCGGAAGACGGAGACGTTTGTTCTCGGCGGCGGCGGCCGATGCCTCGTCGGGAAACACGGCAAGATCGGCGCCGTGGAATTTTATGAAGTCCGCATGGTGTTCGGCCTCGATTTCCCGCGCCCGCATCTCCAGGTCGGGGCAATAGCGGTAAGCGATCGCTCCCCGCCGGCGGAAGTTCGTCCGGGCCTCGGCCAGTTCGATGGAGGAGAGGCTCAGGATTTTCTGCGTGCCGGACCAATACCAATCGCCCCGCCACGACACGAGGCTGCCGAAGACCAGCACGCCGGACCGGAACGGATTCGGTCCCATGTCCGTGCCGATGCGGACCCGATAAGGCTGGCCGTTGATTTCGTTCACCGCTTCCAGCAGTTCTTCCTTCCTGCCATCCGGCGTCGATTTCCCGATCCGGTAAACGGCCATGTGGCGCTCATGCCAACCGCGCAGCGCCTTCCGGTCATCTTCCGACAAATCCAGCGTCGCGGCCAGAATGTCAAGGCCCCCGAGGCCGGACCAGGCGGTGCATTCCTGGCAGAGAAAATCGTCCGTCGTGGCGATTTCCTCTCCGGGTTTGGGTTCACGGTGCGCCACATAATCCTGATGAAAAAGCCGGAACAAAAACGACCGCGTACCGATCCACACCAGCTTTCGCTTCACCTCCCGGCCCCGGCGGTTAGATCCCGCGAAAAACCCCGTCCACGGAGATGTTTGCGACAAGCCGGCGAACGTCTTGCGGAAAAAACCGCTGGCATGTTCCGCAAGCGCGATGAATCCCCGGTGGCCGGGCGAAACGATGTGGTCCGGATGAAACAGCCTCCACAAGGTGTAAAAGAAAAACCGGAACCGCCTCGCATCGAAGGTTTCCAAACCGGCGTCTCCGTCCCGGCAGAGCAGTGGCAGCGGCACGCCAAAGAACTCCGCGTGATACGCCTCAAGGCTTCGCCACAATCCGGCATCCGCATGAAGATCCTCGGCCATCCCCGTCACGGCGACCGCCAGCTCGTCCACCTCGTCCGGCTCCAGATCGAAGACTTCGGCATCGATTTCCCCCAAGCGGAGCCAGAGTTCGTTCCGATACTCCAACGCCACGTTGAACAGCGCTTTCTCCGCCTTCTTCGCGGCCCCCGGCGGTCGACCGTATTCCCAATTCGCGCGAAACGTCATATGTGCGGATTTCTTAATCGGGAATCCGGGCTTGCGGCAAGTCTGGCGGCGGATTGAGTGCATTTCACGGCTTTCCGTTCAACTGCTTGATGAGCCACTCCAATTGAGTCCGGGCATTGGCGATTACGGCGCGGTAGGAAAGGAAGCGTGTTTTCTTGCCGGAATAGGCCGATTGCAGCTTCGGGTCC
>CAZKQK010000037.1:0-42700 GCA_964554865.1 uncultured Luteolibacter sp. | reverse complement strand
GTTGTAAGTGCCCTCGCCGTCGCGCCGACTGTTGCCGTCCAGGAAGCGGATGCCCTTGATGCCCATGGACAGCAACCTTTGGGAAATTGTGTGCTGATCTCCGGCATTCATCGCCTCCATACGATAAGCGCCCCCACCGGTCGCCTGTTCAATAAGACTCTTCCGCAAATCCACCTCATCCGCTTCGAGATCGTATTCCAAATCCACCAGTTTTTCTATCAATTCCCGCACTTTTTGGGGTTGGTGGGAATAGCTTGCATCCCAGTCCAGCAGGTCCTCGTCCTCCACCTTGAGCGTGACGGTGTAGAGGTTCCCGTCGATCGCGGTTTTCAAACCTAGCGCCTTCACCTTTTTCAGATCCGGCATCGTGGAGTGGTTGCGGGCGGGTTCCGTCGCAATCCATTCCCCGTCCCGTTGTTCCACTCGTTCCACGGTGACCGTCCAGCCATTGGAACCGTTTGCCTCTGTAAAACTAACTACCCGGTCCTTGCCGGAATATCCATCTACAACCCGGCCGGGTTTGAAATATTCCTTCAGTGTTTCAGAAGGAACATATTCCCCACCACTCAACTTGCGCTGATATATTTCAGCCACCTCCCGGACCTGCGCAAAGTATAGCCCCCACCCATAAGCCTGCACGCCCTCGCCGGTGCCGATCTTGCCGGTCGAAAACCGGTCCACCTTGTGCGGCGTGCCGTGCCATGCGGAAATTGCGAACGTCGCCGGGCCGATGACGGTGGGCGAGCCATCCGAGCCGGGAAACACCCGCGTTTCCGGCGTGCTGGTGACGGTGCTGCGCCCGAGGGAGAACGGGGCGTCTAGTTCACCTTTGCTTGTGCCGTCTCCGGCCACAGTTCCGCCACGGCTGCCAAGCTGGTTTCCGAGCGGGTTTGAATAATTTCCCGCATGTCTTCCGCCACTGGCAATTTCGAAAAGTCGATTGGCTTTGTCGGAGCTTCGGGTGGCATCGGTTTCGGCTTTGTTGAAGAACTGTTTGAAGGTTCCGTCGAAAAGAGAATGCATCAGCGGGGCCACCTCGTCAACCGGCTTTCCGGTTGCCTCCGCAACTTTTCGGCCAGGCGCTCGATGTCGCGGGGCGATGTTTTGCGCTGCTCGGTGGAGACCAGCGTGGCGACTCCGAGAACCGGGATGCCTTCCGACTGAAGGAGACGGGCAAAGGCAATCCAACTTTCGCCGGTGTTGTGAAGATCCTCGGTGATCATCACCGGCCGCCCGGCGGCCCGGAGTTCCGCGACCTTCTCGGGGATCGGGAGATAGGTCACCGGATCTGCCATCTTGGCGAAGAAGGTGGATTTGGTCTTGGCCTCGCGTTCTGCCGCCGCGACGGCGACCTGACCCAACATGAGCGTCTGGCCGAAGTCTTCGGCGATTCGATTTGCCAGCGCGTCCGGCAGGATATTAAGGCCCGAAGTGCTCGGCATCGGGACGAGCACCGCGTCAGGCGGGATTTCCGCGTAGGCGGCGGGGCGATAATAGGTGGCAACGATTTCCGCAGCACCCGCCATGCCGCCGCCGGCTTCCAGCCATGCGGTCTTGTCGCGGCGGAGGTCGTGGAAATTGGCGGACGAAAACAAGGGTGTACCCTTGGCCAGGCGATCCGACATCGCCCACGATTCATCCGCCGCGCTGGCGGTGCCGTAGAACGGCTTGCCGTAGGAAACGGACACGTCGAGCGCGTCGAGCATGTCGGTGATGGTGTCGAAGTCGAAGCCGCGCTCGTTGGCATATTGGCGCACGTCGTCCAGATCCTCCATGGTGCCCACGGGCAGGAAGAACGCATTTCCGTCACGCGCGCGGGCGTCAACGCCCCGAAACTTCCAATCCCTTTTTCCCGCAGCCACTCCGCCACCTCCTCCGCCGTGTTCTCGTAGGTCTCCGCTGTCTTCTCCGCGACTTCCGCCTTGCGGCTCGCGGCCCACGCCTCGATCCACACCGCCGGGTCCTTGTCGCCCGCCGGAATGAAATCCTCCGCGATCCGGTCCAGCGCCGCCCGCAGTTGATGGGGAGATTCGTGGTGCTTGCGCGCGGCCCGCTCCGCCGCCGTGGCCACCGCCAGCGCCTCCGCCTCCGCCTCCGCCTCCGCCTTGTCCTTCAGCCCGGTGGAAAACTGCCGCTGCCGTCCGTCCGCCAAAGTGATGCACGCATACCAGAACGCCGAAGCCGCCCGTTTCCGCACCGAAGCTATTGACTGACAATGGCCTGCCAATAATCCATGTCAATTCATACTGTTTCAACCCGCCAACGAAAACGCAAGCCGTTGAAAATCAATGTGCGAAAAGTGGCGGAGAGGGTGGGATTCGAACCCACGGTGAGTTTCACCCCACGTCCGATTTCGAATCGGGTGCCTTAGACCACTCAGCCACCTCTCCTTGGTTGCTCTGTCGCGGGGCGCGGAATCTGCTTCGGGGCGGGGGATTTGTAAAGCCCGCAGTTTCGGATATCGCGGGGGCCCGCCACACGGCACGGTGTGGGGTGATTCGGCTTGCCAGCCATCGGCGGCTTCCATCCCATGGGGCGTCTGCGCCAATCAAGTTCCCGTGAGTCAACCAACCGACCCAACACCACCCACCGCCGCCGAACTGGCATCCCTTGTGAGGCTTCTTGATGACGATACCCCGGAGGTTCGCCAGGGAGTCGCCGCGCGTCTGGCGCAGTTCGGCGGGGATGTGAGCGAGTGGCTGGCGGCCGGAAATCTCGGGGTGACCGGGCGTGAGCGGTCGATGTTGTCGGCGATGCTCGGTCCGGCGCGCCGGACCGAACTTGAGCGCGACTGGCTCGCACCCAGCGGCGGGGCGGAGGCGATGCGCGAGGATTGGGATGGTTTCGAGGCGATGCTGCGGCTGATATCGGATTTCCTGCACGACGGCGTTTCGATCCGCCAACCGTTGTCCGATGCCTTGGATCTGCTAGCCGAGGAGGCGGCGGAAAAGGGGAGCGCATCGGCCGAGGACCTGAGGGTTTTCCTGTTTGCCCAGGATCGCCTCAAGGCAAACGAAACGGATGGCGATGATCCCCGCAATTTCGATTTGGCGTGGGTGCTGGACACGGGGCACTCGAATCCGCTCGGCCTGGCCCTGGCTTTCATTCTGGTGGGGCGACGGCTCGGCCTTGAGATCGAGGGCGTGAATTTCCCCGGCCATTTCCTCTGCCGGATTTATCGCGAGGGGTTTCCCATCATCGTCGATTGTCACGATCACGGCAGGCAGCACCTGCAATCGACCCTTTTGGAAAGTCCCGACCTCAAGCGCGGCGAGCGGGCGGTGCTCCGGCAGTCGGCCCATCCCGGGCAAATCATGATCCGCCTGCTGGATGATCTGTTAGACGAATTCGAGGAAACGGGTTGCGGAGTGGATGCCGCCCTGATCCGCCGCCTGCGGCAGACGCTTGGTTGATTCACCACGCGCCAAGAGCGGCGAGTTGCCCGGTCGCGGCCTCCGCCCAGCCGCGGTTGGCGGCGGGTGATGCGGGCGAGGGATGCAGGACTCTGCCGAGCGTCGCCTTGGAGCCGGTGATTTCCGCGGCGCGGCGCAGGCGTTCCCCTGCGAAACCGCCGACTCCTATCAGAAACTCCGGACGCATCGCGGCCACCACCTCGGCGAGATGTGCCATGCAGGCGTCCTCGACCGGGGCCATCTCGGCCGCCGGCAGCTTGTCCGGTGTGAGATTCGCCCCGGTGGCGCCCATCCATGCCAGCGGGCAGTAGTTGAGCACGAAGTGGTCCGCGAAAAAGCTCCGCGGAGTGCCGAAACGTTCCGCGAACAATCCCCACAGCCTGCGTCCGCTGACTTCCGAGCGTTGGCAGGAGAATCCCTCGACCGGGCGCTTCGGGTGTTCGTTTTCCGGACGGCCCACGGGTTCGTTGATGCCCATCCAGTCGCGCACGGCGGGGATTTCGCCGAAGGGCACTCCCGTTTGCGCCATGCCGAAGGGGCCGGGGTTCATGCCGAGAAACAGCACGCGGCGCCGGCCCTTGCCATAGAGTTCGAGATAGCGGCGGTGAGGTTTCCAGGCGTAGTCGAGCGTGTGATAGACGCGGTCCACCGGTGCGGAGAAACGCAGCGGCCTCAGGTTTTCCGCAAGGCGTTCGGCAAATGATATCAATTCGTTCATGGCAGTTTTTCAACCCGTCACCTTCCATGAAGCCAGCAGCACCAGCAGGGCCACCGGCAGATATAACAAGGTGAAGAAAAACAGTCCGCGCGCGGACTCCCGCCTGCCGTCGCGGGCGAAGCGGAGCGCGAGGGCCACCATCACCAGCGCGAGCAGCGGGCCGCTGACGGTCCATACGATACCCGCGAAGCCGCGCAGCGTCGGGATGAAGGAGAATGCTGCGAGCGCGAGCGCCCAAAGCGCGGAGATGATGCCGCTCTTGCGCCCGGTCAGATCGCCATTCGACCACATCCGGTATCCCACGGATTCGTATTCCTCGCGGCAAAGCCAGTTGATGGCGATGAAGTGAGGAAGCTGCCAGAAAAACAACAGGCCGAAGAGAAAGCACGCTTCCCAGCCAAGTCCGCCGCCGGCCCCCACCCAGCCGATCACCGGGGGAATGGCTCCCGGCACGGCTCCCACCAGCGTGTTGACCGAGCTGACGCGCTTGAGCGGGGTGTAAACGAACACATAGATCGCGACCGTCGAGGCTGTCAGATAGGCGGCGATGTCCCCCACATGCACCGCGAGGTGGATGATGCCGACTGCGGAGAGCACCCAGCCGATGCCGAAGGCCATCAGCGGGTCCATCCGGCGTGAGGGCAGCGGTCGGTCGGCGGTGCGTTTCATCCGCGCGTCGAGATCCACCTCCATGAGCTGGTTGAAGGCGGCGGAGCCGAACGCTGCTGCGGCCGTGCCGAGGATGGTGTGCAGCAGCTTCATCCACTCCACCGATCCGCCGCGTGATGCCAGCATGAAGCCGAAGAAGGTGGTCACGAGGACGAAAAAGTTCAGCCGCACCTTCATCAGCACGGCGAGATCCTGGCGGAGGCCGGGTTTTTCCGGTTCCACGGGTGCTTTGGTTTCGCCGGTTTCCTCGCTCTCTGCCATGGGCGCGGCCGGATGATGACCAGTCCCGCCGTTTTTCCAACCTTTTCCAATGCTCGACAAATCCGGAATCCTGTGCGAAACGCTGGGCGCTGTCGCAATTCCCCCTCCTGTCCAAATCCCCGCCCCCGTCCCGATGCCCCCCAACCGGACAGTTTTTCCCGATCACACGCGCGTGTTCCGCATGGTCGCCCGCGTGGTTGTTCCCGTTTTCCTCGCGTGGCCGCATGTGTCCGGCCAGCCGCTGCGAATCATGCCGCTCGGCGATTCGATCACCCGCGGCACCAATGACATCAATTACCCCAATGGCGACATCCCCGGGGGATATCGCAGGAAACTCGGCGAACTGCTGGCGGAGCAGGAGGTGACCTTCGATTTCGTGGGGGAGAAGACCGACAACGCCGCGCCCGGCATGGATCCGGACCACAATGGCAACAACGGTTGGCGCACCGACCAGATGCTCGGCGGGCTCAATACCTGGCTGGCAAGGGATCCGCAAACGGTGTTGCTGATGGCCGGCACCAACGACGTGCTGCAGGGCGTGCCTATCGGACAAGCGCTCGGCCACCTGGAAAACCTGATCATCAAGATCACGTCCACGCTTCCCTCGTGCAGGCTACACGTGGCGACCATCCCGCCGATCACCCAGGACTGGCAGGGCCAGACGGCTGCCGTTCTCAATGCCAAAGCCGACAGCTACAACGATGGGGTCCGCGCGCTGGTGGCCACGCATGCGGCCGCGGGGCGCAAGGTTTTCCTGGCGGACATGAACGCGCTGATCGTGCTCGATGATCCCGATTCGCCGCTGGATTTCTATCAGCCCGGAGATGGCATTCATCCGGGCCAGGCCGGATATGACCAGCTCGGCACGCTCTGGTTCAACGCCATCACCGCCGAAGGTCCTCTAACAGATCCGCCGCTTGCGGGCGCTCCCTTGAAACGGACGGGCTTCACGGCGAATGTGGTGACGCCCTCGCGGGTGAACCTTTCATGGAGCAATCCGCCGGACGACGGGCACCCGGTGTCTGTCTGGATGCGCGGGCTGCCACACGGTGTCTGGGAGCGCGTGGCCACGCTCCAGCAGGATGCGGTTTCCCATGCGGTCACCGGGCTTTCCGCAGGCGACACCTCTTATCGTTTCGCGGTCGAGGCGGTCAATGCGCAGGGATCGTCCGGTTGGTCCGGTCTCGCGACCACCGCTCCGCTCGGATCCGCTTCGGGCGGGGAGCTTGCGCTGCTGAAACCGGCGAGCGCCTCGACATTTTATTCCATGGGCGGTTCCCATCATCCGCCCCCCCTGGCCAATGACGGATCGATCAACACGTTCTGGGCTTCCAATGGCTTGGGCCCCCACTGGTGGCAGGTGGATCTCGGGGCCAGCCATCCGATTTTGAAAATCGAACTGGTCACCCGCCAGGCGGGCGATGTCGCCGACCAGCGCAGAAACTTCGAGATCCGCATCTCCGATGATCCGGCATTCGCCACTTACACCACGCTTGGCGGACAGGGTTCCGCGCCGCTGGCCTTCAAGGCGGCACTCACGCTCAATCTCCCGTCAGTCGCCACCGGTCGATACATCAGGGTAGCGAAAACCGATACCGCGAGTTTTTCCATCGCGGAGCTTCGTGTGACATCCGCCCTGGCGCTTCAGACGCCGACCGCGCCCACCGGCCTGTCCGGCGAAGCCCTGGTTCCCGCCGGGCTGAGGCTGTCCTGGACGATCACCTCGCAGAATGAGTCCGGTTTCAGGATCGAACGCCGCGACACGCCTGCGGGGCAGTTTCTTCCGGTGGCCCAACTGCCCGCGCTGGCCACGGTCCACGAGGATTCCGGACTGGTCCCGGGAAACCTCTACGCCTATCGGGTGATTGCCGTCAACGAGCTGGGGGATTCCCCGCCCAGCCCGGAACTGGCGGTGACTCTCGATCCTTACGATCCGTATTTTGACTGGGCCGCCGCGCAACCGGGATTCATGGAGCTGCCCGAGGCCGATCGCCTTCCCGGAGCCGATCCCAACCGGGATGGCGTCGTCAACCTGCTTGCCTACGCCTTGGGCATGAATCCCTTGTTGCCTGCCGATCCTGCTCGCATGCCCAGGCTGACCGGCTCGCCACCGGACATGCGCCTGGAGTTTGTCCGCCGCATCTCCTCTCCCGACCTCGTCTATCAGCTCCAGACATCCGCATCGGCCGGCGCGGGCTCGTGGAGCCCGGTATCCCTCACGGGCGTGCCAGTCGTCCCGCATCCCACGGATCCGGCGTTTGAAATCGTGACCCTGCCGGTCCCGATTCCCTCCGAAGGCGGTGACCGCGCGTTCTTCCGCCTCTGGGTGATCGGCTCCGCGTTTACCGACTGAGAATCCGGCGGGGACGCATCGTTTCCGTGCCGGAGTTGGTGGCCATGCCCCCCGCATGATTGCGTGTGTCCTTTGGGGTTCTTTGAAATTGAAGGGAGCTGACATTCATGTTTGCTTGTCCCCGTTCCCACGACACCCCCTCGTGGCGGACGATTTCCCCAAACTCCCCCCATCCCCCCATGAAAACAATCATGCCTGTATTGGCGTGTCTGCTGGCATTGTGGTCGCCGCGCGCGGCCGGGCAGACCAGTCTTTCCCTCAATCTTGGCGCCGCCGGTGAAACGGTGCGCGACCAGATGACCTTTTCCAACGGCGGGCTGACCGCCACCGCCACGGCCTGGAGCCTCAGCCGCTTGTCGGGTGATGCGGTATTCGAGCGCAGCGAGGTGGTCCAGTGGAGCCCGGGGCTCGGGGTGAAGAATCCGTATGAGTTCATCACGGACACGCCTTACGTGCCCTTCTATGTGGACAACCGGGATCACTACGATTTCATCCTGTTCGTCTTCAGCGAGAGTGTGGAGATCAAAAGCGTGAGCGTTTCCCCGAGCGCGGGCACCTTTGATTTGGATGTCTCCTTCTGGATGGGAAATGTGAGCGGCACTCCCGATCTTGCCGGCGATTCGTTCGCGGATCTCGCGGGACTCGGTTTCGGTGCGAGAATCGACAACGATTGGTATTCGAGCAACGCGTCCCGCACCATTGGCATCACATCGCCGGATGGCGGAGTGAACGCGTTGCTTTTCGGCGCGCGGGTGAATGGCGATTCGACCTTCGACCGCTTCAAGATCTCGACGATCGGCGTGACGACGATTCCGCAGTCACCGGAAAACATCGGGCTGGTTCCCGAGCCGGGATCGGCCGCATTGCTCGCCTTCGGAGCGGCCTGTCTCGGGTTCCGCCGCCGCCGTTAGACCCTGTCCATCAGATCAGGCCCACGGCCTCATCCAGTGAGCGCACGACATGATCGGGCCGGTGGCTGGCGAGTTGGCCGGTGGTGAAGCCGCCGGTGGCGACGGCGAGTGACTTCGCTCCGATGGCCCTGGCGCAGGCGATATCCTTGGGGGTGTCCCCGACGATCCATGTTTCCTGCGGAGAGAAACGGCGTCCGGCATGGCGTGCGGCGCGTTCGAGAGCGATGGGTCCGAGTCGGTTGCGGTCGGCATCGTCGCAGCCGTATGCTCCGAAGGCGAAGTATCGCGAGAGTCCGTAATGGCGAACCTTGGAAGCCGCGCCGGTGGCGGTGTTGCCGGTGAGCAGACCGATGGTAACGCCGTCGCGGGACGCGAGGTTTTCCAGCAGCGGCACCGCTCCCTCGATGACCCGGCCGGTGAAGGTGTTTGCGGCGAGGTTGAGATCGAGGTGTTTCTGATAGACCGCGAGGTAGGTCTCGAACGCGCCCGGTGTGGCGTCCACTCCGAAGTGGGAGTGGATGAGCGCGGCGATGCCGAGATCGGTGGCCCCGCCGAGGTCGAGCGGAGGGCCGTCGTGACCGAACACCTCGCGTGTGGCCTGATTCAGCGCGGCAATGCCGGCACCACCGGTATCGACCAGGGTGCCGTCGATGTCGAAGAGGTAAAGCATGGGGTGGCGCGGCGCGGGCGGCGTGCGCTCATGCCTGGGGCGCGACTTCGTTCTTCGGATCCTCGGCGGGGATTTCCTCGTCCGGGATGTCTTCGTCGAAGTCGTCCTCGTGTTTGTCATCGTCCTCTTCGTCCTCGTCGATGAGTTCGCCGTGGAAGAGGTGGAACTTGCGCTTGCGCTGGGGCTGGGGCAGCGGGGAGAGGATCATGGCGACGGCGCGACCGTTGAGGCGCGGCGGCTGGTCCACCTGGGCCATGGTCTTGAGATCCTCGATAATCCGGTTGAGGGCGACGAAACCGAGATCCTTGTGGGCGTTTTCCCGTCCCTTGAACTGGAGGACGAAGCGGACCTTGTGGTTGGTGTCCAGGAAGCCCTCGGCGCGGCCGAGCTTGATGTTGTAGTCGTGCTGGCCGGTTCCGACTCGGAACTTGACCTCCTTCATGCGGGTGGAGGCCTTGGACTTCTGTTTCTTGAGTTTCGACTGCTCGTATTTGAATTTCCCGTAGTCGATGATCTTGCAGACGGGCGGGTCGGCCTGTCCGGCGATTTCGACGAGGTCGAGGCCCACGGATTGGGCCTTGGCGAGCGCCTCGCGGGAACTCATGACGCCGAGTTGTTGGCCGTCTGCGGTGACGACGCGCACCCGTGGGGCGCGGATTCGGTCGTTGATCCGCGTCATATCGCGGTAACGACCCCTGTTGTGGTCTCTTTGTGGCTTAGCGATGGCTTTGTCCTCCGGTGGGTGGATGCGACGCAACGGCGCGCGGACGGTCAGGACCGGCACACGCGGGCGGTGCGAAGAGGGCTTCGGAACGATAAGCCGGTCGCCAAGTCATGGGTAACGGACGGCGGGACCGGGCCGGCCGAATGGGCCGGTGTGGGAATCAACAATGGATCGTTCCTTGGAAATCATGCGTCGGCTGGGGGCCGGGAAAGGATGCCGGTGGCAACCTGCGGCGATGAAATACGCAAAACGGGCGATCCGGGCAAGTTTCTTTTTGGGGAAAAGGATCGCTCCGGAAGGAGCACTTGAACCCTGTCGTCTGACACCCGGACTGATTTCACCCTGCCCGCACGGGTTTTGCCATGGGGCGGGCTTGCCGCCGACTCCGGCCTGCCCCGTTCCAACCGCTTCTCCGGCCTGGACGGTTCGCGCTCCCTGATAGCCGCTTGACCTCGCCGCCCGGTGGATTCCATGCTTTCGGGGATGCGCATCCTCACCGGACTCCAACCCAGCGGAAAACTCCACGTCGGCAATTACTTCGGCGCGATGGAGCCTGCCGTCGGGCTTCAGGATATGGGCGAGGCGTTCTACTTCATCGCCGACTACCATGCGATGACTTCCGCGCAGGATCCCGCCGCGCTGCGTGAGAACGTGCGCGGGCTGGCCATCGACTTCCTCGCCTGCGGGCTCGATCCGAAACGCGCGGTCTTCTTCCGCCAGAGCGCCGTGCCGGAGGTGAACGAGCTGGCATGGATCCTTTCGACCGTCTGCCCGATGGGGCTGCTCAACAAGTGCCATTCCTACAAGGACAAGATCAGCCAGGGCATCGCACCGAACCACGGGCTTTTCGCCTACCCGGTGCTGATGGCGGCCGACATCCTGCTTTATGACTCCAGGCAAGTGCCCGTTGGCAAGGACCAGAAGCAGCATCTCGAAATCACCCGCGATCTGGCGGTGAAGCTCAACGAAACCTACGGCGAGGGCACCGTCATCCTGCCTGAGCCGATCATTCGCGAGGACACCGCCGTCGTCGTGGGACTCGATGGCCGCAAGATGAGCAAGAGTTATCAGAACACCCTGCCAATCTTCGGCGAGGAGAAGCCGCTGAAGAAGACCATCATGAAGATCCAAACGGACTCGACTCCGGTCGAGGAACCGAAGCCCACCGAAAACTCGACGATCCTCGCGCTCTACAAGCTTTTTGCCAGCGAGTCCGACTATCAGGCGATGGTGGCCGATCACGAGAAGGGCGGCATCGGTTACGGCGATTTCAAGAAACGCCTTGCCGACGCCTACTGGGAATTCTTCGCCCCGATGCGCGGGCGCCGGGCCGACATCGCCGCGGATCCCGGCTACGTGGACACCGTGCTGCGCGAAGGCGCCGGCCGCGCCCGCGATGAGGCATCCAAGGTTCTGGCGCGTGTCCGCCGTGCGGTGGGGCTTATCTAACAGCTTGCCATGGAAAAACGCGTGCTCTGCCTGTTGACCGGCGGTTTCGAGGAGATCGAGGCCGTGACTCCCATCGACCTGCTGCGCCGCGCCGGAATTGAAGTGACCGTGGCCTCGCTCAAGGGTGGCGTTCTAACAGGCCGCTGCGGCATCCGGATCGAGGCGGATGAATCGCTTGATGCCGTGAATCCCGCCGACTTCGACCTTCTTCTCATTCCCGGCGGTCCCGGGGTGGGGGAGATGCGTGCCGACGGCCGGGCCGCCGCGCTGGCGAAGGAATTCGATGCCGCCGGAAAATCCGTGGCCGCCATCTGCGCCGCGCCGCTGGTCCTGAAGGACGCCGGCCTGCTGGAGGGCAAACGGTTCACCGCCTATCACTCGGTCCGCGCCGAACTTGGCGGCGGACTTGAGGAGCGGGTGGTCGAGGACGGCAACCTCATCACCTCCCGCGGCGCGGGCACCGCCATGGACTTCGCCTTCGCCATCATCACCCATCTCGGCGGAGAGGACCTTGCGGACCGGGTGGCCGTCGAAATCATGGCTTGAGAAGCGGAGCCATGCGGGCAGCAGGGCAAGATCGGTCTTGGCTGGATGCCGCCGGTCGGATTTGCTGGCGGGGTGCTCGCGAAACGAATCATTCCCTGCCTTGACGTGACTGACGGCCGTGTGGTCAAGGGGGTCAATTTTGTCGACCTGGTCGATGCCGGGGATCCGGTGGAGGCGGCGATGGCCTACAACGCGCAGGAGGCGGACGAACTGGTGTTTCTGGACATCACGGCGTCATCGGACAACCGGGCGACGATGGTGGACGTGGTGCGCCGCACGGCGGAGCATTGTTTCATTCCGCTGACGGTGGGCGGCGGCATCCGCACGGTGGACAACATGCGCGAGATGCTGCTGGCCGGCGCCGACAAGGTGGGGGTGAATACGGCGGCGGTGACGAATCCGGGCCTGGTGGACGAGGGGGCGAACGCGTTTGGCAGCCAGTGCATCGTGGTGGCCATCGATGCGAAGCGCGAGGGATCGGGCAAATGGGGCGTTTACACCCATGGCGGCCGCAAGCCGGTGGGGCTGGACGCCGTGGAGTGGGCGAAGGAAGTCTGGCGGCGCGGGGCGGGGGAGATCCTGCTCACGAGCATGGATGCGGACGGCACCCAGGCAGGATATGACATCGAACTGACGGCGGCGGTTTCCTCCGCTGTCGGGATTCCGGTGATCGCCAGCGGTGGCGCGGGAAACCTCGATCACATGGTGGAGGTGCTCGACAAGGGCCGTGCCGACGCGGTGCTGGCGGCAAGCATTTTCCACTTCGGCATGCACACGGTGGGCGAGGCGAAACGCCACTTCGCGGAGCGCGGCATCCCGGTGAGACCGGTGGTGGGCGGGTGAGGACGCATTTCCGAATCCGCCGTTCCGGTTCCATCCCCAGGATTCACACCAGGTTGGGGTCGGTGCCGAGCATGCCGTTGAGCGAGGTGCGGTAGGCTTCGGTGCGGACGTGGCTGGCCATGGCTTTGGCGGTGCCGAGCCGCTCCCGGATGCGGAGGCGGCGGAGTTCTCCCTGATAGTTCGGGTTTTGCAGGAAGTTCTCGAGGTGGGTGATGTGGCGGTCCCACAGCGCGCTGTCCACGGTGACCTTGGCATCGAGGCGCGCCTGATACCAGTCCGAGGCGATCATGCTCTCTCGGGTGAACATGGCGCGGATGTCCGGGTGCTTGAGGTTCTTGCCCTCGTATTGGCCGTGAGCCATGATGTGGAGCAGGGCCTTGAGCGGCGGGCATGCCGCATCGACTCCGCCGTCCTCGAAGTAGAGCCGGGCGATACGGCGCTGGGTCTCGATCATGTTGTCGATGCCATCGATGAAGGCGTCCATGGACTGGAGTTCCGGGCGGAGCATTTCCTCGGTGAACACGGTGTCCGGCGCGGAGAAAACGCGGCCGAAGAAGGTGGTGACAAACTGCTCGGTGATGCGGTAGCCGAGGCGGCTGGCCTCGTGGGTGCGGCCTTCGTGGGTGAAGTCCTCGACCTTTTCCAGATAGCCGTGTTTCAGCAGGTAGTCCGGCTCGCGTTCGTGGATGAACATGCGCGACCAGATTTCCGGGACGAGCAAACTGATATCATGATCGACGCGGAACTTGGGTCCGACGTATCCTGCGGCGGTGGTGAAGCCGCTGTAGGCGGTGACGAGATAGGAAACGAGCGCGGCATTCAGATCGTGGACCGGCAGGATGGCGTTGAACGGGCCCTTGGTGAGCGCGCCCTCGGAACCGGCGCCGGTGGTGGACGGACTCTTGCCGGTGAGCGAGGCGATGAAGTCCATGAACAGCTCCGGCAGTTCCTGATAGTGGATGGGATTGAAAACGGCGAGCGCGCGGATGCCCGCCTTGGCGTCCGGCGGATTGTTGCGGCGGCCGGCGAGCACCGAGTTCACGGGCATGGGCACCGGCGCGTCCAGCGGGATGCGGCGGAAGAAGCGCTTGCCCAGAATGGCGAGGTAAACCGAGCGGGGATCCTCAAGATCCGGGCGGTTCTGAAGGTAGCGGGGATTTTTGGTGGGTTTGCCATCGACGATGCGCGGCTGGTGCGTGCTGATGACGTAGTCGGCGCGATCTCCGGCGACGAAGTCGCGCAGCATGTCGCGCATGGGCGCGGTGAATTGCTCGAAGCGGATGGCGTCATCGACCATCGCCCTGGCGCCCTTGCGGGTGATGGGCTCGTAGTTTGAGAAAAACAGGCCGCCCTTGCCGAAGTCCGACTCGGTATGCTTGTCGTAGCCGCGGTGGATGGCGTCGTCCGGGCGCTGGAACAGGCGGTATTCGCAGTTGCGGATGAATTTCACCGAGGGATTCGGCAGTTCCGGATGCAGGCCCTCGACGCGGTCCTTGGGCACGACAAGGGAGGCGCTGATATCATCCTCGGTCTGGATCTTGCGGGCGGGGGCGAAGTCCTTGCGCAGCGAGAAGGTGCGCCAGGTGCCGTCGCCCGTGAAACCGACGCGCAGGTATTGGGCGACAAGGCGCTGGCGGCGGTAGATCAGGTTGCGGCCGGGCTGGCCGTTGATGAGGTCCACGGTGAAGCGCTCGCGCCAGTTGTCGCCCCAGTCGGACTTGTAGAAGCGCTTGATGAGCAGCACGAGGTCTCTAACAGAAGAGGAGATGGTGGAAACCCAGGCGTTGTATTCCGGAGTGAAGGTGGGGCTGGGGGTGAGCAGGCGGATGACCGACCCGAGCGAGCGCCGCGGGCTGAGCAGCGGGCGGCTGGGTTTGTTCGGGTCCGGCGGTTCCGGGTAGCGGTCCTCGAAGTTGCGGTGGATGATGGCCTCGGCGGCGTCGAAGTCGCGTTGGAAATCGGTGATGAGGAGCGATGCGGTGATCATCGCGTCCGAGATGGATTTCGATATCTCGGACTTGCCTCCGCCGGAGACGGTGCATGGCTTGTGGCAGAAGGTGCCCTCGGCGTTGGTGCCGATAAGCCGCCAGCGCATGCCTTCGGTGGGCTTGACCATTTCCACCTTGTAGCCGGAGGGCAGCACGTAGGTGATGCCGGGTTGCAGCGGGATTTCCTGCGGCCCGTCGGAGTTGTTCCAGGAGATCCTCTGGTTGTGGAGATCGATGTGGACGTCCTCGGGCACGTAGTAGATGTCACGGTAGAGCTTGTCGATGCCGTAGCCCTGTTCCTGGAGATCAAGGAGTTTCGCGTAGCTGGCGATCACGCCGCCGAAGGTGTGGTCCACGGTGGGGGAGTAGTCGGAGAGCTGGAAGTCCTCGCCGAGGTCGAAACTGGGGAAGGCGATCGCGCCGCCGGCGTGTTCCTCCTCGGCATTGCCGAAGAGGTTGGTGGCGTAGCTGATCTGGGTTTTCACCTCCTTCTTGCAGTATCCGTAGTAGTTGTCCGCGATGATGGTGACGACGGTGCCGCGTTTGTCCCGGCAGGTGATCTTGAAGGCGTTGCCGCCGTTGTAGGTTTCGTCCGGTTTCTCCCAGCACATGCCGTCTCGCTTCTGGCGGTCGGTGGCCTCGGAAACATGCGGCAGGCCGAGTTCCTTTTTGGTGAAGGTGACGAGGTGCGGGGCGAGGATGACACAGCCGGTGTGGCCGGACCAGTGGTCGGCGTCCAGGCGGGAGTCGTTGTCCGGCAGGTAGGGATCGCCGGCGTTGCCGAAGATGCTTTCCACGAAATCCAGGTTGCTTACCAGATTGCCGGGAGCGAAGAAGCGGACTTCCATGGATTTCTCCGGCGATACGCCGGGGACTTCCGGCGAGATGACCGGGCGCAGCAGGTTGGAGACGAAAACGCGCGCCGGGTTGGGCGAGGTGCCGGTGAAGGGCAGGGTCATCAGGTCCTCGGGCGGATTGAGCGCGTGCCTGAGCAGGTGGGCGAAGGCGATTTTGGGCACCGCTTTCTTGTCCGCGGGGACCGGCAGGCCGCCCTCGCAGACGTGGAAGACGCCCTCGGTGGTGCGCCGGTCGCTGGCGGGATTGTGACAAACCCCCTGGTGGACGCGGTAGGAACTGAGGATGGAGGATTTGAACTCGTCCTGATCCGGCGGCAGGGAGAGCATCCGGGCGATGCCGTGGCGCTCGGTGATGAAAGCGGCCACCGGCACGAGGTGTTTCCGGTCCGGGAAGACCTCCGCCACGATTTCCTCGCCGAGGTAGTCGTGCAGATACTGGTCGATCGCGGCGTCAACCGGGCAAAGGTAGTCGGACAACAGCCGGGATTTTTCCTGGAAATTCGCGATCAGCGAGCGGCCGAGGTCGAGAAACGGGTAATCGTCCTCGTTTCCGACGATGGCGTGGCCTCGTGCGGCCAGCTTGAGATTGACGAATTCCCTGAGGCGGTTCTCCTCATCGGGAGAAGCGATGGCGGGACCTGTGGGAGTGAAGCCGATGCGATCCTTGAGTGATTGTGCCATGGTGACGAAACGCCCGGATGGGCATGCGCACAATGAGCAGGGTCCGAGCCATGGGACAACTGAAAATCGTGGCGAAATCGTTTGGCGGGTGCCTCAAGGGAGATAATCAGCGGATTTGCAGATCCGTCCCGAGCAGCAGGACGCGCGTTTCGCGAAACGCATCGAGCCGGGAAACGAGGCGCGAAACGGCGGCTTTCGCGGCGGGGGGCAGAGCCTCGGCGAGTCCGGCGGCCTTCAGCGCGGCCAGGAGGTTTCCTCCGGCGGAAGCGCGCCGGGTGTTGGCGCGGATCATTTCCTTGTCCTTGTCGGGCTTGGCGAAGAGCCCCTCGATGCCACTTTTGGGTTCGGGCAGGAGCCTGACTTCCGGCTCTTCGAGCGAGGCCTTGGCGGCGGCGTGGGCGATGGCCTCGCTGAGACCGCCGATTTCATCGACGAGGCCGATTTCGAGCGCCTGTTTGCCACTGTAAACCCGGCCGCCCGCGAGCGCCTCGAGGTCGCCCTTGAGTGCTGCGCCGCGACCGTCGGCCACCCGTTTCTTGAAGGTGACATAGACCTGTTCCATGGATTTTCTAACCAACTCGGTCTCCTCCGGTGTGAAGCCGCGGGTCATGCTCATGGTTCCGGCGTTTTTCCCGCGCTGGATGGTGTGGGTGGTGATGCCGAGTTTCTCCATCGCGCCGCCCACCACGAATTTCATGCCCACCACGCCGATCGATCCGGTGATGGTTCCGGCCTCCGCGAAGATGCGGTCAGCGCCCGCGGAAACGTAGTATCCGCCGCTGGCCGCCACGCCGCCCATCGAGACGACGAAGGGTTTTTTCGTCGCCTTCCATTCGTCTGTGGCCTCCCACAGCACCTCGCTGGCAAGGGCGGAGCCGCCGGGGGAGTTGACGCGGAGCACCAGGGCCTTCGCCTTTTCGTCCTTGGCGAGTTTGAGTATCCGGCTGCGGACCGGAGCCACGGATTCGCCGGTGATGTCGCCTTCGAGCGCGACCACGGCCACGAAGTCCTTCTTGGATTTGGCGGCGCCGTCCTTGCTGAACATCAGCTTGAAAACATCCATCAGCCCGCTGATTTCCGGACCTTCGAGATCGGGGAGTTCGTAACCCCTGTCATAGTCGGTGTCCTTGCCGTAGGTCTCGCGGATTTTCCTCACGAAGTCGGTGCGGTGCAGGAGGTGGTCGGCCATGCCGTTGGCGGACATGTCCAGGGCGTTGAGAGAGCCGTCGTCGATGATGGATTTCACCTTCCCGGCATCGAGCTTGCGGCCGGTGGCGACGTTGGCGGCGAGTTGGCGATAGATGTCATCGACAAGTTTTTCCTCCTGCCGCCTCGCCTCATCACTGGGGCCATTGCGGTAGAACGTTTCGCCGAAGCTTTTGAAGTCGCCGATGTGGATGACCTCGGCGCGCACGCCGGCCTTGTCGAGAAGGCCCTTGAAATACATCGACTCGGCATGGATGCCGTGAAACGAGCAGTCGGCCTCCGGCATCAGCGTGAAATGGTTGGCCGCGCTGCCTAACAGGGCGGTGGCGTTGGAGAGCGACTCCGTGTACATCCACACGTCCTTGCCCGCCTCGCGCGCGGCCATGAGCCGGCGGCGGAGTTCCTGGATCTGCGCGAAATCGAGTTCCGCCCCGTCCACGTCCAGAACCAGCGCCTTCACCAGCGGATCCGCGGCCGCCATTTCCATGCTGCGGGTGATGTCGAACAGGGTGAGCGGCCTGGAGGCGTCCATGCCGAGATCGAACATCGAGGCTTGCGCCCTGCCGGACTCGGTGACCGGTTTCCCGATGTCATAGACGGCGACAATCGGTTTTCCCTTTTTTGCCGCCGCGATGGCGGAGATGGCGCTCAGGATAACCAGCGAAACGAGGCGGATAAATTTCATCGGCGGATTTCCTAGCACCGGAAACCCGGTCCTGCAAGACGGAGGGCGGGTGAGTGCGGGAGGCGCTTACTCTTCGTCCCCTTCATCCGCAGGCTCCGCCGCGTTGTCCGCATCATCCTCTTCGAGGGGAGGCACGGCGATGGGCGGGGTGACGGCCTCGATGGGCGGAGTGGTGGCGGTGTGCCTCGGCCTGGGCGCGGGCGGGGTGTTCGCGGGGGGCGCTTGCGGGCTGATCGACGCGTCCGAACCATCCGCGGGCGGAGTGGCGATGATGCCGCCGGGGAGTTGTTGGACGGAACCCTGGTCCGGATCGGCGGGAGCGGCTTGGGTGATGAGCTGGTCGCGCTCCTTGAGCAGGAGATCGACGGTGGTCTTGGCGACCTCGAAGGTGCGGCCGGCCAGCTTGCTTTCCTTCTCAAGCTTTTCGTTGAGAAGCTTCACGCGTTCGGTGAAGGCCTCGTCCTTGGTTTTGGCATCCTCGGGCGTTTCCCCCTCCTCCTTCTTGCGTTCCTTGGCGATCTCGCCGGTGACGTTGACGGTCATGAGCACCTTCTCGGTGGAGTCCTTCACCGGGGTGATGCCGATGGTGTATTTGAAGCCCTCGACGGTTTCCAGCACGACGGTTTGCCTGTTGCCGCCGTCGGCCCTTTCGGCGACCTTGTCCGCGGGCACGACATCGTCGAAGCGGGCGTAGGCGAAGACGGTCTTGAGAGGAGCGGTGACGTTGGTGTCGAGCACCTCGCCGCCGGCGGCTCCCTCGAGTTTGTATTCCGCGTCTTCGGTTTCGCGGACGAGTTTCCAGGCGATGTCCTCCTTGCCCTTTTGGGTGAGACTGATGGATTTCACTTTGTCCGGACCGATGAAGTCATCCTTGAGCCAGCGTTGGGGCTCGGCGCTCACGGAGGGAAACATTTCACTCACGGCGTAGAATCCGGACTCGTCCGCGTGGTTGCGAACGTAGCGCCCGACCGACATGCCGCCGCCCATGGGCCCCATGTCCTGGCCGCTTTCGATGTTTTTGCCGAGCGAAACCCTGGCGATTTCCTTGCCCGTGACATCGCTGAAGGTGGCGGTGAGTCCGCGGGCCTCGGCGGTTGTGGCGCTCTCGTCCATGCCGAAGCGCGGCGCGAACGAGGGGCCGGCCTCCATGCCGCGGGTGACCTTGAGTTCGGTCAAGGTGCGGATGAGGTCGTTCACGTAAGCGGGGTTCGCCGGATAATCGTCGCGTTGGGCGATCACCCAGTTTCCGTCCTTTTTGGCGATGGTGACCGTGCCGTCCGCTCCCTGGATCCCGACCTTGGCGACGTCGGTTCCGGGGAAGGATTCGAAGAGGGTCTCACCGGCGGCGCGTTTGGTGGCGGCCTTGGAGGAGTCCTTTTGGGTGAGTTTCACGATGCCGACGGCGGCGCCGATGGCGATGGCGATGATCCAGAGGATGATGACCTGACGTTTGTTCATATCAGATGGAGTTGTGAATTCGGGATTCGGGATTTGATATCAGCGGGCACGGGTGGAGCGGCGGCGTTGGAGAAACAGTCCGAGGCCCGCGAGGATGACCAGCGAGGGCACGGTGGCCACGTTGAGGAGGATGATTTTACCGGAGAGTTTGTCCTTCTGGCGTCGCAGATCCTTTTCCTGTTCGCGGATCTGTTTGCCCAGTTCCACCTCCTCCTTGCGCAGTTTGCGGATTTCCGCCTCCTGTTCGGGAGAGGCGTAGGGGCTGTTTGACTCGGCGCGGTTTTCCTGAAGTTGTTGCAGGCGTTCCAGGGTTTCCTTCCTCATGGTTTGGATTTCCTCCACTTTCTTTCCGGCCTTCCGGTTGAACTCGGCCTCCATTTGCTGGACCACGGTGAACGGGCGGCGGATGGCGGAACGGGAACGGGAACCGATCAGGTGCTTGGAACCGACGGCCTGGTCGAGCAGGTTGAAAAGCAGCGAGGAGTTGCCATTGATTGGCGAGGCCATCTGCATGCCGCCGAAGTTCTGCACATTGTAGGCGAAGCGGTCGTAGAAGGCATCGATGTCGGCGATGAGGAAGACATTGCCGGGGGCGATGCCCTCCTTGAGTGACTCGGGTTTGTCCTCCTTCTTCTCCTCTTCCTTCTTGTCGTCTTCCGCGCCTTCATTGTCGTCCTCAGCGGAGTGGTCCTTGTTTTCCTCATCGGACTTGGCCTTGGGGTCGCCATCCGGGAAGGCGGTCTTGAAGGTGCCTGTCAGGTGGGTGAGCAGATCATAGGCGGTGCCGGACGGACGGAAGGTGGTGGTGAGCGCCGGATCGAGCTGCGAGGCGCGCATCGAATCGACGAAACCCGCGCCGGTGGTGGATTTCATCAGCACGTTGGCCGCGACTCCGCCGCCACCGGTGCGGGTGAACGCTCCGGGGAGGAAGAGGGTGACGGATCCGAGGTCCTTGGTGATGACGTTGTCCGTCTGGGGCATCGATTTCCTGTCGAGAGTGAGCACGGCGAGTCCGGTGCGGTCGCCGGCGAGTGTGGTGGCGTAGGCGGGATCCGCCAGCACCTGGCCGGACTCGAACGAGACGCCCCACGCGTTGAGCAGGGTGGGGAGTGTGGAGGTGGTGGGGGTGCCGGGCATGCCCATCATCGGATTGCCGCCACCGGTCATTTGGGCGGCCACGGAGTAGGCGTCCAGACAGGCGACAACGGTGCCGCCGCCAAGCAGGTACTGATCCACGGCGAACTCCGCCTCGGGCGTGATGTTGGCCGGATGGAACAACAGCAGAACCTTCAGCTCCTTGGGATCGAGGGTGGGGTTTTCCATTTCGACATCGACGACGTCGAAGGTTTGTTTCATCTGCTGATAGATCACCCACGGGCGGTTGGGCGGTTGTCCCGGCATCATCGCGGGGCCGCCCTTCATGTCGATTCCGGACATGATGCCGACCTTGGGTTTGGTGGGCGCGGTGACTTCGGCGATGGCCTTGGAGAGATGGTATTCGAGCATCGTTTCCTCGCTGGGATTGAGGAAGGGAAGCACGCTGGTCTTGTCCAGGCATGAGACGGCGATGCCGAAGAAGAGGTTCTGGTCATCGATGCGCTGGCCGCTGAGGCCGTCGAGATTGGCGGAGTCCTCGGCGTCTGTGTCGGGCTCGGGGTCGAGGTTTTCAACGCGGAGTTTTCCTTTTGAAAGCGAGGCGTATTCCTTGAGCAGGTCGTCCACGCGGCGCATGTGGAGTTTGATGTGTTCCGGCATGTAGTCGGTATTGCGCGAGGCGTAGTAACGGAGGACCACCGGAGTGTCCAACTCGCCGAGGATGGCCTTGGTGCCGTCCGAAAGCGTGTGGATCTGCTTCTCGGTGAAGTCCACGCCGCGGTTGCCCAGGGGCGTGAGCGAGACGAGCCAGTTCGCGGATACGGCGATCGCGGCCAGGGCGGCCACGCCGAATGCGGCACGGGTGACGGGATGGGTGATTTTCATGGGAAATTCCGAAATGCTTGAATTCTGAGATGATATCCGTCAGGCACGCTTGGCGGAGAGGATGGCGCTGGTGCCCAGCAGGCAGATGACGATGAACGATCCGAACCAGACGAAATCCTGGAGGCGGAACAACCCGCGGTTGAGCGAGCGGAAATGCTCCCAGACGCCGATGGCGGTGACGGCCTCGACGACGGCGGGTGAGGCGGCCTTGGCCAACTCGCGGGTGAAGTCGTCATAGCCGCAGAGCACCATGGTTACGCAGATGGCCACCGATACGATCAGGCAGACCACCTGGTCCCGGGTGCAGGCGGAGACGAGCATGGTGATGGCAAGGAAGGTGGCGCAGACGAGGAAGCTGCCGATGTAACCGGAAAAAACCGCACCGTTGTCCGGGTCTCCGAGGTAGTTCACGGTGATGACGATCGGGAAGGTGAGCAGTAGTGCGACGAGCCAGACACTGGCGGCGGCGAGGAACTTGCCGATGATGGCGCTCCAGGTGGAGAGCGGGAAGGTTCCCAGCAACTCGATGGTGCCGGTGCGTTGCTCGTCGGCCCAGAGTTTCATGCCCACGGCGGGTGCCAGCAGCATGTAGATCCAAGGGTGCCAGAAGAAGAAGGTCCACTCCAGCGAGGCGTCGCCCACTCGCATGAACTGGCCGAAGCTGAATGTCAGGCCCATCGACAGCGCCAGGAAGATGACGATGATCGCGTAGGCGGTGGGTTGGGAGAAGTAGCTGGTGAGTTCGCGTTTGTAGATGGTCAGGGAGGTCATCTGGATTTGAGATTCGGGATTTGAAATTTGGAAATGCCGTCAGGCGGCGGCCTCGGTGTCGCGGGTGGTGAGGCGGCGGAACAGATCGGTTAGGGAGCCGGTGCCGGATTGCTCGATCAGCTCGGAGGGCGTGCCATCGGCGACGATTTTCCCCCTGTCAACGATGACGGCGCGGGTGCAGGCGGCCTCGACCTCCTCAAGGATGTGGGTGGAGAAGAGGATGGCCTTGTTCTCGCCGAGGCGCTTGATGAGTTGGCGAACCTCGTGTTTCTGGTTGGGGTCCAGGCCGTCGGTCGGCTCGTCGAGGATGAGCACGTCGGGATCGTGGAGCAGCGACTGGGCGAGGCAGGTGCGGTGGCGGTAGCCCTTGGAGAGGGTGTCGATGGATTGTTTGGCCACGGTGGTGAGGAAGCAGGTCTCGATGGCGCGCTCGACCGCGTCATTGCGCCCGGCTCCGCCCATGCCGCGGACGTTGGCGCAGAAGCGGAGGAATCCGACCACGGTCATGTCGTTGTAGAGTGGCGCGGACTCGGGAAGATAACCGATTTTCGTTTTGGCCTCGGTCGGTTTGTCGATGATGGAGATGCCGCAGACCCTGGCGTCGCCCGAGGTGGGCGGAATGAAGCCGGTGATCATGCGCATGGTGGTCGATTTCCCGGCTCCGTTGGGCCCGAGGAAACCGAGCACCTCGCCCTTTTTGACCGTGAAGGACAGGCTGTCCACGGCGCGTTTGGTTCCGAACTGTTTGGTGAGACTTTCGACTTCGATCATGGTTGGTGGAGTGATTTGGTCGGACTGAGTCCGCGCGCGTCAAAGCGACGCGGGGGAGGTTTGTTGTTTCAAAAATCGTGGCAAGGTCAAAAAGCCGTGAAAAGCAAAGCCTTGCGCCGCATCATCCGGCTTGCACGGGTGGCCCCGTGGTGTATGCCTCGTGAAAACATGGCCTCCATCCACCTCCCCGAACGCTGTGGCGTGATGCTGCTGCCGGATTGCACCCTGTTTCCGCACGGGGGATTGCCGCTCCGCATCTTCGAGCCGCGCTACCGCAACATGCTGGAGGATTCGCTGGAGGGGGATTGTTTCTTCGCGGTCGCAAGGAGGGTGGGGGAGGAGACGCCGCGCCCGGCCGATTGCGTGGCCCCCGTGGGAACCATCGGTCTGGTGAGGGCGTCCCGCGAGCAGGATGACGGAACCTCACAGCTTCTGCTCCACGGGGTCATGCGGGTGCGCTTCACCGAGTGGCTCGGGGGTAAGACCTATCCGTTTGCCGGTATCGAGCCGGTGCTTTCGTTTTTCGATCCCGCAAACCAGGCGGATGCCGCGATGAAGACCTTGCGCGGCGCGGTGGAGGATGCCATCCGGATGCTGCCGCAGGAAGTCCAGAGCGGTGTGTTTTCCCTGCTCGACCGCGCCGAGGATCCGGCGTTGATGACCGACATCGTTTGCCAGCAATTCATCCATGAGCCCGATCTGCGCCAGGAGTTGCTGGAAATGGAGTCCGTGGGCGGCAGAATCCCGGTGATCTGCGAATATCTCCGCAAGGCGAGCGCCGCCGCGGAGGGATGAGTCACTTGCCTAACGCCTTCAGGACATCGGCCGCCTGTTGGTCCGTGGATGCGGCGAGGTCCCGCCACACAAGCTTGCCGTCCTTGAAGAGAAACGCCTGGCGCTTGGTGAAACCAAGGGTCTTCGGCACGCCGAACGCGTTGGTGATGGCGCCGTCCTCGTCGGCCAGCAGATCGAATGGCAGGCGGAACTTGTCCTTGAACGCCTTCTGAGCCTGAGGGGTGTCGTTGCTCACCCCGATCACCTTCACGCCCTTGGCGCTGAGTTCGGCGAATGCGTCGCGAAGACTGCACGCCTGCCTGGTGCATCCGGGGGTATCGGCTTTCGGATAGAAGTAGACCAGCAGCCAGCCCTCCGCGCCGGTTTTGGCGAGATCGGTCGTTTTTCCGTCCTGGTTGACCTGCGCGGCCGCAGGCAGTGCCGCCCCCTCGGCGAGAGGCTCGGCCGCGGCGGACACCATGGCGCCACCGGCGAGTGCGGAGAATACCCGTGAGATCATGTTCACGGCTGGAAACTGGCACCGTTTCTCCGGCATGCAAGAGCCGGCTGCCCAGCGCCTTCGGGAAATTGTTCCTTGAACGCTCCCCCGGGGCGGGCAGGATGCTGTCAGCGAATGCCGAAGAGCGAGGAACATCCGGAAGTCATCTACGAGGGGATCCCGGCGTCCCCCGGGATCGCCATCGCTCCGGTGCATGTGATCGCCCGCGGGTTTTCCGCTCCCGAGGTCTATGAGATCGAGGAATCCGAGATCGCCGGCGAACAGGAGCGCTTCCGCGGTGCGGTGGATCTGACGAAACGCCAGCTCATCGAGCTGCAAAGCCGTTTGGAGGATCTCGCCGGGCAAAACGAGAGCGGGATCTTCGAAGCCCACGTGATGATGCTGGAGGACAAGGCTGTCGTGGATCGCGTTCAAAAGGCGATCGGCATCCGCCAGCAGAATGCCGAATACGCGTTTTACGCCGTCATGCAGAACTTCCTCGAAGCCATGCGCCGCATCCCGGATCCTTTCCTCCGCGAGCGCACGGCCGATATCGAGGACGTCGCCCAGCGCGTGCTCCGGAATTTCTCGCCCGATAGCGACGCGCGCCACCAGGGGCCCGATGACCGCCACATCCTCGTGGCCTATGACCTCGCCCCCTCGGACACCGCTTCCATGAACCGCCGCCATGTGCTCGGATTCGCCACCGAGCAGGGCAGCGTCAATTCCCACACCGCCATCCTCGCCCGCGCCTTCGGCGTGCCCGCCGTGGTCGGGCTCGAATGCGCCGTCATCGACGTGATGGCGCTCACTCCCGCCATTCTGGACGGCTACACCGGGAAACTGATCCTCCATCCCGCGCCCGACACGCTGGAGCGGTACCGCCGCCTTGATGACGCGAAGGCCCGGGTGCGCAGCTCGCTCGAGGAGAAACGGGGAGCCGCCACCGAGACCATCGACGGCCGCCAGATCACCGTTTCCGCCAACATCGAGATCGTGGACGAACTCCCGCTCGTCAAGCGCAGCGCGGCCAAGGGCGTGGGCCTCTACCGCACCGAGTTTCTCCTCCTCAACAGCGAGGAAATGCCCGACGAGAAAAGCCAGACCGCCACCTACTCCAGGGTCGTTCGGGAAATGGCACCCCACACCGTCATCATCCGCACTCTGGACGCCGGTGGCGACAAGCTCCCCGTGGAGCCGCTCACCGAACCCGAGCCGAACCCCTTCCTGGGCTGGCGCGGCATCCGTGTCTCGCTGTCCCGCCCCGCCATGTTCCGCGAGCAGATCCGCGCGATCCTGCGGGCCAGCGCCGAGGGCAAGGTGGCCGTCATGTTTCCCATGATCTCCGGCCTCTCCGAAGTCTGGCGATGCAAGGAAATGGTCCGCCGCTGCATGGACGAACTCGATCGGGAGGGCATTCCCTTCGACAAGGACATGCCCGTTGGCATCATGATCGAGGTGCCCGCCGCCGCCCTCTGCGCCGACCTGCTGGCGCCCGAGGTCGATTTCTTCTCCATCGGCACCAACGACCTCATCCAATACACCGTCGCCGCCGACCGGGTGAACCCCCACGTCGCGGACCTCTACCGGCCCACCCACCCGGCCGTCATCCGGCTCATCAAGCGGACCATCGACGCCGCCACCGACAACGGCATCTGGACCGGCATCTGCGGCGAAATGGCCGGCGACATCCGGCTCACCCCGCTCCTCATCGGCCTCGGCGTCGAGGAACTCTCCGTCGGCCCGCAGCAGGTCCCGTCCGTCGGCCAAGCCATCCGCTCCCTCAGCTACGCCGAATGCGCCGCCATGTCGGACGAGGCCCTGCGCCACAGCCGCAGCCAGGGAGTGCTCGATCTCTCGATGAACCTCGCGCGCAAGCACTACGGCGAACTGCTCGACTGACCGCGCCCGATTCCGCTTGCGCCACGCCGCATGCAGGGCTATCGCCCCGGCGTGACTGGCCGAACGCTCCTCATCCTGGCAACCGCCGCCCTCGCGCCCTCATGCCGGGAGAAACCGGCGGAACTCACCGTTTCCGAGACCCGCGCCGCGACCACCCGGGACACCGCCCCCAAGCTCGACGCCACCAGCGACGAACGTTTTCGCGACGCCCGCCCCAGCCCCGTCAAGGCGGACACCCCCGAGGGCTGGCTCGCCCTGCCATCCACCCAGATGCGCCTCCTCAACTACCGCTTCGGCGAAAGCGGCATGGGCGAGGTCTGGGTCACCATCGCCTCCGGATCCGTGCCGGACAACGTCAACCGCTGGCTGAAACAGTTCGACTCTCCGGAACTCGATGCCGACGGGCTCGCCAAGCTCCGCACCGTCCCCATCGCAGGCACCACCGGCACCTGGGTCGAGGCCACCGGCGAATACGCCGCCGGCATGGGCGCCCCTCCGAAACCCGGCCACGGACTCGCCGGTGTCGTCGCCCGGATCAATGGCCGCATCCTCACCGTCAAAATGGTCGGCCCCGAGGCCGAGGTCCGTTCCGCAAAGGCCACCCTCGAAAACTTCGCCCGCGACCTGAAGATGGCCGAGTGAGCCAACGTATCCGCACCGCGCCAGATCATGATTGAAACGGATCACCGAAACGACAGGCCGCCGCCGCCGCCACCACGTCCGATCCCCCTGCGGGTCTTCGATTTCCTCTCGGGCTTCGGCCTCGCCACCGTTCTGCTCCTGCTGATGGGCCTCCTCACCTGGTTCGCCACCCTTGAGCAGATCGACAACGGCCTCTATCCCACCCTGAACAAATACTTCGACTGGCGCTCGCTCTTCATCCTGCCGGAACTCAAGGGCAAGACCGTTCCGCTGCCCCTGCCCGGCGGCTACTGGGTCTGCGCCGTCCTGTTGCTCAACCTCACTCTCGGCGGTGTCATCCGCATCCGCAAGGGTTGGAAACACGCGGGCAACATCATCTCCCACCTCGGCATCATTTTCATGCTCGTCGCCGGCGGTGTGGCCCACCACTTCTCCGAGCGCGGAAACATGCCCGTCAGCGAAGGCCAGTCCGGCGACACCGCCGAGGACTACTTCGAATACGTCGTCGAGATCGCCGAGATCCGCGAGGGCAGGGCCCATGACATCCACGTCGTGCGCGGTGCGCAAATCGACGACCTGACAGACGGCTCTTCCCGGCTGCTGCGCTTCCCGAAGTTTCCCTTTGATCTGGAAATCGCCGGCTATTTCACCAATGCCGTGCCCGTTTCCGAGACCGAGCGCGCCCCGCGAAACTCCGAACGCGTGGCGGACGGATACTATCTCATGGAGAAACCCGGCGAGATCAATGCCGAGGCCAACACCGCCGCCTGTTACGCCCGCATCGTCCGGCGCGACGGCACCAAGGGCGATCCCTTCATCCTCGCCGGAGCCAGCTTCCATCCCTTCACCGTCCGCGATGGCGGGCGCGCCTTCACCGTGGACATGCGCAAACGCCTCTGGCCCATGCCCTTCACCGTCCGGCTCGATCACTTCACCGCCGAGTTCCATCCGGGAACAATGAAACCCAAAAAGTTCATCAGCAGGATCACCCGCATCGAAAACGGTACCGAGGCCCCTGTCACCATCCAGATGAACGAGCCCATGCGTTACGAGGGGCTCACCTTCTTCCAGGCCAGCTACGGACCTCCCGGCGCGGGGCCCGGCCAACGCATGTATTCCGTCTTTGAAATTGTCAGAAACCCCGCCGACAAGTGGCCGGAATACAGCCTCTACATCGTCACCTTCGGCATGCTTGTCACCTTCCTCACCCGCTTCTTCTCCTACCTTGGCTCCAACACCCGCAAACAACGCCATGTCTGAAAAACAGTTCGGCGCCGGACGCTGGATCGCCGCGACGCTCGCCATGCTCGGCCTGATCGCCGCGCTCTATCACGTCGTCAGGGACAACACGCCCAAGGGCGAGTCCCGGCCCGTCGCCGGATACAGGACATGGTCTCCGGAAACCCTCCGCGCGGCCGAAACCGTCGCCGTGCAGGACGGCGGACGCATCAAGCCGCTCTCCACCTTCGCGGGATTCACCATGCTCTCGCTCCACGGCGCGCGCTCCATGCGCATCTCCGGGGACTCCGCCGATTACAGGATCAAACCCACCGAATGGCTGCTGGACGCCCTCTTCCGCCCCCAGTTCGCCATCCATCAGCCCACCTTCCGTGTTGATAACTCCGCCGCCCTCGAAGCCATCGGCGTGAAACCCCGCGGCAGGCGGGACCGCTACAGTTATGCCGATATCGAGCCCGGCCGCGGAAAACTCGGCGAACTCTCCCAGGCATACCGCGCCATCGAGCAGAAGCAGCGCGCTCCCGTCCAGACCCAGATCATCGACCTCGCCAACAACCTCCAGGTTTACGAAAGCCTGCTCGGCTACTTCAGCTTCGCCCGCAACGGCGTCATCCTCCGCGGCTCCGGTGAAAACGGCGCGCCGGACAAACGCGCCGACGTCAGCTCCCTGATGCTCACCGCGCCCGCCATCCGCGAGCAAATCGGCCATGGCGGCCACGGCCAGTCCATGGAACCCCGCCTCCGCGACCTGCTCGAACAGGTTCTCGACGCCTCCAACTTCGCCAAGTTCAGCCTCTTCCTCCTCCCGCCCGAGGACCGCAAGGAACCCACCTGGCTCAGCGCCGGCAATGCCATCATGAGCGTGATGAGCGGCGAGTCCGAAAACCCCGAGCAAGCCGTCGGGGACATCCAGTCCCTGGAAACCGCCGCCCGCCTCGCCAATACCGACGAAGCCGCCTTCCGCGACGCCCTCACCAAGGCTGGCGACCGTTTCGCCTCGCGAGCCAAGACCCGCGGCGAATACCGCAGCGTCCCGCTCGAAGCCTCCTATTATCACAGGAACTGGTTCCTCTACGCCCTTGCCTGGTTCCTCATCGGCACCCTCGCCGCACTCGCCATGTGGACTTTCGGCCGCAACACCGCCGGCAGGATCGCCATGTGGATCTGTGCCGCATCCACCATCGCCGGTTTTGCCTACTGCACCATCGCCATCGTCAAGCGCTGTGTCATCATGCTGCGCCCGCCCGTCGGAAACCTCTACGACACCATCATCTTCATCGCCGCCACCGCCGTCTTCCTCGCCCTCGTCGTCGAGTGGCTCAACCGCCGCCGCTTCGCCCTCGGAGTCGGAGCCATCGTGGGCGCCGGACTCATCATCCTCGCCCGCCGCTTCGAACTCGGCGATGCCAGGGACCACATGGACCCGCTGGTCGCCGTGCTCGATTCGAACTTCTGGCTCACCACCCACGTCATCACCATCACCCTCGGCTACTCCGGCGGGCTGCTCGCCGCGTTCCTCTCCTCCGCCTACGTGCTCATGCGCGGCCTCGGACTCGACGGGGGAGACAAGGATCTCCGCCGGACCTTCACCCGCACCGTGTACGGGATGATTTGCTTCACCCTCTTCCTCTCGTTGGTCGGCACCGTCCTCGGCGGCATCTGGGCCAACTACTCCTGGGGCCGTTTCTGGGGCTGGGACCCCAAGGAAAACGGCGCGCTCCTCATCGTGCTCTGGACCCTCGCCATCCTCCACGCCCGCCTCGGCGGCTTCATCCGCGAATGGGGCCTGCACCTGGCCTCCGTCTTCACCGCCATCGTCGTCACCTTCTCCTGGTGGCATGTGAACTTCCTCGGCGTGGGTCTTCACAACTACGGCTTCACCGCCGGCAAAAACACCATCTGGGCCTTCTACGCCGCCATGTCCGCCGTCCTCATCACCGGCGCCATCACCTGGGCCGTGGAAACCACCTCCGGACAATCCGCCAAACCCTCTCCCGCTCCCGATATTCCGAAATCCCCCTCCTTTTCCGCCTGACACCCCACGCCTTCCGCATCCGCGGGAATGGGACCACCGGCCAGGTGCGGCGGCGTGGGCCGGAGTTCGGATTCAAGGGGCGTCCCTGACGACTTTGCCGCCGAGGGAGAGGATGCGGGCGTTTGCCTTGGCGGATTCGGCTTCGGGGATATTGCCGTCCCGGACGTACATCTGGGAGAGTCCGGTCCAGGCGAGGAGGTCGTTGGGGCGGAGGGTGACGGCCTGGAGTCCGCAGCCGATGGCTTCCTTGATGGCCCCGGTTTTCATGAGGGCCATGCCGAGGGCGTGCCAGCCGTCGAAGAAGGCCGGATCGATGGCGACGCAGCGGCGGTAGAGCGCGATGGCTTCCTCCATTTCACCGATGGCGAGGTGGCCGTTGGCATCGTCGAACAGGGTGGGGAGGTCGTCCATTGCACGGTTTTCGTTGTTTCAAATCCTTGGTTTCGTAGCAGGGTGTTTTGACCCGCAAGGCGACAAAACATCCCGCAGGTCAATCCCCGCGGATCAACGTTCATCCGCGTTCATCCGCGGTTCATTGCTCATTCCGGGCCTATTGCTTGTAAAGGCGGACGACGTTGGCGGCCTCGATGCGGTTGGCGAGCCAGTCGGTGAAGGCGCTGAGTTCGTTGGTCCCGGCGGTATCCTTGACCTGGGAATCCAGCAGCGTGTCCGCGTTCTCCTCCTTGACGACCTCGCGGCTGGTGACTTGGAAGATGAAGGCGCGGTCGGTTTCAATGATCACGTCGGCGAAGGAGCCGGGATCGATGTGGCGGCCGACTTCGAGCAGATTGCGGGGTTCGGTGGCGGCGTCGGGGCGGTAGGTGCTGTTGACCTTTTCGACGGTCTTGGTTTCCTCGATTCCGGCTTCCTTGGCGGCTTCGGCGAAGGATTTGCCGGCTTCGACGGCGGCCTTGATTTTTTCGAGAGCCTCCTCGGCGGCTTTCCTCATGGCCTCGGACGCCTTCTCCTGGATGTATTGGTCACGGGCCTCGTCCCTGGCTTCCCCGAAGGTCTTGGGACGGGCCTTTTCCTCACCGTCGAGGCGGGCGACGAGCCATTGGTTTTCGCCGACGGCGATGGGTTGGGAGATCTTGGAGAGCGGATCGGAGGTGGTCTGGATCTGGAACAGCTCGTCCACGGCCTTGCC
Organism: uncultured Luteolibacter sp.; assembly: GCA_964554865.1. GTDB lineage: Bacteria > Verrucomicrobiota > Verrucomicrobiia > Verrucomicrobiales > Akkermansiaceae > Luteolibacter. The sequence continues at coordinate 11,508 of CAZKQK010000037.1, read as the reverse complement.
GCCGCGGCTGGAAGAGCGGAGGTTCAGATCGAGATCGGCGGGCGGAGAGGAGCGGGAGAAGAGTTCGGAGGTTTTCGCCTCCCAGGTGTTTTCCTTGGCGAGTTCCTCGAATCCGGCGCCGGATTGCTCCTCAAGGTTGACGGAGAAGATGTCCACGGCCTCGTCGGTTTCGAGTTGCTTCTTGCGACGGGTTTCGGCGAGTTCGGCGGCTTTTTTCGCTTTTTCCGCTTCCTTTGCCTTCTTCCGCTCATCGGTCATGGCGGCGTCGGCGATGGTTTCCGCGTCTTTCTCCTCCTCGGCGGCGGGCATTTCCGGGGTGACGATGATGTAGGTGAACTTGCGGAGTTCCTCGGTCATGAAGGAGTCCTGGATGTTTTCCCAGTAGGCTTTGATCTCCTCGTCGGTGGGTTTGATTTCGGCGGCGAAGGGATCCTGGGAGAGGCGGGCGAGTTGGCCGGCGATCTGCTGGTTGTCGAGGGCGGTGGCGGCGGCGACGGCGTCGCGGTTTTCCACGAGGCCGGTGCCGATGATGGCATTGACCTTTTCATAGCCGAGGAAGTCGGAGATGAGTTCGAAAAGGTCGGTTTCGGTCATGCCGAGGCGGCCGATGCCCTTTTCGACGAAGTTGCGGTAGGTTTCCTCGCTGAACTTGCCGTCCGGTCCGGCGAAGGAGCGCAAGGACTTGAGGTGGGAGGCGACATCCTCGTCGCCGGGGTAAACGCCGAGTTCGTCCATGGCGTTGCGGAGGACCATGCGGGAAACGAAGAATTTCTCGATGGCGTCCTCGCGGGAGGCGGCTCCGGAGACCATGGCCATTTGATAGGAGAACATGCCGTAGTCACCGCGGCCGGCGATGGCGGAAATGAGTTCGAGCGCACCGCTGCCGAGCTTGTTGAGTTCCTTGTCGCTGTAGGTGCGGCCGTCGATCTTGAGCATTTTCTGTCCGCCGACACCGCCGCGGAGGAGGTCGTCCTTGATGCCGAGGACGAGGCCGAAGATGACGAGAGCCAGACCGAGGAAGATGAGGCCTTTGTATTTGCGGATGTTTTCGATCATGAAACGGGTGCGCGGGTTGTGCGGACGGCGGGAGTAAAGAGGGCTCCGGGCCGGGCATCAATGGTAATTCTCGGGGGACTTCGCGGAAGGGCGGTGGCGGTGTTTGGCGAGAATCCGGCTTGCCCGTCGGGCGGATTGCGGGTTCTTTGGGCGTCTTGATGAACTTTCGCTGGCTCAACGCGCTTTTTTGGGGGAATTCGGTGGCTTTGGCCTGGATGTGGGGCCTGGGGCTGTTTTTCAGCGTCCAGATGACCTTCATGTTCGGTCTGCAGGGGCTGTTTTTGTTCGCCGTGCCCAACGCGCTGGGGCTGATGCTTTTCGGTTTCCTGACGCAGATCGTGGCGAACCGGCACGGCGGCGGGAAGGAGTCGCTGGCACTGTTTTTCGACCGGTTTTCGAAACCGTTCCGGCTGATTTTCTATCTCTATCAGGTGGTGGCGCTGACGCTGACGGTGTTCGCGCTGAGCAAGTATCTGTTCGGTTCGCTGGAGTTGGTGCCGCAGTCGCTGAAGTGGCTGTATCTGATCATGGTGGTGTTCGTGGTGCTGGCGGCCGGCTGCCTGTTTGGTGAGGAGTTCGGGATTTCCCGGATCAAGTTCGGGCACGCGGGGCTGGGCCTGCTGCTGCTTGTGTGCGTGGCGGTGGTGGTTTTCAGCCTCAATCCGCTGGTGCCGGAAACGGTGGGCTGGGAGGCGGCGCTGCCAACGGCCTGGACCGGGCCGGACATGCTGGGCTACGCGATCCCGCTGCTGGTGGGTCTGCTGGTGGGGCCATGGCTGGACCTCCAGCATTGGCAGCGGGCGATCCAGATCCACCGGGAAAACGCCTCGATCCGCGCGAGCTACATCGTGGGCGGGCTGGTTTTTTTCGCGATGCTGCTGTTTCACGGATTCCTCGCCGCCTGGGTGCTCGGCAAGGGCGGGGTGGAAATGACGGTGGTCAGCGGGATCGCCAAGGATGGCGCGGCGGTGGCCCGCGAGGTGTTCCGCTACGCGCCATCGATGGACGCGGTGGATGTGGGGCTGGACAAGTTCGTTTACGCGCACCAACTGGTGGTGAAGTACATCGACGCGCTGCCCGAGGCGAGCAAGGGCCTGCTGCCGGTGGCGTATTTCACGTTTCTGGGTATCTGCGCGCTGACGACGCTGGACAGCGGCTACATCGCGCTGAAGTGGTTCCTTGGCGCGAATCTCGGGAAGAGCCAGAATATCCTGATCGGAATGCTGCCGAAGCGGCTGCTGGAGTCGCCGATTCCGACATTTCTGGTGATTTTCGCGATCACGCTGATCGGTTTGGCGGCGCGGCTGGAGCTGGAGTATTTCATGGTGTTTTACGCGTCGTTTTTCGTGGGCTACGCCGGATTGGCGATCGCGCGTTGTTTTGTCCCGAACTCGCAGCAGCCGCTGCCGCAGATCCGGATGTTCTCGCTGGCGAGCATCTCGCTGGTGATCTTCGCCTTCGGCTACTGCACGGCGGCGAATTTCCTGCTGATCCTCGGCTCGTTGCTGCCGCTGCTCTACGTGGCATGGCTGGTCTTCAACACCGACCTGCTGCGGGTGGTGACGGAAAAGGCGGGGGAGGTGCTTGAGGCGGCGGCTTCGGAAATCCCGGCGATCAAGACCATCGCCAAGACGGCCTCGGCGATCAGCCACACCACGGTGACGGCGCCCGCGCCGCAGGACGCCCACTCGCTGGGCGGGCACTTCGAGGGCAAGTGGTTCGTTTACTCGTTCATCGCCACCTATCAGGACACGAACTCGGTCGGGAATGTTTACTTCGGGATGTATTCGCTGTTCGTGGGCAAGACCCGCGAGCTGTTCTTCAACGTGGCGATGCCGGATTTCGACCTGAAGACGACCAGGTTCTTCATTCTGACGCGGTCGTTCGAGCACAAGTTCGTGCGCGAGGCGCGGGAGTTCGATGTGATCACGGTGAAGATCCGGGTGGCGGACTTCAACCGCAAGTTCTGCACGCTGGAGCACCAGATCTTCGGTTCGGACAACGAGTTGTTAGGCAAGGGCAGGCAGAGCCTGCTGTTCGTGAGTTCCAAGGACTACAGCCTTCTGGACATCCCGCCCGAGGTTTACAACGCCTTCATGCCCTACCTGTGATCAGTCCCCGGTGACCTGCCCGCGCGGGATGCCGCGGAGTTCGAACACCTTGAGGACGGTGTCTTCTATCAGGTTGTTGGGGCAGGACGCGCCCGCCGTGACGCCGATGGTGGCGGGCCGTCCGGATGCGAACAGGCTGGCGTAGTCCGAAACGATTTCCTCCCCGCGGGCGAGATCGTAGTGGACGATTTCCTCCAGCGAGCGGATGCAGGAGGAGTCCCGGATGAAAAACGTGGGCACCCGGTGCTCGGCGATCTCGACGAGGTGGGCGGTGTTGGAGCTGTTGTATCCGCCGACGACGAGGAGGAGGTCCATCGGTTTGCGCAGCATTTCGTAGAGGGCGTCCTGCCGTTCCTGGGTGGCTCCGCAGATGGTGTCGAAGAAATGGAAGCGGTCGGCGTTTCCATCGCGATCGATGACGGCCTTGCGGACACGGCGCTGGATTTCCTCGGTCTCGCCCTTGAGCATGGTGGTTTGGTTGGCGAGTCCGACGTTGAGGAGGTGGGTGTCGGGATCGAAGTCCGCCGAATGGCCGCCCTTGAAGCGTTCGAGGAAGGCCCTGGCATCGCCGCCGCGGCGGATGTGGTCGCAGACGAGGTCGGCATCCGCCAGTGTGAGAATGATCAGGTAGTGGCCCCGGCCGTTTTCCCCGAGCGCGCGCGAGGCGGTGGCCCGGGTTTCCTCGTGGTTTGTCTTGCCGTGGATGATGGAGGTGACCCCATCAGCCGCGTAGCCGCGGACGCGCCGCCAGACTTTCATCACATCGCCGCAGGTGGTGTCCACGACGTAGCAACCCTTTTCCTCGACCTTGGCCATGAAAGTGGTGGGCGCGCCGAAGGCGGGGACGATGACCACGTCTTCCGCGTTGAGCTGCTCGTGGCAGGAAGTCAGCTCCTGCCACGGGAGGGAAACGATGCCCATCTCCCGCAGGTGGCGATTCACATCCGGATTGTGGATGATTTCCCCGATGAGGAAGATCCGGTTTTCCGGAAACACCCGGCGGGAGGCGTAGGCGAGGTCGATCGCGCGTTCCACGCCGTAACAGAAGCCGAATTGCTCGGCAAGCAGCAGGGTGGTGTCCCCGATGGTGATCCTGCCGCCGCGGTCGCGCAGTTTCTCGACCACCGAGGAGTGGAAATGGACGGCCACCTCGGCGGAGACAAGTTCCATGACATCGGGCCGCCGGACGTTCACTCGCGGGCGTTTCGTTTGGCTGGCGGCATCGCTCATCAGCGGGGATATACGGCCGGAAACCGTGCGCCACCAAGCGGATTTTTTGCCGCGGCGGGCGGCGAAATCCTTGTAAACCCCGGGTTGGAATGCGACATGTGGACAGGAGTGGCAGGCGTGACACCCCGGCGCGCTCCGGTATCCGTCCCATGAAACCCATCGTTTTGATCCGAATCCTCGCCGTGTTATTGTTGACCGGCCCCCATTCGCGCGGGGAGTCAATGCCGCGGTATTTCAATACGAGTTGGGCGGAACTCGCACGCAAGATGCCGGAAATCGCCGAGGCCGGCTATCAATCGCTATGGCTGCCGCCACCGAACAAGGGAGTGGGAGGGCTTTCCGTGGGATACGATCTTTGGGACCGCTCCGATCTCGGTTCGAAGGACCAGCGGGGCACGACCCGGACCCGCTATGGCACCGAGGCCGGGTTGTTGGAAATGGTGCGTGTCGCGCACCGTTTCGGAATCCGGGTGTATTTCGACAACATTATGAACCATAACGCGTTCGATGTCCCGGGTTTCAATGCCGGCATGCCGATCGATGTTTACCCCGGATTCGTTCCCGAGGATTTCCACCTCCGGCGCACGGAGGACGGTTTCCATGAGGGCGACACCATCCCGAAGATCCGCTTCATCCGCCATCCCGACAATCCCGGGTATTACTGTTACGACGCGAATGGAAACCGCGTCGGCTTCGGAACGGAAAACGGACTGACGGCGGAATACATCCAGGCCAAACTCAGCAAGCTCGCCCGCAACCAGGACAACCTGCTCTGGAGCCGCCAAAGGAAAGGAGAGCAGGACTGACGGGAGGGACATCTCCCCGTCCAGAAAGCTCCTCATTGCCATGCCCGGCCAGAAACTTCCGACACCCACGCCCTACCATGAACACCCTGATTTACAACCGCGAAAACCAAGCCCCGGAAGACGGCTGGTTCCAGATCGTCGGCAATCCGCTCTCCGCACCCGGCGCTGCGATCACCAAGACGATCACCCTCGCCAATCTGGAGGAAAAACTCGTCGCCGACTACCCGCTCGGCGCGGGAAACGCAAAACTCTACGTCCGTTTCGGCCTCTCGCCCGATGTCGATGATATCTTCGTCCGCGGTCAGCAGGGCCTGTCGCTCGCCTCCTCTCCAAGTGCGGTGACCGATGCCGATGGCTTGCCCACCATTGGGAAATCGCCAACGGACTCGATGACGATGATGCCACGGGTGATAACGGCGCATCCGGCGATCCCGATGGCGATCGGGCTCTCGAATTATGTCGGATGGCTTGTCGGCCTCAATCCGCAACTCGCTGACAATTCAGCATTCCCAAAACTCGCAATCATGCGCATTGCGGGCGGTGTGCGACTCGATTTTCCGACACTTCCCAACCGTTCCTATCAACTCCAGGTCTCTGATGCCCCCGACGCTTGGACCCACTTCGGCACTCCGCGCGTTACCGCTCCCGGCGCGTCTCCCGATACGAGCCTCATCGACGACGCCTCCGGCCCGCCGAAACGCTTCTACCGCATGACCGTCAATCCCGCCCAGCAATGAAACGCCTGCTTCTCATCTTCTCCTCGATCACCGGAACCGCCCTGGCGCAACTCGCCAATGTCTGGCATATCCCGGACAATCTCGAATCCGGCATCCCCTCGACCATGCGCGCACCCCTGACCCCGGGGGCCAATGGGGAAGTCACCTTCTATCAAGGCGTGTGGAAAGGCGATGGAGCCAATCAGACCGGCGGAACCTTTTCCTACCGGATCGACGGAGGGGCATGGCAGAGTGTCGGTCTCGCATTTCACTCGAATGCGGGATCCAACCAGTTCTGGAAAGCCACCCTTACCATGCCCGCGCTTCCCGGCATGGTGATCGACTACTATTTCTCCCCCACTTTCGACAACCGGACATCGCCAACCTATCTTCACGGTTCCAACCAGAGCACGGCGAACCTTGCCACCGCCCGGGCCGCACCCACCGCTTTCACGCTCGGAGAAGGCATTCCGGCGCTGAGTGTGGGTCCGCTGAATGCCAATTACACCACCACCAAGCTCTTCGTTGATGAAATCGCGGGCGACACGATCCCCTTGGACATCGTCTTCAGGCCCGGGCAGTCGAACGTGACCGACTTCGAGGTTTACACCAACCTGAACCGCCGCGACCGCGCCGATGTGGATGCCGACAACGACGGCTACCCAGACGGCGTCTCCGGCCCCGATGGAAACACGATCACGGCCGGTGATGACGGCCATTACTACAAGGCATACACGATGACTTCCGCCGGAGCGGGTAACCACACGCTCACCCTTCCCGCCGAAAAAACCGGAGCCTACCGCCTGACCGCGCGTTGGAAAGTCAGTGGAGATCCGAACTGGCGATGGTACACCAACATCGGGGAAAACCGCCGCGATCACGCCATCACCATCTCGCCCAAGGACGCGCGCGATATCCGTCTTTATGAAATCAACGTCCTCAACATCGAGGCCACCGACGACAGCTTCACCAATCGCTCCACCATCGAGGACATGCACAACGCCCCCGGCGCATGGCACAACGGCAACAACCGCTGGGACCTCGACTATCTGAAAAACCTCGGCCTCAACTGGCTCTGGTTCCAGCCGATCCACCCCGCCGCACGCGACGGGCGCGAGCCTTCCAACGGCTGGGGAAACGGTGGCCCGCCCTATGAACCCGGCAGCCCCTACGCGGTGAAAAACTTCTTCGAGGTAAGCCCCATCTTTACCCGCAACTTCTCCGGCGATCCCGCGAACAGCGCGGATCTCCTCAATGAGGCGAACCGCGACGCCTCCATGACCGCATGGACCAATTTCGTCAGCGCCGCCGACACCAAACAGGTCGGCATCATGCTCGACGCGCCGTTCAACCACACCGCCTTCGATGTGGAACTCGCGCAGGCCGGCGTCGATCTTTTCCAACCCGACGGTCAAACGTGGTCGCCCGCCGACGAGATCCGCAACCGCGAGGCACGCTTTTTCTCGCTCGATGGAAACTACGGCAACCGCGCCTCCTCCGCCGGAAACATCGCGCCCGGCCCCGACCGTTTCGACTTCGGCAAGTGGAACGACGTCAAGGACGTCTTCTTCGGCCGCTACGACGCGCTGGTGGAAACGGACACCGAGCCCGAGCGCTCCAGCTACACCGGCGAGGGCGATTGGTTCGACGCGACCGATTCCGACTGGACCGCCAATGATTTCGTCCAGGGCGGCCAGCCGCGCAATGTCACACGCCGTGTCTGGCAGTACTTCGCCCGCTACGCCATCCATTGGCTGGAGAAAACCCGGCCCGGCGGACAAAACCGCAACAGCGCCACCGAGCCCGGCCTCACCGCCGCCCAGCGCTACGAGTGGGACGCCCGCGGCATCGACGGCCTGCGCTGCGACTTCGGCCAGGGACTGCCGCCGCAATGCTGGGAATACATCATCAACACCGCCCGCTCGAAAAAATGGAACTTTGTAATGATGTCCGAATCGCTCGACGGCGGCGCGGTCACCTATCGGTCCAACAGACACTTCGACATCCTCAACGAGAACATCGTTTTCCCGCTCGCCGCCGCCACCGCCAACAGCGACTACCGCAACATCTTCGAATCCCGCCGCGGCGCCTACGGCCAGGGACTCGTCCTGCTCAACAACACCTCGCATGACGAGGCGAACCACGTCGATCCCTGGCAGGCGCTCATCCGCTACTCCGTGGCCTCCACCATCGACGGCGTGCCGATGATCTTCCCCGGCCAGGAACTTGGCATTTCCGAAACCTTCGGCTACAACCACTATGAGATGAACTTCGGCAAGCTCATCCCGCACTTCAAACGCCACAACTCCATGCAACCCGCGTGGAATGATGCCGACTTCGGAAACGACCAGCTCTATCCCGTCTATGCCGGCATGGGGGCCGCGCGCGCCGCCAGCCCCGCACTGCGTTCGTCAAACCGCTGGTTCCTCGATGGCGACGGCTTCGACGACCGCATCCACGCCGTTGCCAAATATGAAACCGCCAACGCCTCGCCCGGCGTATCGGACGTGGTGCTCGCCTTCGCAAGCCTTGACCGCGGCAACGACCGCCAGGACAACTTCAAAATCCCCACTGTCCTCGCGCCCCTGTTAGGCATCAGGGACGGCCGCTCTTATGATGTGAAAAACATCGCCGCCTACCTTGGTTCCGATCCGAACCGCCGCAACCAATGGCTTTGGAACAACGGTGCGGGCCTCACCGGCGGCCAGTTGAAGAACACCGGCTTCCTCGTGAAGCTCCTCAAGGTGCCCACCGGTAATGCGGCGTGGTCCACAGCTCCTTTCGAGGCGCAGTATCTGAAACTCCACGACGTCACTCCGCCGCCCGCTCCGTCCGCACCCGCCGCGCCGGATCTCGCGGGATATGTCATCGGAAACACCGCCGTCTTCACCTGGACGCCCGCCGCGGATCCCGATGGCGGCGTGTCCGGCTTCCGCGTGCGGATCGGCACCACCGCCGGAGGAAACGATCTGTTGGATGGCGAAACCTCCCAAACCAGCCAGTCCATCGGCGGCCTCGCCTACGGATCGATGGTTTACGCCCGCGTCGGCCAGATCAACAACGCCGGTATCGGCGGACCATACAGCGGTGCCAGCGCCGCCATCGAAGTCCTCGATCCCGCCGGTGACCGCGACGGCGACGGCCAATCCAACGCCGCCGAACAAAGCGCCGGCACCGACCCCTTCGACGCCGCATCCGTCCTCAAGGCCACCGCCATCTCCCTCACCGGAAATGATATCATCGTCACCGTGGCCACCGTCGCCGGGAAAACCTATCAACTCGAAACCAGCGCCACGCTGGCAAGCGGATCGTGGAGCCCCGTCGGAAACCCCGTCACCGCCACCGGCCCGTCCACCGCATTCACTCATCCCAACGGCGCCAGCGCCCCCAAACGCTTCCACCGCGCCCGCGTGGTGGAGTAAAAACAATCCAATGGCAGGAATCCGCCTCCGGGCGGTCCGGCGAATGAACCGCCAAAGCCCTCGCCCGGAAACCGTCCTTTGGCTTCCCTTGGCAAGGGTGCCCGTCCGCTGCCAAAAATCCGGTGATACTGCCGAATGTGGCCGCAAGTCTTGTCGGACAACTCCTGACCGGTGTGGAGCTTGTATTTGGGCAAGGCCCGCCGTGGAGCCTGTTTTACCTCGCGCTCGCCTGCTTTGCGGCCGGGATGAAGTCCAGCCCCGTCTCCTTGCGCAGTCCTTCAGTGTGATCCATCCTGTGAAGTCCTGCGGCATTGGTGTCAGAGTCCGGCCAGGTTGTCGCGGGTGTTCAGCCGCTCGTGGTTCGAGAGCAGGGTGATGGATTGGGACGGCCCGCTGTCGTCGGTCGCGCCGCTGGGCTGCTCGACGGAAACCTTCCCGTCGGCCACCCGCTCGAAAAACCGGGGCGAAAATGGAATTGAAGGATTTCGGTTTTATGGTAGGTTCCGCTTGCCGTCGAAGCCATCGGGGGAGACTTCCCGCCGTTTGGGCCAGCATCCGCAGGGTCTATGGTTTCGATGGCTTTTTCGTGTCCTTGAAGTGCATGGATTTGAGGGCGAGCCGGCCGTTTTTGGTTTGCTCTTCCTCCACGATGACCAGGCGTCCTCTGGATGTGTGAACGATGGATCTCAGCCGGTCCGGCTCGCAGCGGTCCTTGCCCGGTGCCTGGTCCCAGCGGGGCGAGGGATAGATCCACCAGCCCTCGCGCTTGTTGTCCTCGCCCAAGGAGTTCCACTCGGCGTATCCCCACAGACCGTCGGCACGCGCTTCGAGTTTGGTGATCTTGCCGATCCGCCGGTCATCCGGCCAAAGCTCGGGATCCACGTCCGGATGGCCGTGATAGATCGGGATGCTGCGGAACTTCCTGCCCAGCTTTCCAAGCAGCGAGTTGAACTCGCCCTCCATCAGCTTCGCGTTGGCCACTGAGACGTGTTGCGGCCTTCCCGGCGCGCGGCCGCGGAAGACGCCGTAGGGCGAGATCTTGAACCATCCGTCCGCGCCGTCGGAGAAGTCGATGGCGTCGTCCGGATCGAGCGAGTTGGCGATGGCGGACTCGCGGGCCTCCGCGATGACCGCGGAGTTGGCGACGCACTCCCGACGGAAAATCGGGGCGAAAATGAAGTTGAAGGATTTCGGTTTCATGGTAGGTTGGTTGCGCGGGTCTTGCTCCTCGCCGTGGACGGCTACCGGAGGCCACGGATGAGTAGCCGCCGGGTTGTCCAGATTCCCGGATGGCATCAAGGCCCGCTTTTTTTTGGGATTCATTTGCTCGGGTCGTCACGGAATCCGGTCAGCAGCCAGGTCCGTCGGTCTTTGTCGAGGTGGAGTGAGAGCACGGCCGTGTGCCTCTTGTAAGTGATGTTCAGGCGGCGGCCGTCGGCGGGTCCGTAAACCGGACCACGGCGGCCGTAAGCAAGGATCTTGGGAATCCGGCGGGCGATCTTCGCGCCATCTTCGCCCGCGGCCGTGCGCGCCGCCACGAGGTGGGCCAGTCCGCCACCGTCGTGGAATCCCTTGCCTTCCGTGCCGGTTTTGGGCGATATGAAGGAAACGGTGCCGATCTCCGGCTCCAGCGTCATGGCGTCCCACACCTGCTCACCGGCAAGCGCCCGCTCGATGGCGGCCTCACCCTTCTTCACCTCCTCCACCGGATCATAAGCCATGTCGATCCAGATGCGCTTGCCTCCCGCGATAGACCGCCGCGATCCGCCGGTCCACCCGCTCGATCACCGCCGGCATCGGCATCGCGCTCGGATTGCCCCTTTGCCGCCCGGTCGGCCTGAATGCGATCAAAAGTGCGGAACGGTTTGTCTTCGGCGTCTTTCCAGACCGGTTGCACCCGCTTCGGCTCCAGCCTGACGACGCGGAAGATCACCCCGGCATGCTCCACTCGCTCCTCGCGGATGGCTTCGTCATTCGCTTGTGAGAAAGAAGCCAGTGACATGACCAGCAGGGCGATCTTCTGGATGTGGAGAGTATTCATTGAACAGCGGGGCTGTTTGTGATTCCATATCATTCACCGGACCATAAGGCAATTGCTTGCTGGGCCAATGCTTTCAATCTCAGGAGGGTTTGATTCCCCGCCGCTTGCGGCGTAGCAGTCGGCAAT
>CAZKQK010000036.1:0-43521 GCA_964554865.1 uncultured Luteolibacter sp. | reverse complement strand
GCGGCGTAGAGGGTGGTGGTTTTGCCCGCGCCGGTGGGACCGGTGACGATGAAGATGCCGTTCGGCTTCTCGATGGTGTCGCAGATATAATTGTAGATATACTCGGTGAGGCCGAGGTTTTCGAGCGAGAGGTTGACCGACGAGCGGTCGAGCACGCGGAGCACGATGGACTCGCCGTGGTGGGTGGGCAGCGAGGAGACGCGCATGTCCACCTGCTTGTCGCCGACCTGCTTGACGATGCGGCCGTCCTGCGGGATGCGGCGCTCGGCGATGTTCATGTTGGACATGACCTTGACGCGCGAGAGGATGGGCAGGGCGAGGTGGACGGGCGGCGGCGCCATTTCGTAGAGGGCGCCGTCCACGCGGTAGCGGATCTTGAAGTCCTTCTCGAATGGCTCGAAGTGGATGTCCGAGGCCTTTTCCTTGATGGCCTGATAGAGGACGAGGTCGACGTAGCGGATGATGGGCGCGGAGTTTGCCTCGGATTCGAGATCCTCGGCGCCCTTCGAGTCGCGGTTCAGCTCGAACTGGCTGAGGATGTCCTCCATGGCCTTGCCTTCGCCGCCGTAACATTCGTTGATCTTGGCCTCGACGAGGTAGTCGGGTGCGACGACGACGTTGATCTCGCGGCCGAGGGCGAAGCGGAGGTCTTCGGCGGTCTGGGGGTTGAGGGGATCGACGAGGGCGACGTGGAGTCCGTGTTCGTCAAAGCTGATGGGAAGGGCGCCGTGGAGACGCGCGGTGCCGGCGGGAACGAGGGCGAGGAGGGCCTCGGGCGGGGTCCAGTTGCGGATGTCCACGACGTGGGTGCCGAGTTCGGAGGCGACAAGCGGCCAGATGTCGTCACGGGACTGGATGACCTGGAAGTCGGCGAGGATTTCCCCGATCTCCTTGCCGCTGTGGTCGATCTCGGAGAGGATGTCCTGGGCGAGGCTGTGATCGACGAGGCCGCGGGCCTGGAAGAGTTCGATGATCTGGTGGTTGTCCATGGGACGGTGGGAACTGGGGCGCTGGAAGGGTTTGGTTGGTGCCGTTTGTCAGTTGGCGTCCGACATGGTGACGTGGACGACTTCGGCGGCGGAGGTGAGGCCGGCGAGCACCTTGCGGATACCGTCCTCGCGGAGGGTGCGCATGCCGAGTTCGCGGGCGCGGCGGCGGAGTTGGGTGGTGGTGAGACCTGTGTTGATCATCTGGCGGACCTCGTCGTCGATGAGGAAGAGTTCGAAGATGCCCATGCGGCCGCGGTGGCCGCCGCCACGGCATTTCTCGCAGCCGACGGGGCCGAAGATGGTGGCCTCGGAGGAAACCCGGCCGGCATCGAGCGAGAGCGATCGCATTTCCTTGTCGGTGAGCACGGCGGGGGCCTTGCAGAGCGGGCAGAGCTTGCGAACGAGGCGCTGGGCGAGCACGGCGCGGACGGCGGAGGCGATGAGGAAGGGCTTGACGCCGATGTCCGCGAGACGGGCGACGGCGGAGGGGGCGTCGTTGGTGTGGAGGGTGGAGAACACCAAGTGGCCGGTGAGCGACGCGTTGATGGCGATGTTGGCGGTTTCCGCATCGCGGATTTCCCCGATCATGATGATGTTCGGCGCCTGGCGCAGCATGGCGCGCAGGGCGGCGGCGAAGGTCATGCCGATGTCGGTCTTGACCATGACCTGGTTGATGCCGGGGAGTTCGTATTCGACGGGGTCCTCGACGGTGATGATCTTGCGGTCCGGGCGGTTGATGACGTTGAGGCAGGCGTAGAGGGTGGTGGTTTTACCGGAACCGGTGGGGCCTGTGACGAGGAGGATGCCGTCCGGGAGGCCGAGCAACTGCTCGAAGGTGGCCTGGTCGTCCGAGAAGAATCCGAGTTCGGGCAGGCCGAGGACGAGTGCGGACTTGTCGAGAATCCGCATGACGATGGACTCGCCGTGGTTGGAGGGGACGGAGGAGACGCGGAGGTCCACCTCCTTGTCGCCCATCTTGAGCTGGATGCGGCCGTCCTGCGGAAGGCGTTTTTCGGCGATGGACATGGTGCCGCTCATTACCTTGAGGCGGGCGATGATGGCGGGCAGGAGTTTCTTGGGGTGGGAATCGACGTGGACCAGCTTGCCGTCCATGCGGTAGCGGATGCGCACGGAGGTTTCCATGGGCTCGATGTGGATGTCCGACGCGCGCAGGCGGAAGGCATCGGACAGCATCTGGAGGACGAGGCGGATGATGGGGGCGTCGTCGCCGGCGTCACCGGCCTCGGAATCACCGGTCATCACCGAGAATCCGTCGGCACCCGCGCCGCCGCCGCTTCCTTCGAGGCCGTAGAACTGGCGGAGGTGGTCGAGAATGTCCTGCTGGGTGGTGCAGACGAGGTTCAACTCACGTCCGACAAGGTGCGGGAGGGTGTCGAGTGTTTCGAAATCGAGCGGATCGGAAACGGCGATGGTGAGGGTGAGTCCGTCGTCTTCGACCGGGACCACGCGGTAGCGTTTGGCGGTTTCATCGGAGATGGTCTCGGTGATGCCGGGCTCGAAGTTGACGTCGGCCAGGCGCACGTAGGGAATCCCGGCATTCACCGCGAGTGTCTGGGCGATGGTGTCCTGAGTGAGGTTGGTATGGGCGAGGAGGTGCTCGACGATCGTTTCCGATCCGGAGATCGATTCACGCGCGTGTGCGACCTCTTCATGGCTCACCATTCCGGCTTCGGCGAGCAGTTCGGCAAGGTAATCTTCGTTGGAAAACACAGGGATTGGAGTCCTTGGGGTGGTTTTTGGGTGGAGTCTGCGGCGCCGGATGTGACCCTTGCTGCATCTTCCGCAGATTGGTCAAGCCCCCCGGCCGTTGTCAACCTGCCACATGGCGGGAGGCGAGCTTTTTCCCTTCTTCGGGCGAAGAGCCGAATCCGTGTAAACACCATGCCAATTCATCGGCATGACTAGTCGGCCGCAGCGGCGAAGCCGGAATCGGCGAGCCAGGATTCGAGTCTGGCGGCCCAGGCGGAGGAGTCGCCCTTGCCATTCATCCCGAAACCGTGGCCACCGGATGAGAAGACGTGGCAGACCACGGGCACCTTGTTTTCCGCACAGCGGGCGGTGAATTCGAGCGAGTTGCGAGCAGGCACCACGCCATCATCCGCAGCATGCACCAGGAAACAGGGCGGGGTGCGGCCGTCCACCCGGCGGTCGGTGGCGACGCGCTGGACGAGCGCGGGATCGGGCGCGGGACCGAGCAGGCGGCGTTTGGATCCGCCATGGCCCCATTTATCGGCCATCGAGATCACCGGATAGACCAGGATGGCGAAATCGGGCCGGCAGCCTTGGGAATCGATTTCATCGGTGGTTTCCTCCGGGAGTTTCCCGTCCCACAAAGTGGCGCACATGGATGCGAGGTGTCCACCGGCGGAGGAACCCATGACACCGACCTTGGCGGGATCCACACTCCATTCCCGCGCCTTGGAGCGGGTGAGGCGGATAGCGCGGCGGGCGTCCATCAGCGGCACGGGAAACAGGTAGCCCGCCTCGTCGCTGGCGCTGACACGGTATTTGACGAGCACTGCGACGATGCCCCGCTCGGCAAGCCATTTCGCGTAGTCCACACCTTCGTGCGACATGGCGAGGATCGTGTAGCCGCCGCCCGGCAGGATGACCACGGCGGCTCCGGTGCGCTTTGAGGGGTTCGGGAGGAAAACCTCATATTGCGGAGTATCGATATCCGTGAGCCGTCCGCCCTCGCCGCGGGATTCGGAAATGGTGACGGGTTTTGTGCCCCCCGGGGCTTCGCCCGGCCACAGCGGTTGCCAGTCGGCGGAAACGCGGGTGGCGGAGAAAAGCACGGCTAACAGCAGGGATTTCGGCGCGGTCATAGCCGTCACGACACATGGATCGGGGCGGCAGCGCAAGCACGGACCCGGTCAGGGACTGGAGAAAACCGAGGTGATTTCCCCAAGGGAAACGCCCAGAAGTTTCGTCGCGATGGGATCCAAATCGCCCGCCGCGCCCTTGAAGTGCAGGGTTTCCTGGACGTGGCCGAGTTTTTCCCCGGGAGCGAGGGGCAGCGCGGGGGATGAGGTTTCCAGCTCGTAAAAAGGGCCGAGAGGAGCCTCGCCGGGTGACGGCGGGCCGTCGTTGTAGGCGTTGATCAAGTCTCCCGCGTAGGGGTTTTCGTGGTCCGTCCACTGCGAGCGGACATAGGGCAGCGAATCCGCAGCCGGTGGCGGCACGGCACGGACAATGGTCAAGGTGCCGCGGGCCGGGTCATAGGCGCCGGCGACTCCGGTGCTGCGGGACGGGGGCACGCCGATCTTCGAGCGGTATGCTCCGTCCGCCTTGAAAAACACGGCTTTTTCGTTGGCGATCAGGCGGTCCTTATCGAGCGGCCCGAAGTAGTCCGGGTTCACCGCGTTTCCGGAACCGTCCTTGAGCGGCACCACCGCCGTGACATTCGGGCCGTGCTTGAACATCCCGAGCAGCCAGATCGAAACGAGTCCACGCTCATGACGCCATGCCTCGGTGCCACGGTTCGTGAGGGTGTTGCTGGTGCGATAGGCGACCACCGAAACGGTTGGCGGAAGCTCCAGCCCGAGCATGCCGGTGATGGCCGGCTTGAGGAGAAGCTCGACATCGCGCTCGATGCGGATCTTCAGCTGCGTGCCCGCACGGTTGGATATCTCCGCGTCCCTCGCGAACCGGATTTTCAGATCGTCGCTGGAAACCACCTCGAACGGTTCGGTATCGAGCAAGGCCGGGGTTTTCCAGTTATCGAAAATGTATTCGGCCGGTGACGGCGGGAAAAACAACGCGTATT
Source organism: uncultured Luteolibacter sp. (assembly GCA_964554865.1). Classification (GTDB taxonomy): domain Bacteria; phylum Verrucomicrobiota; class Verrucomicrobiia; order Verrucomicrobiales; family Akkermansiaceae; genus Luteolibacter. Next base: position 38,742 of record CAZKQK010000036.1, on the reverse strand, counting down.
GCCCGCCCTCGGGGCCGAGCCAGAAGCGCTCCTCGCCACCAAACACATGAATGTGCCTCGCCAGTCCCTCGCGTTCGCCCTCCGGCCCGATGCCCGCCGCGATGTTCCCGCGATGAAGCCAGCCCATGCTTTCGCCACTCTCACCTCCGGCCGTCGAGGTCATCACCCTCCCCTGCCATGCGGGCACCACGGCCACGCGCGCGCCGGAATTGGAATCGCTGAGAACATGGACCTCCGCATGCTCCCTCAGGAACGCGACATCCTCGCCAAAGGCCGGATCCAGGGCGATTCCCATCACCGTCTTGCGGCCGGAGCAGGAGGCAAACAGCAGCGGCACAAGCGCCAGCATCGATAGGGGGCGGAGATTCATCACGCGTGCAAACTGGCGGCGGCACCCCTTGTCTTCAAGCGGCGAATCAGGAAAACCTCAGCCCCGGAAAATCTCGACGATCACTCCCCCGCTCTCGGCGAACAATCTGCTGACACCCCGCGCCTCCGCGAGCCAAGCCGGCATTTCGTCCGGTGAAACAAGCATCATCGCCGTGGACCACACCTCGGCGAGCGCCGCCGCGGGCGCGATGACCCAAATCCTGGCGCTCGTGCTTGCCGGCATGAAATCCGACCCTCCCGGGTGGATGATATGATTGCCCTGGATGCCGGTGCCCGACGCGCTGAGCGACTCACCGCACAACTCCAGCCGGAGCGCGCCGCCATCACCTGTTAGATCAACCGGCCACGCGCCCCGGCCGATGGCCCTCATCGAGCTGGCGCCGGCGGCGAGCAGCACGTCTCCCGCCTCCCAATCCGTTAGAAGCGCCGCCGCCTCGTCGAGCGCGAAACCTTTTCCGATGCCGCCCAGATCGATCACCCGCCCCGGCTCCTCGCAGGTGACCGCGGGCACGTCCGGATGAATGACCAGGCGTCCGCGCGGCGGTGGCTCCCCACCCGCCGCGCCGGACTTGGCGTGCTCGATGCGCCCCCCCTGCGTGACATCAAACAAACCGCCGGTAGCGCCCCAGGCTTCCAACGCGGCGAGCAGGCAACGGTGGCATTCATCACTCACATATAATGTCTCGCCCGCCTCGAGATGATTGATGCGCCACACCTCGCCGCCTTCGAAAAAACGGCTCAGCCGCGACTCCAGCCGGTCTATCAGTTCGAAACACTCGCGTGCCAAACCCTTTGCCGCCGCGTCTTCAAGACCGTTGAAACGCAGCGTGAACGTGGTCTTCATCGCCTCATGGGCGAAGAACCGCGCGTCCGCCAGCGGCACCGGCGTGCCTGTCACCGCTCCACCTCCATCCACCTGTCCCAGATGTCCTTGCGGACGTGGACGATCATCGGCACCTCCGCGCGCAGCCCCCTCGGCAGCGCCACATGGCTTTCCTGCAACAGCCCGCCCGTTTCCCCCGAAACCTCGGGCATCGCGAAAACAAATGCCATCGTTCCGATCTCCGCCGGTGGCTGCGGCCAGAAACCGATCCGCTCGAAGCCGCGCAGATACCATGGCAAAGGCCAGTAGTCCCTGCCCACCACCGCCGCCGTGTCCGCGCTTCCCGGTTCGGCCATGGCACGCAGGCGGCCGGTCCATTCCTCAAGGCGCTCCACATCGCGGCGAGTGGGCACATAGGCATAGGGGTTGCGTTCATCCGATGCCAAACGCCCGCATGCCATGCGGGCCTGGCGTGTGAGAGGCGCGGCCACCAACAGGACAAGCGCCGCCACGGCCGCCCACCGCGCGATGGGTCTGGCATCCGGCGCGGCCGCCACCGCGAAGCCCGCGAGCAGGCAGACATGCGCCCACGGCAGGCAGGCGAGCCATGGCGTTTTGTAAGCGATCAGACTGTAGATGACAAAATGCCCCGCCGCCGAATATGCGAGAAACCTCACCAGATGCCGCTGCCCGGCGAGTTTTCCCGTGCCAAAAAATGTGCCCGCATACGCCGCCAGCGCCAGGATCAGCAGCGGCGTCTCAAACCACCACATTCCTCCCGACTTCCGCGGCCATGCCATCAGATCGAGATACCACATGAACGGTTTGTCATGCCCCTCCACCGTCTCATAAACAAAGAATGTCCTCACCGCGTCCACCGCACCGCCGGGATGACGGAAAAATCCCGTGTAAAACAAAAACGCCACCGCCAGCGACAGCGATCCGGCCGTTAGAAGCGGACGCCGCCATCGCGCGGCGAAACCGAGGACGGTTTCCCGTTTCCATGCGCCCGGAACAGACGCGGCGGTCAGCAGCGCGGCACCGGTCCACGCGATCATGCTGATGGCGAAGCTCTCCTTGGTCGCATACATCAGACCTATCAGGATCCCGCCGGTCACCGGCCGCGGGCCGCGCGTCATCGCCGCCAGCGCCAGCACCCCGAAGAGCGTCAGCGGCATCTCGTGGATGAACATCCGGCTGTAATAAACCAGCAGCGGCGAGACCGCGATGAACATCCCGGCCGTCATCACCGCCGCATCGCCGAACGCGCGCCGCCACAGCAAGGGCGCGAACACCAGCAACAAACCCGCTCCCGCGGGCAGCAACCTCAGCGTTTCCTTGCTCATCGCCTTCCACCCGTCCTCGCCCCGCGCCCGGCAGATCGGTATCGCCAGATCGCCGAGAACCGGACCGTGATAATGCTTCGGATCGAACTTCCCGCCGCCCGACTCCATCCGCTGCGCCGTGATGCGCGCGCCGGTGGCCTCGTCCGCGTGAAACGGACGCGCCGCCAGGTCGTCGAAACGCAACCACGCGGCGGCCACGGCCACCAGCATCCATCCGATCACTACCGCTGCTCTTTCCATCGGGCTGCCGGATACGATGAAAGAACCACCATCCTCGCAATGTTTATCTCGCCGCGTGTCTCCACCCAACCCCGATCCCGAAATCGTCCTTGTCACTCCCGTATGGAAGGACTCGGCGCGCCTCGCCGTGTTCGGGAAATCCCTCGCCCAGGCCCTCGCCGCGTTTCCCCATCCGGTGCGCTGGATCATCGCGGACGACGGATCGGGCGCGGACGAACATGCCGCCCTCGGAAAACTCAGGGAAGAGTTCGCCCGCGTCCATCCGCGGGTGGAAACCCACTTCGCCGCCGCACACTTCGGCAAGGGCTCGGTGGTCAGGGAAGCCTGGGCGCTCGCACCGGATGCCGATTGGCTCGCCTTCGTCGATGCCGACGGCAGCGTCTCCGGCGAGGACATGCTCGAACTCGTCCGCCACGCCGTGCGCGCGGACGAATCCGTGCTCGGCATCCGCAAGCGCACCGACACCACCACCATCGTCGAAAGCCCGTGGCGCGGCGTCGCCCACCGCGGATTCCTGCTGGCCGCGCGGATTCTGTTAGGGCTGCGCTGCGAGGACCCGCAGTGCGGAGCCAAGGTGATCCGCGGCGCCGATTACCGCCGCATCGCCCGCCGACTCGTTGAAAACGGCCTCGCTTTCGACTCCGAACTCCTCGCCACCCTCGCCAGGGACGGCTCGCTCTGGCGCGAGATCCCCGTCACCTGGATCGAGAAAAAGGGCGGCAAGGTCAAACCCCTCCGCGACGCCTGGGGCATGCTCCTCGCTCTGCTCTCGGTCCGTTCCCGGATGAGTTGAAACAAATGCGCCGCACCGCGGAGATCCGCGCTTTACAGCGGACCATTCCTCGGTTTGTTGCCCGCGTGATTCCGCTTCTCCGCACCTTGCGCATGGTCTCGTTCTGCGAGGGCATATCCTTCCTTGTCCTGCTGTTCGTGGCCATGCCGCTGAAACATCTGATGAAAATACCGGAGCCCGTCCGCTACACGGGTTGGGCACACGGTCTGCTTTTCATCGTGCTCTGCGCCCTCATTCTCGCCGCGCTGAACCGCGGATCGATTCCGTTCCGGACAGCCGTCCTCACCGGACTGGCCGCGCTGTTTCCCGGCGGCCCCTTTCTGATGGACCGCTCGCTGCGCGCGTTGGAGGAACGAGAGCGGGGATGATCCCGCATGACCAAGGCATCATCGCGTTCTGATAGCTGATGCTTGTCATATCAATCCTGAAGTCACATCTTCGCCACATATCGGATTCGAGCCACCGCCGGCGGCAGGGCCGGTCACCCTCCCTGCGGACCGGCAAACCCGCCGTCCGGTCGCCCGCGGTCGGGGCCGCCTCGCTGTTTTGCGGTTTTCCCGCCGGCATCCGGCCACGCTTATGGGCATCATCGCGCTTTCGGGAATCCGGAAATCGGGAGGCACTCTCACGGGTGGAGGTTTCTTCTTTGACATGAGGACGGACTCCGGATTGATCTATGGATATGAAAAAGACCACGAAGGGCTCCCTTGCAGGGATTTTCATTCTGTTGTTTGCAGTCATCTGGGTTTCATTGACGAGGGGGAGAACCGTCACCCCGTCCGAAAATTCCGGCCGCCGGACCAAGCCGGTCGCCCGTGCGAATGACGCGGCGGAACCCGGGCGCGCCGCCGCGCGTTCCGCCATGCCCGCGAATGCAACGGACACACCCCGTGGCTGGACCCGCCACACCCCGGATCAACTCGTGGACTTCATCCTGCCGGTATTCGCCGGAAACGGAGCGACGCTTGGGGAATCCATCGGTCTGTTAGAAGAGGCCTACCGGGAAGCGTGTTTCCGCAGCCGTGAAAAACCGCTGCCCTTGCGGATCACCACGACCGAAGACCCGCAGGAAACGCTGACATTCTCATTGCGCGGGAAATCCCTCACCGCCTGCCTCAAGCACCTCGCCGCGCTCGCCGGCCTCACGGTCCATGGCCAGGGGCCGGACTTCGAACTTCTCAGTGACTCCTCCCCATCCGAACCCGCCTCACTGGAGTTTGACAAACATGCCCCCATCAAACAAAACCTTCGCGCGCTCGCGGGCATGGAAAAGGACGACTCCGATGTGGACTGGGAACCCCTGCTGCGCTCCGCCGGTTTCCTGCGCGAGGCCGGAAGCTCGATAAGCACCGGCCCTAATGGAAAATTGATCCTCCGCGGCACCCGCGCGGAAATCGACCGCGTCAGTTCCACATTGGAACTGGCGCTCGAATCCTCCGTGCAGCTCAAGTTTCAAGTCCGGCATGTCACCAGTTCCACGCCCATCGATGTGCCGCGCGATCCGCTTTCCGCCGTCGAAACCGGAAAACTTCTCAAGAACCTTGCCGAGCGAAAGGAAACCACCGTGAACGCCATGCCATCCGTCCTCGCCAGGGAAGGCGAGCTCGCCACCATCGAAGTCATCCGCGAAGTGCCGCGTGAGGACGGATCAAGCGATTGGACAGGCACCCGGCAGGTCCTCAGCGGTGCCCGCACCGGGCTCAAAGTCGCCACCAACAATCATTCCGAACGGCGGCCGGACAGCACGGGCGGCCCCTCATGGAACAGCGGATCCGAAACCGCCGCGCCGGCCGGAAGAACCGTGGTCGAACGCCTCGGATCAAAGGATGGCGAGCATCACTACCAGATCACCACAACCCTGCCTGTCACCGCCACCGGCCACCCGCTGGGCGAAACCGACACTGCCGGGTCCGAGCAAACAGGCTCCGCTTCCACTGAAAAAATCAATGCCCTTCTCAACAACCCCGCGCCCTCCGCCAAGCCCGTGCCCGGCAAGGCGGGATTCGTTTTCAGCCCCTATAACAACAATGTGGTCGATGTGAACGGCATCCCCTCCGGAACACTGGTGATGGATCCCTCCTACATGTCCAACGAGCGGAAATTCTTCCGCGTGCCCTGATCTGCGGGGACTTCTGAAATGCCCGGCGCAAATTTCCCGCAAGAAACCTCCGCCTCGCCACGTTTTCCTGCGCCCGACCGCATGAAAACACCGTTCATCACCGAGGCAGAGGCCATGAAGGAGGACTTCAAGGGCCGCACGAATTTCTGGATGTGCCGTCCGGAAATCACCAACGCGCGCGACATCCAGATCTGCCGCGCCGTGCTGCCCCCCGGCGAGGGCCACGGTTTCCACCACCACCCGGAACTCGAGGAGGCCGTCTACGTGCTGGAAGGCGAGGTCGAGCAATGGGTCGGCACGGAGAAACGCCTTCTGAAACCCGGCGAACTCGCCCACATGGGCGCCGGAGTCGTTCATGCCACCTTCAACACCGGCGACAGGGACGCCGTCATTCTCGCCATCCTCTCGCCCGGATCGTGCCAAGGCCCCTTCCTCGTCGACGTGAGCTCCGGGGAACCGTGGGCCTCGCTCCGGAAATGAAATCCGGTCTTTTCGCCATTGCCCAAACTCCAGCCCCAAGCCATACCCGCCCATGCCCAACCCCTGGACCGGAACCGGAAACCCCTACACCCGCACTGAAATCGTCGAGCGTCTCAACGACACGCTCTCAAAAGGCGAGGCCATCATCGCCGCGGGCGCGGGCTCGGGAATCAGCGCCAAATTCATCGAAAAAGGCGGCGCCGACCTGATCATCATCTACAACTCCGGCCGCTTCCGCATGATGGGCCACGGCTCCACCGCAGGCATGATGGCCTATGGCGACGCCAACGCCATCGCCATGGAAATCGGCGAATACGAGGTGCTCCCCGTCGTCAGCGAGATCCCCGTCATCTGCGGCGTCCACGCCACCGATCCCCGCCGCCGCATGTGGCACTGGCTCGGCAAGGTGAAGGACATGGGCTTCTCCGGCGTCAACAATTTCCCCACCCACACCATCGTGGACGGACACTTCCGCGGCGTGCTGGAGGAAACCGGCATGTCGGTGGAAAAGGAATACGGAATGGTCGCCCTCGCCCGCCGCATGGACCTCTTCAGCATCGTCTATGTCGGCTCGCCCGAGGAAGCCGTGGAAATGGCGAAGGCCGGCGCGGACGCCATCATCGCCCACGTCGGCACCACCGTCGGCGGCTCGATCGGCGTCACCAACGCCGTGGTCGGCTGGGAGGACACCATCGCGCGCACCCAGGCGATCATCGATGCCGCGAAGTCCGTCCGTGATGATATCTTCTATCTCTGCCACGGCGGCCCGATCAACACGCCGGAGGACGCGGACCGCGTGATCCGCGCCACCGGTTGCGTCGGCTTCGTGGGAGCGTCGAGCCTCGAGCGCATGGGCGTCGAGGAATCGCTCACCAGCCTCACGCGCGAGTTCAAGTCGATCCGCGTGAGCCGTTAGAAATCCCCAACGCGGCGAAACCATGGCGACCATCGCGGTTCTCGGCACTCTGGATTCGAAGGGCGCGGAACACGCCTTCGTCGCCGACCTCATCCGGCGTCGCGGCCACGAGGCGCTGCTCATCGATGTCGGCAGCGGCCCGGCGCCCGCCGTCGCGCCGGACATCACCCGCGCGGAGGTCGCGGCTGCGGGCGGCATCGATCTGGATGCGCTGGCCGGCCGCGGCGACCGCGGCGAGTGCGTGGCGGCCATGGGCCGGGCGGCTCCCGTTTTGTTAGAAAAGCTCGCGCGGGAAGGCCGCGTCCAGGGTGTGATATCCCTAGGCGGCGGCGGCGGCACCGCCATCGCCACCGCCGCGATGCGCGCGCTGCCGCTCGGTTTCCCCAAGCTGATGGTATCCACCCTCGCGGCGGGCAACACCGCCCCCTACCTCGGCACCGCGGACATCGTGATGATGCCCAGCATCGCCGATGTCGCCGGGCTCAACCGGCTTTCACGCGTCATCTTCACCCGCGCCGCCGGCGCGATCTGCGGCATGGTCGAGGCCGTTCCGGAAACCTCCGCCGCCAGGCCGCTGGTCGTGGCCAGCATGTTCGGAAACACCACCGCCTGCGTCACCGAGGCGAAGCGCGTTCTGGAGGACGCCGGATACGAGGTGCTTGTCTTCGCGGCAACCGGCTCCGGCGGACGCGCCATGGAAACCCTCATCGCCAGCGGCATGGCGGACGGCGTGCTCGACCTCACCACCACCGAGTGGGCGGACGAACTCGTCGGCGGCGCGCTCACCGCAGGCCCCACACGCATGGACGCCGCCGCCAAGGCGGGCGTCCCCGCGGTGATCGCGCCCGGCTGCCTGGACATGGTGAACTTCGGCGAGCCCGCCAGCGTTCCCGCGAAGTTCGAAGGCCGTGTTTTCTATCAGCACAACCCGCAGGTCACGCTGATGCGCACCACTCCCGGGGAATGCGCCGAACTCGGCCGCATCATCGCGGAAAAGGCCAATGCCTCCCCCGCCCCGACGGAGATTCTCATCCCGCGCAAGGCCATCAGCGCGATCAGCGCGCCCGGCCAGGCCTTTCGCGATCCCGCCGCGGACGAGGCGCTCTTCGGCGCGATCCATCACCACGCCCGCGTCCCCGTCACCGGGCTTGACGAGGAAATCAACAGCCCCGTCTTCGCCCGGGCCTGCGCGCTCAAGCTGATCGAGTTGATGGGCCGCCAACCTCACAACAACCCATAAGCATCATGAAAAAACCAATGTCATTCCTCCGTCCCGCGCTTGCGGCGCTGCTCGCCCCGTTTTTTCTAACAACGGCATCCGCGCTGCCGCCGGACAGCATCGAACCCATGGGCCAGAAGTTCGCCGAGCCGAAGCCCGCGGACACGCTGCGCGTCCTGCTCGTCGGCTCCGGCGGCTCGCATGATTTCCCGAAGTTCTTCCTCGGCACCGACTCGGTGACACTCAAGGCCGCCGGCGGCATCGACGTGGCCGCCACACCGAATCTCGGCGAGGCCCTGGCGCTCATGAAACAGGCCGATGTCCTCGTTTTCAGCGGCAATCACGACCAATACGGCAAGGAGGAATTCCAGTCCGCCCTCCACACCTTCGCGGACGCCGGCAAGGGCATCGTCCTGCTCCACGCCGCCACCTGGTCGCACCCGTGGAAAGGCTACAACGAACGCTTCGTCGCCGGCCGCACACCGAGCCACGGTCGCGGCGACTTCGAGGTCACGGTGAAAGACGCCGGCCACAAGGTCACCGACGGCGTGCCCGGCAAGTTCACCATCAGGGATGAAAACTACCGCCCCGAGCTCGATGGCGGAGACCGCGTGCACATCTGCTGCGAAAACGCGCCCGACGGCCACCCGCATCCCAATCCCAGCGTCTGGATCGTCAAGGACCCGAAGACCCGCATCGTCTGCATCACCCTCGGCCACGATGGCGACGCGCATGACAATCCCTCGTTCAGGAAACTCCTCGTCAACTCCGTGAAGTGGGTGGCCTCCAGGTGAGCCCGCCGCGATTGACGCCGCGCGCCCGCGCGCCGATGCTCGCCCGCACATGAGCGAGATCATCCTGGGCATCGACCTCGGCACCACCAACTCCGCCGTCGGCGTGGTGGACTCCGGGTTTCCCATTCTGCTGGCGGATGCCGATGGCAAACGCGTCACACCGAGCGCCGTGTGGATCGGAGCCGGCGGAGATATGGAAACCGGCTCGCGCGCCCTGCGCCGCCGCGCGCTGGAACCGGACCGCGTGGTCACCAGCATCAAGCGCCTCATGGGACGCCGCGCCAACGAGGACGACGGCGATTTCCCGCTGCCCGTCGCCTCCGGACCCGACGGACTGCCGCGCGTGCTCGGCAAATCTCCCGAGCAAATCAGCTCCGCCATCCTCGGCGAGATGAAACGCATCGCCGAATGGCGCATGGAAACCACCATCCGCAAGGCGGTGATCACCGTGCCCGCCTATTTCAACGACGCGCAGCGCGCCGCCACCAAGCGCGCCGGAGAACTCGCCGGGCTCAAAGTCGCGCGCATCCTCAACGAGCCCACCGCCGCCGCCCTCGCCCATGGCCTGGACAAACTCGGCGGGAAGGCCCGCGTCGCCGTTTACGACCTCGGCGGCGGCACCTTCGATCTCTCCATTCTCGAAACGCACGGCGGCGTCTTCCAAGTGCTCGCCACCCATGGCGACACCCGCCTCGGCGGCGATGATCTGGACGCGCTCATCCTGAACCATGTCATCAGCGCCTCCGGCATCAAGGATCCCGACTCCGCCCAACGCGTGAGACTCATGGAGGAGGCGGAGCGCGTGAAGCGCGTGCTTTCGGATGCGGATGAAACCGTGTTCCGGGTTCCGTTCATCGATTCATCCGGCAGCATCGAGATGCCGATCACCCGCACCGTCCTCGAAACCATCGCCGCGCCCTGGATCCGCCGCACCATCCGCCACTGCCGCATGGCCATGGCGGATGCGAACCTCGGCCCGGAGGATCTGCAGGCCGTCGTGCTCGTCGGCGGCAGCACCCGCATGCCCGCCGTGCGCCGCGCCGTGGCGGATCTTTTCCGGCGCGAGCCCGATGTTTCACAACACCCGGACGAGGCCATCGCCCTCGGAGCCGCCATCCAGGGCGGCGTCATGGGCGGCTCGCTGCGCTCCATGGTCCTGCTGGATGTCACGCCGCTCAGCCTCGGCATCGAGACCTTCGGCGGACTCATGAACGTGCTCATTCCGCGCAACACCACCATTCCCTGCAAGGCGGGTGAAATGTTCACCAACGCCGCGGACGGACAAACCGCGATGAAGGTCCGCGTCCTCCAGGGCGAACGCGAGATGGCGCGCGACAACTGGGAACTCGGAAACCTCGCCGTCGGTTTCCAAGCCGCCCCGAAAGGCCATGCCCGCGTCGGCGTCCAGTTCCGCATCGATGAAAACGGCATCCTCGAAGTGCTGGCCCGCGACACCGCCACCGGTGCCGACACCATCGTCAAACTCGGCAACGCCGCCGTCAGCGTGGATGACGAGGCCGTCGAGGCCATGATCGGCGAGTCGGTCGAGCACGCCTTCGAGGACATGGCCGAACGCATCTTCACCGAGGCAAGGCTCAAGGCGGACGAACTCCTCCCCGCCGTCGAAACCGTCCTCACCCAGGGCCTCGCCACCGGTGACGAGCGCGCCGAAATCGAGGCCGCCGCCGAAGCCGTTAGATCGGCTCTCGCCGCCGGCGCGGCCAATCCCCTCAAGGCCGCCGTCCGGCGTCTCGACGCCGCCACCGAAGCCCTCGCCGCCCGCCTCGTGGAAAAAGCCATGGAGGAAGCCCTCGAACGCAGGCTGGGATAGATCAAATGTGGCCGAATGGAATGACGGGAATCATATCTTCCATCACTCCGCGCCGGCCGGAGCCTTCCACTCGCGGACCAGCCTGATCTTCGCCGTCCCCTGCCCCTGGGTGCGCGGGCCGTTTTTCACGCCGGTCCTGAAGGTCTGGATGGTGTCCATTTCCAGACGAAGCACCAGCGGGTGAATGAGGGAGAGCCAGACCTTGCCCGACTGGATGGTGACATCCTCATCGGTGAACCTGCCTTCGAACGAGGGGAAGAGCTTGCGCGAGTAATCGCCGCTAACGGAAAACACGCCGCAGGGGTGGCCGGAGACCGCGCCGAAGGATTCGAGCTTGAGCTTCACGGAGCCCTTGGCCCCGCCGCCGATCAGGACCGGCAGAGTCGGCCCGGTGAGCGTCACCTCCCCGCCTATGCCGATGCGGCGCTTGGCAAACCACTGCGGCCGCGGTGCGAGGCCGTGTTCCCGCAGCAGGACATCCATCACCGGAGCCACATCCTTCGCCTGCGCCGTCACCGCGAAACCGCTGCTTTCATCCGCCTTCCATGCGCCGCCTTTCTGGTGGAACACCCGCTGCGGGGCGCTGCCGGGCATGCCCAGCGGATTGTCCGCCACCACCTTGGGCTTGCCCTCGGCGTCCTTGGCGGTGGGATCGGTGAGGCGCGTCTCGACATGGGTGTGACGGACGTGCCCGCCATCGCGCTCAAGCTTCTCGCGAGTGAACATCATGCCGTTCACCGCGGTCGAGCGGCGCCCGATGGCGGAGATTTCGAACACGCGCATCTGCAAGTCGGACGAGACGGTGGTTTCCACCCCGATCCTGGAAGGAAACGGCAGGTCCTTGCGGAAAACCGCGCCTTCCTCGGTGCGGTCGACGAGTTTCTCCAGCTCGGGATCCGTCTCCCCGCCCTCGCCGGCGCCGGAAGCGGCGGCGGTGACCTTGTCACGGACCGCCGTCGAGGCGTCGCCGGCGATCTTGCGCGCCTTGTCGCAGGAGGCGAGCAGCGGCAGCAGGGCGAATGATATCAGAAACGGGGTTTTCATGTCAGGATATATCTAACCGCGCGAGCGGCAGTCGAGTTTCTGGTTCATCTCGATGGCGGGGTTCTCCTCGCGGGCCTCGCCCACCGCCACGGCGGGCACGCCGGCGACGGTGGTGTGCGGCGGCACGTCGGCAAGCACCACGCTGCCGGCCCCCACCTTCGCTCCGGCGCCGATCTCGACGCGGCCGAGGATTTTGGATCCGGCGCCTAACAGAACGCCGGAGCGCACCACCGGGTGGCGGTCGCCGGTTTCCTTGCCGGTGCCGCCCAGCGTCACCTCGTGAAGGATCGAGACGTCATCCTCGATGATCGCCGTTTCCCCGACCACGAAGGAGGTCGCGTGGTCCAGCAGGATGCCGCAGCCGATGCGCGCGGCGGGATGGATGTCCACCGCGAAGACCTCGCTGCCGAGGCTCTGGAGATACAGGGCGAGCCAGCGGCGGCCGTCGTTCCAAAGCTGGTGGGAAACGCGGTAGGTCGTGAGCGCGAGGAAGCCCTTGAAGAAGAGCAGCGGCTCCAGCAGCGAGAAGCAGGCCGGATCGCGGTCGTGGATCGCCTCCATGTCCCGCATCGCGCTGTGGACGAGCAGCGGGTGGGACTCGAAGACGCCGGCGAGCAGCGGCTCCATCTCGGACCTCGGCATGTCCTCGCGCGCCAGGCGCCGCGCCAGGCGCGCGCCCAAGGCCGCCGCCGCGGAATCGCGCGAGAGGATCACATCCCCGGCGAGGTGGCCGAGCGCGGGCTCCTCCTCCGCCATCCGCCGGGCCTCGGCGCGCAGGCACTCCCAGTGGCGCAGGATGTTCGCGGACCTGGTGGCGCAGAGACGCGGCGGATTCGTGCTGGCCGGGCCGTTCCCGGTCTGGTGGGATTCGCTCATGAAGATTTCTCAGAAGTTGGAGTATGCCTGCCGGGCGCTGGCGCAGCTCGCGCGCCGTCACGACGGCCGGACTCTTACACGGCTTGAGGAACTTGCGCAACGGGAAGCCGTGTCCGCGAACTTTCTGGTCCAGATTCTCAACGACCTGCGCCGCGCCGGTCTGATCGACAGCCGCCGCGGCAAGACCGGCGGATACCTGCTGGCCCGCGAGCCGGAGTCCATCACCCTGCGCCATGTGGTGGATGCGGTGGACCCCTCGCTGCTGCAGTGCGGCGTTTCGCGCGACGGCGAATCCGGGCAGGCCGTGCGCAACGCCTGGGACGAGGTTTCCGCCAGTCTCGGCAAGGCGCTCGACCGCGTGACCCTCGGAACCCTCGCCAACAACGCCGGCGGCCCGATGTTCTACATCTGACTTTCTCCGAACGGGGGTTGAAAGATCCCGGAATCCGAGCGTATTGCCCCGTCATGATCCGTTGGTTCGCCCGCAACGACGTCGCTTCGAATTTCCTCATCATCGCCATCCTGCTGTGGGGTGGCTACTCGGCGATGGAACGGGTGCCGCTGGAGGTGCAGCCGGCGCTGAAGTTCAGACAGGTGGACATCAACGTGCCCTACCGCGGCGGCAGCCCCGCCGACGTGGAAAAGGCGGTGCTGATCCCGATCGAAAGCGCGCTGGAAGGGATGCAGGGCGTGAAGTCCATCGTTTCGGACGCCCGCAACGGCAATGGCCACGTGCAGGTCATCGGCCACGAAAACAGCAACCCGAAGGAACTCCTCGACGAAGTGAAGACCCGCGTGGACCGGATCACCACCTTCCCGCAGGAAATCGAACCGCCGCGCATCACCATTCCCGATTCGAGCCTGTGGTTCGACGTGATCAAGATCGTCGTGGCGGGTGAGATGGACGAGATGGACCTGCTGCGGGCCGCGAGGCGGGTGCGCGACGATCTGATCGAAATGCCGGGCCTGTCCATGGCCGTGGTGCTGGGGAACAGTCCGCTTGAGATTTCCATCGAGGCCGATCCCATGCGTCTGCGCGACTTCGGCCTGACCTTCGCGGACCTGAGCGCCGCCATCCAGCGCTCGTCACTGGACCTGCCCGCCGGCGAAATCCAGACCGACGAGGGCAGCCTGATGATCCGCTCGAAAGGCCAGGCCTATGATCGCGGGGATTTCGAGCGGATTGTCATCAGCAACCGCCAGGGTTCCGAAGTCCGGCTCGGCAGTGTCGCGAAAATCACGGACGGCTTCGAGGAAAGGCGCAAGATTCTCCGTTTCAACGGCAAGCCCTGCCTGCTGGTCGAGGCGCTGCGGCTCAATAACGAAAACGCGCTCGAAATCGCGGAAAAGGCGCGCAAATACGTGGCGAGCGCCCACGAGCGCTTTCCCGTGGGCATCACCCTGCATGTCTGGGACGACTCGTCCGTGGAACTCGAGGGCCGGCTCGGCACGCTGCTTTCCAACCTGCTTCAGGGCAGCCTGCTGGTGCTCGTCACGCTCGGGCTGTTTCTCCGCCCGAGCATCGCGCTGTGGGTCACCATCGGCATCCCCGTCGCCTTCGCCGGCGGTTTCATCCTGATGCCGTATTTCGGGCTCACCGCCAATGTGATGAGCCTGTTCGGATTCATCATCGTGGTGGGCATCATCGTGGATGACGCCATCATCACCGCCGAGAACGTCTATCTCAAGCTGCGCGAGGGCATGGATCCGCTGGAGGCGGCCACCGTGGGCACCCACGAGGTGGCCGTGCCGGTGACCTTCGGCGCGCTGACCACCATCGTCGCCTTCATCCCGCTGATGTTCTTCGAGGGTTTCTACGGCACCTTCACCAAGCAGATCCCCCCGGTGGTCACCGCCGTGCTGGTGTTCTCGCTCATCGAGTCCAAGCTCTGCCTGCCCGCCCACCTCAAGTGGGTGAAGGTGCACCGCCGGCGGCTCGGGCCTTTCGCCCGTTTCCAGAAACGCATCGCCGACGGACTCGAAACATTCGTGGACCGGTTCTACGATCCGGCACTCCGTTTCACCACCCGCCACTGCTATGCCACCCTCGCCGCCTTCGCCGCACTCGCCATGGCCTCCATCGGCTACTTCGGCAGCGGCAAACTCGGCTTCGTCAACATGCCTTCCATCGACCGCAACCGGATCAACGCCCAGATCCAGATGCCCCGCGACTCACCGGTGGAAGCCACCGACGAACGCGTGCGGCACGTTGAGGCCGCCGTCGGGCAGCTTCGCAAGGAGTTCATCGATCCCGGCACCGGCAAGTCCCTCATCGGCGACATCGTCACCGCCAGCGGCGGATGGGTGGGCAGGCCGGGTGTCGATCCGAGAATGGGCTTTGTCACCATCGCCGTGACCGATCCCGGAAACCGCTCGGAACCCGGCCCGAAAAACAGCGTGATCGCCAAACGCTGGACCGAACTGGTCGGGGAAATGCCCGACGTCCAGTCGTTCTGGATTTCCGGCGACCGCGGCGGCGGCTTCCGTGGCGGCGGCAACGAACTCGAATCCCTCACCGTCGAAATCCGGGGGCCCGCAGGCGAGGAAAAGGATGCCGTGGTTCGTGAAATCGAGGAACTGCTGGAGTCCTACGAGGGCATCGCCGACGCCTGGGACAATGCCGGCGGCAACCGGGACGAACTGCTCGTCACCATCCGCCCCGAAGGAGAGTCCCTCGGACTCACCCAGCGCGATCTCGCGCGCCAGGTCCGCGCCGCGTTTTTCGGCGAGCAGGCCCAGCGCGTCCAGCGCGACCGCGACGACATCCGCGTGATGGTCCGCCTGCCTCCCGAACAGCGGCGCTCGCTCGACACCCTCAGCCAACTTCGCATCCGCACCCCATCCGGCGGAGAGGCTCCCTTCAATTCCGTCGCCACCGCCACCTTCACGCGGGCCCGCTCGGACATTCGCCGCGTCGATGCCTCGCAGTCGGTTGAAATCCACGCCAAACCCGAGGACGAGTCCGTCGATGTGGTCGCCATCGCCCGCAATCTCGCCCCGCGCATCGACTCGATCGCCAATGCCCACCACGAGCTCTCCTGGCGCTACACCGGATATGTCGCCGAGCACGAGCAAACCAAAAGCCGCGCCGTTCTCGGCGGCATCGCCCTGTTTCTCGCCCTCTACGCTCTGCTGGCCATCCCATTCAAGTCGCTCTACCAGCCGTTTTTCGTGATGTTGGCCGTCCCCTTCGGCGCGATCGGCGCGCTCTTCGGACACATGCTGCTCGACATCACCCCGTCCTACCTCTCGATCTTCGGCATCCTCGCCCTCGCCGGAGTCGTGGTCAACGACTCGCTGGTGATGGTCGATTTCATCAACCGGAAAATCCGCGTCGGCGAGGATCTGTTAGAATCCGTCATCCAGTCCGGCACCCGCCGCTTCCGCCCGATTTTCCTCACCTCCGCCACCACCTTCGCCGGGCTTTTCCCCATCCTCTTCGATCCCTCGCTGCAAGCCCAGTTTCTCATCCCGATGGCGGCATCGCTGGCCTTCGGCATCCTGTTCGCAACCACCATCACGCTCTTCCTGATCCCCGCCGC
This sequence comes from uncultured Luteolibacter sp., assembly GCA_964554865.1. GTDB lineage: Bacteria > Verrucomicrobiota > Verrucomicrobiia > Verrucomicrobiales > Akkermansiaceae > Luteolibacter. The sequence goes on along the minus strand of CAZKQK010000036.1, from coordinate 22,329 downwards.
CTACATTGCCGCGGAGGAAATCAGAGGCCATCTCCGCCGCGCCTGGAACTGGTATTGGCACCCGTCCGACAGGTGCGCGGACAACGCATAGCGAGGGAACGCCTTCATTCCTTCGTTCCTGCGGCGGCAGAGACGGCCGGGCCGGTGTTTTCCGATGTGGGAGGCGGGCAGCCAATCCACAAAACCGGTCAGGTCCGCATGGCGGCGGTTGTCCCGGTCTGGAAACGTCCCCCGGGAAAAATTCATTGCCGTTTCCCCTCGCACGCCATCCTCGCGAGATGTTCGTGCATCGTCCTGCGGCTGATGCCGAGCTTGCGGGCGGCTTCGGACTTGTTGCCCTTGCAGCGTTCGATGGCGAGCCGGATCAGCGCGTCGCGAGCCTCGGCGAGGGTCATGTCCTCGAAACGCGGCGCGCTTGCGGCGGCAGGCCGATCCGGGATCAGATGCGGCGGCAGGCGGCGCGGCTCGAGCACGCGTTCGGGTGCGAGCAGGACCATGCGTTCGATGGCGTTGCGGAGCTGGCGGACGTTTCCCGGCCAGGCAAGGACTTCTAACAGATCAAGCGTTTCGGCGGACAGCCGTTTGATCGGACGCTTGTGGCGCGCGCAGAAATGGCGGAGGAAAACCGCGGACAGCCGCGCGATGTCGCCCGGGCGTTCGCGCAGCGGCGGCAGCGTGAAGGCCACCACGTTCAGGCGGTAGAGCAGATCCTCCCGGAAGGTTCCGTCGCGGCAGGCGTCCACCAGCCTGCGGTTGGTGGCGGCGATGATCCTCGCGTCCGCACGCACCGTGTGGCGGCTGCCGATCGGCCGGTAAATGCCGTCCTCAAGCACGCGCAGGAGATCGGCCTGGCCCTTGGGCGAAAGGTCGCCGATCTCGTCGAGAAACAGGGTGCCGCCAGTGGCGAGCGCGAAACGCCCGGGCTTGTCCGCGATGGCGCCGGTGAAGGCTCCCTTCACGTGGCCGAAGAGTTCGGACTCGATGATGCTGTCCGTGAGCGCGGCGCAATTCACCGCGACGAACGGCCCCTGCCGGCGGCGGCCGCGCTCGTGCAGCAGTCTGGCAGCGAGTTCCTTGCCGGTGCCGCTCTCGCCCTCAATCAGGATGGTCACATCGGTGTCCGCCACGCGGTCCACGATTTCCTGAATCTCCCTCATCGCCGGGCTGTCACCTGTTAGAACATCGGGATCGCGCCGGGGTTTGAGCCGGGCGATGATCTCCGGTTGCCCGGCGGTGACGCGCTGGTGCTCGAGGGCGCGGTGGACCGTTTCCAACAAATGCCCGTTTTCGCAGGGCAGGGGAATGCAGTCGAAGGCGCCGCGGCGCATCGAGCGCATGGCCATCCGCACGTCCGCATGGCTGCTGACGAACAGGAACAGCGTGTCCGGACAAACGGAGCGAAGTTTTTCCATCACGCCGGAGCTGGTCTTGGCCGGCTCCTCCATCGCGGGCTTGATGACAAGATTCGGCGGATCATTCCGCGCGGTGGCGATGGCGGCGGATTCGCCGCGGGTGACGCTGACGCGGAAAGCACCGGCCTCGAGTTCCCGCCGCAGGGCTTCGGCAAAGGCCCGCGCGGGATCCAGGATCAGGATGTGGATGTGGGTGGTATCGATGGGCGGATTCTGCACAGTCGCGGGTGAAAAACGAGCGAAATCCGCGCGGTTGTCCGGCATCGGATTGGACGGGCGCCGGTTGGCCGATCGGACAATCATCTGATGACCAGTCGTTTGCGAGTGTCATTCACGGCCTGGCATCCGGCATGCGATGGGAGGTTCCATGCCCATGGAAATGATTCGGATCGTGCGCGCGCTCAAACGTCTCAACGACTTGCAGGCCAAGCCGCCGCCGCCGTGGGTGGACGGCCTCACCGGCAGCGAACTCGAAATGGCCGTCGAGCACGCACGCACCGGGATTCCCCATTCGATACTGGTGCATCACGACGATCACGTTTCGCATGGCAGGCGGAGTCTGTCGGAGGTGCGGCGCGGCGGTTGCGGATCATGCGGGATGAAGCTGCGTGCGGATCATCGTGCGCGACCGGATCCCCGCGGCGGCCTCCATGTCTGCGAGCGCTGCGGGGTTTTCCTGGTGTGGCCGGAAAACGAAACGACAACCGCGCCGGAACGGAGGGCGCGGAAATGAAACGGCTGATCCGCGCCCCGTTTCCTTTCCGCCCGAAGTCGCTTGAGCTGTTAGGGCGGAGGATGCCGGGGTTTTCGCTGTCGGGCGAAGTGCTTGCGGGCATCACCGTGGGCCTCATCGCCCTGCCGCTCGCGCTCGCGCTCGGGATCGCCAGCGTGCCGGCGGGCAGCGCAACCCCGTTGCCCGCGCCGGCACTCGGCATCTTCACCGCGATCATCGCGGGTTTTGCCATCTCCCTGTTAGGCGGCAGCCGGGTGCAGATTGGCGGACCGACCGCAGCCTTCATTCCGATCATCCTGCTCATCGTGAGCGAGCACGGTTACGGCGGCCTGATGGTGGCGACGATGATGGCGGGCGTGATTCTCATCCTGATGGGTGCGGCGCGCATGGGGGCGCTCATCAAGTTCATTCCATGGCCGGTTACCAGCGGATTCACCACCGGCATCGCGGTGGCGATCATGATCACCCAGGTGCCGGATTTCCTCGGACTGGCCCCGGAAACGCCGATGCCCCGCGGGTTTTCGGAAAAATGGCCGTGGCTGATCGGGCAGCTTCACGCGGTCAATTGGATCTCGCTCGGACTGGCCATCGGCTGTGTGGCGCTGATCCGGCTGTGGCCGAGGCTCGGGCTCAGGTTTCTTCCCGGACCGATCGTGGCGATGGTGATCGCGACCGCGCTTGTCGCGCTGGCGGGTTGGAGCGCTTCCCACGGCGTGGCGACCATCGGTGGCAAGTTCGGCCCGGAGGCGATTCCCTCGCGCCTGCCGGTGCCGGCGTTTCCGGACTTCGATTGGAAAACGCTGCGCGAGCTGATCGGTCCCGCCACGGCGATCGCCTTGTTAGGCGCGATCGAGTCGCTTCTCTCCGCAGTGGTGGCGGACGGGCTTTCCGGCGACCGGCACGACAGCAATACCGAACTCGTCGCCCAAGGCATCGCCAATCTCGTTTGCCCGTTTTTCGGCGGACTTCCCGCCACCGGAGCAATCGCCAGAACCTCCGCGAATGTCAGCAATGGCGCCAAAACACCGCTGGCGGGCATGGTTCACTCAATCACCCTGCTGGCCGTGGTTCTGTTAGGCGCGCGTTTCGCCGGCCACATCCCGATGGCGGCGATGTCCGCCGTGCTGGTGGTGGTGGCCCTGCGCATGGGCGAGTGGCACGAACTCGCGAGGCTTCCGCGCATGCCGCGCAGCGACGCGCTGGTCATGCTCACCACCTTCGCGCTCACCGTGGTCTTCGATCTGGTGATCGCCGTGGAGGTGGGTATGGTGCTGGCCGCCGTGCTCTTCATCAAGCGGGTCTCCGAGACCACCGAGGTGAGCCGGGTGACCGATGCCGACATGCTGGAGCGCCCCGAGCACATCGCCCAGGGCAAGCCGATCCCCGAGGGCGTGCTGGTTTACCGGATCTTCGGTCCCTTCCTCTTCGGAGCGGCCGAGAAAATGGAGGATGCCATCGCCTCCATCGACGACTGGCCGCGCGTCCTCATCCTGCGCCTCCACCTCGTCACCGCCATGGACGTCACCGGCATGAACGCGCTGGAAAGCATCGTCGAGCGCATGAAACGGCACCGCGGAACGGTCATCCTCAGCGGCATCCACCAGCAGCCGCTCCAGATGCTGGGGCGCGCGGGATTCATCGACGTGATCGGCCGCGCCAACTTCCGCGCCACCTTTGACGAGGCCCTGGAGCGCGCCGCGGAAATCCTCGCGGCGAAACCATGAACCGCCTCCCCACTGGCACCCCGTTCCGTTCGCATGGGCGCCAGATCCCGGAGAAGCGGCCGGAGCGGCGCCGGCCGCAGGCGAATCAAGGCTCGCAACCGATTCCCAGCGACTCATGTCCTCCGGCTCGCGGGACAAAAAACGCGCGGGGATATCCCCCGCGCGTTCGGTTGGTTTCCGGATTGCCCGGACGCCGCTCAGTTGCCGAGACCGGCGACCTTGATGTCGAACGGATTCTCATTGGCATCATTGGAGCGGACCTTCACGACCGCGTTGCGGGTTCCTTTGGCGGAAGGTTTGAATGTGACCCTGAAGGTGGTGGTCGAGGTTTTTGTTCCCGCGGGAGTAAGAACCTTCCGGGTAATGGCCGTTGCCTTGAAGTCGGCCTTGTGTTTGCCGGTGACGGATACCGCGAGGTTGGTCAGCTTCGCGCCCCCGAGGTTGCGGATGGTGAAAGCCAGGGTTTTGCCTTTGGCTTTTTTCGCGGCCTTTACGGTGCCGAAGCTCACCTTGGAAACATTGTCCACGAGGCTGGAGCCGGCCTTTTGTTGGATGTCGATTTCCGGCGCGGGCCGGATGCCCGTGCCCCTCACGGTGATTCGGAAGGGGTTTTCGTCCGCGTCATTGCTCGCGATGCGCACCACGGCGGATCTGGCGCCGGCCGCGCCGGGCCTGAACGCCACGGTAAAGGTGGCCGATGTGTTCGGGACGAGGCTGGTGGAAGCGGGTTGGGTGACCTGGAAATTCGCCGGGTGGGCGCCGGCGACGGTGACGGCGAGTCCGGTGAGATTCGCGGTGCCGGTGTTGCGGATGGTGAAGGTCCGGGGAGCGCCCCTCAGTCCGACGTTTCCGCCGCCGAAGTTCTGCGCGGAGGCGGCCGAGCCATCGTTCAGATTCGCGCCCTGGGCATTGGTGACGGCGATCTCCGGTTGCGGTGACGGGCATAGCCCTGTCAGCGTGAGATCGAACGGGTTTTCATCCGCGTCATTGCTGGCGATCCGGATGGTGGCGGTCTTCGGGCCGCTGGATGTCGGCTTGAAGGTGATGGTGAAGGAGGTGGCGCCTCCCGGCGACAGGGTGGTTTCGGCGGGCGGTGTCACTTCGAACTCGGACGCGTTTGTTCCGGTGAGCGAGAGGCTGATGCCGGTGAGGTCGAGACTTCCGCCGTTGCGGATCCGATAGTTCGCGGTGGGGCTTTGGGTGTTGATGACCACGCTTCCGAAGTCCAGCGTCTGCCCGTCGGCGAGCTCGGTCGCGGGGGTGGTGCCGGTGTTCTCGACGACGATCTCCGGCGCTCCGGCGAACGGTTGGGTGATGAACGAAACGTTTCCCGTGGTGCCGATGGCGATGGTTCCCTCGTAGGAGCCGATCCGCCGGACTCCGGAAACCTCGCCTTCCGTATCCGCGTCGAGACGGGGGACGATGCGATAGAGATCGAGGAGAAACTCGGGATTGTTGACCGGGCCGAAGGCGGTGAACGCCGTTTCGGAGCCACGCTGCTGGACGCCTCCCGGGAAAGCGCCGAAGGCGGTGGACTGGATGCCGAGCGTCACGTCAAGGAACGGATTGTAGATATCCATCTTGGAGACGCTCACCGGAGAAACCGCCGCCTTGGTGTTGTGATTGGTTTCAAAGATGTTTCCGAACGCCACGGCGTTGGTGGCTCCGGCGGTGGATGCGGCGCTGAGAGTGAAGTCCCAGGCGGTGGAGTTGGCGGATCCGGCGATACCGGCGGCCTCGCGGGAGCGCGAGGCATAGAGCGTGCGGGTCTGGTCCCCATCGAACACCTCGAAGCCGGTGCTGGAATCGCGGCAGCCGATCAGTCCGGCATACACATCGGGATCCGAAGCCCAGCCCGCGCCGAAGGCGGTGGCGAGCTGGGAGTTGATATTGACGATGTTGAGCGCCTGGCGGTCTGCCGTCGGCCCCGCTTCGGCTCCCCGGTAAAGATTGGCGGCGCTGCCAAGGCTGACGAAAACCGAACCGGTGTTTCCGGGCTTTTGGAAAAACAGGATGAGATCTCCCGGTTCGTAAAAGGGATTGTTCTGCGCCCGCAGCATGCCCTGGGACATTCCCGCACCGAGAAGAGCGGTGAGCAAGGTTTTGACTGTTTGTTTTTTCATGGGTGGTTGTCGGTGGTTGGGATCAATGATCCGGTTGATTCATCCGCACCAAAGGGCCACTGGATGGTCCGTTTGACATCGCATGGGGATCCGTTCGCTCCGGGTCTGGCACGGGGAGTGAGACGGCAGGGCGGCCCCGCCGGCAAACGGGAACATGTAACGAATCCGTCACAAAAAGAACGCCCTCCCCGTTTCTGGCGGAGAGGGCTTGCATGGAAACAGGTGGAAACCCGCGGGGGATTCCGGGTGTGCCCGGGAGGGGTCACTCTCCGATCTGGATGCGGTAGAACTCCCTGTCCTCGGTCTTGGGAATGGTCAACGTCATGTTCCCCGCCGGCACGAAGTTGTCCAGATTCCGGGATTTGAACACCGGAAGCGAGAGGTTCACGTTGTTGCCGGTGGCCTGGATCATGACCTGGCCGCCCGTGACAAGATCCTGGATCGAGTTTTCGGTATAAAATCCCTGGCTTTGCATGAATGCGGCCACGCGCTCCGGCTGAGGCACGTTGGGATCGAAGCCAAGCTCCGGATCCGAGAGCAGTTGCTCAAGGAAGTCGCTCAGTCCGTCGCCGTCCGTATCCACGTATGCGGGGATGAGGCGCGAGATGAATGAAACACCGCCGGCCGAGCTGATGGCCACGGTTCCCTCGTAGGAACCGATCCGGCGTTCGCCCGAAACCTCACCCTCGGTATCCGCATCGGCGCGCGGGACGATGCGGTAGAGGTCCAGAAGGAATTCCGGGCTGCTGACAGGACCGAAGGCTCCGAAGGCAGTGGCCGAACCGCGTTGTTGCACACCTCCCGGGAAGGCGTTGAAAGCGGTGCCTTGGATGCCGAGGGACACATCAACAAAAGGATTGTAGGTGTTTACCTTCGAAACACCCACCGGAGACACGGCTGCCCGGGTAGTGTGGTTGGTTTCGAAGATGTTGCCGAATGCGACGGCATTGGTGGCTCCGGCGGTTGAAGCGCCGCTGAGGGTGAAATCCCAGGTTGAGGAACCGGGTGCGCCCGGCATGCCCACACCGGTTCGTGACCGCGAGGCGTAGAGCGTGCGGGTCTGGTCGCCGTCGAACACGTCCAATCCGGTGCTGGAATCCCGGCAGCCGATCAGTCCGGCATACACGTCCGGGTCCGAGGCCCAGTCCGCGCCGAAGGCGGTGGTGAGCTCGGAGTTGATGTTGATGATGTTGAGCGCCTGGCGGTCGGCCGTGGGCCCCGCCGCGGAGCCGCGGTAGAGGTCGGCGGCGGCGCCAAGGCTGACAATAACGGAGTTGGTGTTTCCCGGTTTCTGGAAGAACAGAATCAGATCGCCGGGCTCGTGGAACGGATTCTGCGCCTGGAGAATGCCATGGGACATCCCCACACCCAGCAGGGCGGCGAGAAACGCTTTATTCGTGTGTGTTTTCATATGTGGTTGGTGGGTAATTCGGATCGATGATCCCTGTTGTCTTACCGCCCCGAACGGCCGGGTTCCGGTCGCTCCGGCATCGTCTCGTGATCCGTTCGCTCCGGGCACTGACGTGGCGAGAAAAACTCCGGACGGCCGCATCCGGCAACCGCGATGAGGTTACGAATCCGTCACGCCCGCCAGGGCGCCGGACGCCGCCCGAATGTGACGGTTTCTTCACCTGAATCGATTGGCTGGCGGCCGTGTCCGGATCGTTGACTGCGGGCGCGCCGAACCAAACGGCATCGCCACCCGAGTCCTTCTTCGCTCCGAGGATTCCCCTGACAAAACCGACAATAACCAAACCACAACCATCAAGATCAAATGAAACCAACCAAGTTTGTTACCGGACTCTTCGCCGCCGCGATGGTGTCACCGGCTTTTGCTCAGACCCCGACCTTTGAAATCAGCGGTGCGACCGCCTTCCGCCGCGCCACCATCGAGTCGATCACCTCGCTGTTCGTCAACTCGGGCCAACCGTTCCGCTTTGGCTCCAACCGTGCCGGAACCGATTACGTCAACGCCGATCTGGTGATCTGGGAGGGAAAAATCACCGGCCTCAACAACAGCCAAACGGTAATCATCCGGTGCTCCTTCAACGGCTCCATCGAGGGTCTGCGCGCGATCGCCGAATCGCCAGCCGCCAACCCGTCGTATTTCCTGCCGAATGTTCTGACCGTCGCCCCGGCGGTTGGCGGCGCCCAGGAGGCCGGCGCCATCCCGACGGGAGGCAACACAGAGCCTGCCGAAACCGAAATCGTGTTCTCGGACACGGACAAGGCGATCAGCCCCTATGCCCCCTTCCCGATGGATGGGGACACCGTGGGTGTGGCCGTCTTCGGACTGGTCGTGAACGAAGGATCGCCGATCACCAACGTGTCGGTTCAGAACTACAACTCGCTGCTGCAAAACGGCAGGGTGCCGCTGAGTTTCTTCACCGGCAACCCGGCGGACACCAGCTGGGTGTTCTGCACCGGCCGCAACGACGGTTCCGGCACCCGTTCCTCCTATCTGGCGGAAATGGGATATGGGGTTTCCAATCCGGTCCAGCAGTTCCTGGTGGTCAGCCGTGACGGCGACGAGATTCGCGCGATCCAGCGTGTTCCCGCGGGCGGTACCAATGATGTGGATCCCAACACCACCGGCGTGCAGCTTCCTCCGGGTTCGGCCATCAGGAATTTCCACGACACCGTGAATCCCATCGTGCAGGAATTCACCAGCCGCTCGATTGTCTGGGGCAACGACATTCCCGGCAATGGTGGCGCATTCTCCGGTTCGGTTTTGCGCGGGGATCTCGCCCGCAAAGGCACTTCGGTGAGGGTGTTTGATGCCAACGGCAGCAACCTCTTCCCGACCGCCCAGTCCAACATCTCGCTGGTGTCCTGGATTTCCTTGAACGACGCCGTGACCGCCCGCGATGGCGGCGCCTCGATCGTCGCCTTCAACGGCTACAAGCTGGACGTGAACGCCGACGCCAACGGAAATGTCGTTCCGGGCGGCATCTTCATGTCCAACGCCGACAAGCAGAAGTGCTACAACGGCCAATACTCCGCCTGGAACTTCCAGCAGATGTACCGCCGCTTCGGTGCCGATTCCAACACTGTCCAGCTCTTCATCCTCCTGAGAAGCAATATTCCCCAGAATCTGGGAACAGCTGGCCTGAATGTCCAGAACTTCAAGGTGGGCCGCGCCGAGGACGGCGGCACCATGAACCCGCTGGACGACTGATCCTGACGGGAGTCCCGTTCCGGGATCGATGATCGCAGGCCGGCATCGCCTCACGGTGGTGCCGGCCATTTGCGGATCAACTGAAACCACAAGCTCAAATGAAGGATAAACCTGTTGTGAAGACATGGCCCGGTTTCGTGGCTTTGCCGGTTCTTGGTTTCGCTGCGATTTTCGCACTGAATCAATCAGCCGTCCCGGGAGACCCGGGGAGGCCCGGGGAAAAGGATGTCGAAAGCGCGGTCCGGCCGAGCCCGCCCGCCGAGTTATATGAATATCGATCGCATGGGGACCATCATGCCGCGGACCGGCGAATGATGAAACCGGATGATCGCCCGCCTGTTGAAGGAGCCCGTCAACAAGCTGTTGGAAGAAGCGTGTCCGGGCAACCCGAGGCAGCGGCGCCTGACGGCGGTTTGCGGCATGCGCCGGAGAAACCGCGGCTCCGGACACGCGAAGAGGCGCGTGACGATGAAAACAATGCCGCGGCGGAAAACACCTCCGCCGCTCCGCCGCCGGGGATTCGGCTGGCTCCGGATGTGCGGCTGCCGCTGGCGGCGCTTCCGGTCGATTTCCGGACCAACGAGATCACCGCGCGGATGCTCGACACCATCGTTGCCGACTATTATCGCGACCTCGCGGCGGGAGTGACGGGTGAGGGAAATGATCACGGAACCACCCGGATCGAGGACAACGCCGGGACGACTGTCGTGGTGAGAAACGGCCCCGCGGCCGAGGCCGCGAGGCAACGCGCCGATTGGCGCTTCCGGACGATCTTCGGCAAGGACGCCTTCAACCGGATGTCCATGCAAAGCAATCTCGAAGCGCGTCTGCCGGTGGCGGATTCCGAGTGAGTCTTTCCGCGAGACGCCCCCCAACGTCATCGAGTCCAGGATTGCGGCAAGGCGACCGGAAATGCCGCTTTTCCAGCGGAGGAGATGTCAGGGCAACTCCTCCAAGTCCCGCATGTCTTTCGGGCGGCCGCAGGCTTTCTTGTTTATCTTGAAGTCATCCAGGGAAATGAACGGCACAGGCTCAAGAATCGGCGGCTAGCTTGATCCGGGCCATAGAAGGGTTTCCAAGGCGTTCAGGCGCTCCGCTTCGTCGAAGCTGTCGGCATCCCCCGCATTCCACTTCGCGGTTTGGAGCGCAACCACTTCCTGTGAAACGGCAGTGGCGTCCTGGAGGTTCCACCCCTTCCATCGGCATCGACGGTTACGGCTTGCCTTTGCCTCGCATCTTCCGCTCCAGCTCGGCGGCCATGGCGCGGCCGGCTTCCATATCGTCGGGAGGGATGGCCTGGCCCTTGACCGAGAGGATGCGCCGGGCGACGGGGTCCTGCGCTTGTTCGGCGAGGGTGAGCCAGGCGATGGCCTCGATGCGGCGCTTGCGGTCCCGCGAGTTCGAATCGAGCATTTCGCCGAGATTGGCGCGCGCCTTCACATGGCCGCCTTCGGCAGCCCTGCGGAAACAGGTCTCGGCCACACCGGGATCGTATGGCACGCCGGCGCCGGATTGGTACATCAGGCCGAGCGCGTTCACGGCTTCGAAGTCGTTGGCATCGGCGGCCCTGATCAGATAGGGAGCGGCCTTGGCCGGATCGCTTGCGACCTGGTAATCCCCGCGCATGAGGATGATGCCATAGGCGCAACAGGCGCGGGTGAGGCCCTGATCGGCCGCGCGGCGGTACCACTCGACTCCTTCGGCGTGGCGCGCGAGAACGGACTCCGGTTCTTCGCCGGGTTGCTGCGGGTGGGAGACGAGCAGATGGGCGAGGTTGAACCGGGCAACCGGATCGTCCTTTTCCGCCGCACGCCGATACCAGTCCAGGGCCTTGGTGCGGCTTGGTTTCGTGCCGATGCCGGATTCATAAAGATACGCGAGTCCCTTCATGGCCGGAACGTGACCGGCCTCGGCGGATTGTTTCATCAGTCCGAAGGCGCGCGTGGCTTCCTCCGGACCGGGGTTTGTCCGCTTGAGCGCGGCCCGGGCCTCTTCGTAGCGGGACGCGTTGTCGGATTCCAGGGTTCCGCCCGCCGCCGGCAAGGCCAGCAGTGTGGACAGGATGATTGGCGGAAACATCGGTTTCATCATGTTTTATTCCTCATTCTCCCCATCCCCGTCATCGGATGCCGCTCCTCCGCCATAGCCTATCACCCGGACCGTGAAAACCGAGGCATCCTCCGGTTCGGAAGTCACGGCGGGAGGCTGCCTGTTTCCGGTCGCGGGCCGGGGGGTGGCGGTGGTGGCTGCGGCGGAGTTGGAGGCGGTGGTGATCGCGGTGACGCTTGGCGCGGCGGGCGCGGTGACCGCAGACCCTGTGGTCGAGCCACCGGCCGAGATGTTGCCGGCGTTGATCACCGTGTTGGCCGCGATGTTGAGGTTTCCGGTCACACGGATGCCGGCGTCTCCGGCATCGACGAAGCCCCTGGGCGCGATCAGATCGACATTGCCGGGCCTGACTCCTTCCACAGCGGCCAAGACGCCGATGCCGCCGCCGGTGGCGAGACCTCCGAGGTCGGTTTGGACGGAGGCGCTGTTGGCATCGATGACCACGCGGGTGGGCGGCGCGGTGATCACCGTGCGGGGAGAGGTGCCAGCGGCGATGTTGCCTTCCGAAGACCACATGATGATATCTCCTCCGCGCAGGGTGAAGACCCGGGCCTGGCCGAGATCCACGCTTTGACCGGTGAAGGTGTTCACGCCGCCGCCGAACTCGGTGACGATGCCCGGCGGGGTGAGCGGGTTTCCGAAGATCTCGGACGCCATGGTGATGCCGCCATCCGGGACTCCGAGCGAGATCGTGCCTCCGGTAATGGTGCGGATTTCGCGGGATCCGACGGAGACCTCGCCGCCGCTGGCGTTGGTGCCGAACAAGGTCTTGATCGCCTCATAACCGGCCTCGTAGCCGCCGGCTTTGGCGAAGTCCCGGCCGGTCTTGCGCAGCACGCGGTAGAAGCGCTCCAGAGCCACGACGGCCTTCTGCTCGGCAGTGAGTTCGTCGAAGTCCGGATCGCCATCGAGTTTCGAGCGATACCCGGAGTTGAAACCCTCCGGCTTCTTCAGATGGCGGTCGATGAACGCGCCGAAGTCGAGGGAGCTTGTGGCGAGCCCGGTGGCCGGACCCGATCCCGTGGGGGAAGCGATGCCGGCCATGACCACCAGATCGGCGCCGCCAAAGGGCAGGAAGGGGTTGCGGAGGTTGCCGATGGCGGTGATGCCGGTGCCGGTGCCGTCGGTGAAGTTGGCGACGGGGCCGAGATCGATGTTGCGGCCCGCCAGCACCTCGAGCACGCCGGGTCCGCTGATCCGGATGTCACCGGCCATCGCCTTGGTGGAGCTTCCGCCGGTGAGATCGAGCGGCTGGTTGCCGATGAAATTGCCGACGAGCGGATTGTCCGCCACCGAACGGATCGCGGAGGCCGCATCGAAGGGAATGATGTCCCGTCCGGCGGAGACGAGGGTGAAGTCGTCGGACGTCAGGTTCTGAAGATAGAATGAGACATCCGAGATGTCATTTCCGGCGATGATGCGTGATGACTTCGGCGAGAACAGCGTGAAACCGGTGATATCGCCGCTGACGGCATGAATTTGCAGCGGTTTGCGATCATTGCGGTGAAGCGGGCGGCTGTCATGCAGGGCGGCCTGGGTGCGGGCCGAGGCCGCGGCTCCGGTAAATGAGCCGAACTCGCGAAGCGAGCGGTCCACTTCCTGGAAAATCCCGAGGCCGCTCTGGAAATGGGCGGCCCGCTCGCGTCCGGCGAGCGTCTGGTAGGCGAGCGGATTGAGATAGGACGGGATGGCCGCGGCGGGGGCGTCCGAGACGTTGACCGAGGCGGACGACCAGACCATGACATTGGCTCCATTGAAGCGGCCGGGACCCACCGGGTTCAGGCCGATGACGGAGCCGGCGGCGGCGAGCTCAAGGGTGCCGCGCGGCGAGGGTGCGAGGGTGAGGTCGCCGGCGAGGCGGATGTCGCCGCCCATGGCTGTGCTGGAAAGGCCCGGCACAGCGAGATCGAAGAGCCGCTCGAAGTTGTTCAGGCTGAGTTCCGAGAGGCGGAGCCAGGGTTGGAAGTTGGATGCGTTGAGCGCGGATCCCACGCTGTTGTAGGCGAGCTGGTTCTCGTACCAAAGCCTGAGCAGGTTGTTCGGAGAGGCTCCGAAGGGCAGGTTGACCTTGGTGCGGTGGGTCACGCCGCCGCCGAGGGAGACCACATCCACGCGGGCGTCCGCGGAGAAGGTGTTGAACCAGGTCTTGTACCAATACTTGTTGTTGAGTCCCTGCGGCAGCAGGAAGGGATTGGCTAGAGGCCCGAGCAGGATGTCTCCCGCGGCGGTGACCTCGAACGAGGATTTGCCGAGGAAGAGCGTGGTCGGCATCCAGGTGAGCGGATCGTAAGGCGCGGTGTTGTTGAGGATGTCGAGTGATGGCGAACGGGCGGCGTTGGTGGTGATGGCTCCACCGGCGGTGAGAGCGCCGCGGCCGCGCTCGACATAATAAATGCCGCCATCGATGTTGCGGCCGCTGCGGATTTGGATATCTCCGCCGCCGAACTCGATCATGCGGTTTTCGTCAGGCGCGAGGTTGATGAACTCGAGCGCTCCGGCCACGCCGCCGAAGTCCGGGTTTTTGCGGCGTCCGGCCATGCGCGCGTTGGTCGGTGCCACGGCGTCCATGTTCACCACGTCGTTGCCGGCGTTCATGCTGATGTTGCCGCCGCCGAGGGTGCCGACGCTTTGGAAGAAGTTGCTGAAATCAATCCACCAGGTGGTCGATGTCGCGCGGTCGTTGACGTTGGTGGCGTTGTTGGTGTCCGGATTGGAGCCGAAGCCGCCGTTGGCGGCGAAGAGACCGGTGGCGGGATCGACGTAGCCGCGGCGGAACAGCCAGTTGGTTGGCATCTGCCTGCTGGCGTGTTCGGTGAGCACGCCGTTGATGAGGGTGTAACGCCCGATGTTTCGGCCCGCGTGGAGCGAGATGTCGCCCCCGGCCATGGACCATGCGGGGGAGTACAGCTGCTGGATGATGCCAAGGGTGCCGCTGACGGTCTGGCTCGGGTGGTTGCCGATGTCGTCGGGAATGACCGGCAGGACGAAGTCGTCGTCGGAGAAAACCCTGGCGGGATGCGGCAGGGCCGCGCCGGCCGTGTAGATGGACGAGAAGGTGTTGCGCAACCGGACATCGCGGCCGGCACTCACGGTGATGTCGCCGGTGCCGGTGCGGATGACCTCGAAGCGGTTGCCGCGGTTGGTGTTGTTGGCGGACATGCGGATGCTGTCCGCGGTCTGCCCGTTGGTACCGACGCCCGCGGCGTTTCCGCTGCTCAGCGTGTTGGGAACGGCGGGGTGGAATTCGCCGACAAGCACCGATCCCTTGTTTGCGGCGAGAGCGTTCCCAGACATCACACCGCGGAAATCGCCGGAGGTGAAGTCCGCGCCCGCGGTGAGGCGGTAGGACCATGACTGGGTGTTTACCGGCAGCGAATCCCGGATGGAGGAAAGCGGAGCCAGCCACATCAGCGAGTGGCCGCTGTCAGTAAACACCTGCGTCGATCCCTGGGCGATGGGGGTGAATCCGTCGCTGAGCGTGTTGTTGAAGACAAGGTCTCCCGCCGCGCGCAAGGTGAGCACTCCCGGAGCGGAACGCGAGCCGTAGCGGAAGCCGGAAAGATCCCAGTCCGCCGTGTGGTGAGCCTCGGCGCTGGCGCTGCCACTCTGGGCGTTGTTGGCAAGGCCGAGTGTCAAATCGCCGGTGGGGTTGACGATTTCGACGCCCGGCGCGAGCACCAGAACCCGGCCGAGGGCGGCGGCGGACGGATTTCCGGAAAGCAGGCGGTTGGTCATCGCCGCTTCGTTCACGCCGACCGCCCCGGGGGCGCCGAGCCAGGCGCGTGAGTCGGCGTCGATCCCGTTGCGCAGGGCGATGTTGAGCGTGCCGTTGGCGGGCTGATAGACTTGATAGCCTTCGGCGAGAATGGATGAGGCTCCAACGATGGAGCCATTGATGGCCGCGATGCCAAGATCATCGGCCGTGCGCGGCGCGCGCAGGTGCAGGGTGCCGGTGAAACGGCCGAGGGAGGCGCTCGAGCCATTGTCGAGATAGGAACCGGCGGCGAAATCGCGGACGCCGAGATGAATCAGCGATCCGGATTGGATGGCGAGCATGGCGTCGGCGTTGGCAATGCCTCCCGAGGAGGTTCCGGCCTCAAGGCGGATCGAGCCGCCCTTGCCGGCACTGTTGAACGAATCCGCCGCCACGGTGAGGAGGGCGCCATTGGCGATGGTGAGATTGCCGCGTGCGGCCAGAGCGATCGAGCCGCCGGTGACACCGGAGCTGTTGATGGTTCCGGTGACGAGGATCGAGCCACGGTCCGCGGCAAGCGAGAAGTCGCCGGCGGTGACAAGACCGCCGATGGTGACATCGCCATTGCGGACGCGGAAGTCGAGCGACTCGCGGAAGCCACCCTGGCCGAGCACCTTTTCGATTCCACCAAACGAAGCGACTCCGGTGTCATCGAAGCGTGAAACATCGAGGCGGAAACGTCCCGATGAGTAACCTTCCGTGGCCGAGCCGCTCAGCGTGCCGAGGCTTTCAAAGAGACCTTGCGGCGTGATGGCCTCGAAGGCTCCCGCGTTTCCTCCTCCGGCCGCGGCGGCGACGGAAACGCTGGCTTCGGAGCCGATGAACACATCGCCCGCATGGGCCTCAAGGCGGATGATACCGCCGTCCGCATAACGGATCAGATCGTTGAACACCTTGGCGGAACCGCCGGTGGAAAGGGTGCCGCCGATGCGGATGTCGCCGCTGGTGGCCACGAGTGTCAGGTTTCCGGAGGGCAGCAGGATCGAGGTGTCCGCCTGAATGGACGGGGCGGTGAGGGTGAGGCGTGCGCCGAGCTGCCCGGCAGCGGCCGGGGCGGCACCGGTGGGTGCGGAGAAACGCATCGCTTCACCGGCGGTGATGGCGAAGGCGGAACCGGATGCTCCGGTGACCAGTGGCGCGGTGGCGGAGATCGATCCGGGAGTGGCGAAAGAGCCCGCTCCACCGGTCACGATCCGCTCACTGGCATTCAGACGCAGGTCGCCGAATCCGGAGAGACGGAACGCGTTCGGGCCGAAGCTGATGGTTCTGGAGTTGACCGCGAGAGTGGAGTCGAACTGGTCGCTCGCGGAGGACTGCGCGACGTTCAGATTGTTTTCAAAACGGACTTGTCCCGCGTTGATCCGGACCGCGCCGCCGGTGTCGTATCCCCGGATGCCGCTGGCGAAGAGGTTGAGGGATTCGAGCTTGGATGAGCCGAAGGCTCCCGCACCGAAGAAGTCGATGGTTTGATAACTCCTGAGTGTGAGGTTCTCCGCCCGCAGGGCGCTCGCGAGGGACTCACCCCGCAGGGTGAGTCCGTCCGTGACGATGGGAGCGGCCGCGCCATCGAAGGCCACCCGGATGAGGCCGCTGCTCAGAGTCAGGTGGTTCGCCTTGAACTCGACACCGGAAGCGAGGCGCGTGGAGCCTGCGGAGTCGCTAAGGACCGAGGCGCCTTGGATCACGACTCCATTGCCGAAGCTGGCGACAGCGGTGTTCGTGGTGGTGCCGCGTGTGGCGGTGGCGGCGGGATCGGCGCTGGCGCGGAGCAGGGCCCCGTCACCGGGGACGCTCAGCGCGGTGGAGGTGAAACTCCCGCCCGTCGCGGCGCGCACGGCGCTTCCGGCGGCGAGGTCGAGCGATTGGCGGGATGCGAGCACGATGTCGGACGCCTTGAGCGCGCTGCCTCTGTTAGAGACCGCGAGCGAGTTGGTGCGCACGTCCAGCACGGTGGCACCGGTATCGGTGGTGCGGCGGATGCCACCGACCGCCAGCGAGCCGACTTTCCACGAGTTGAGAATCCTGGTGGACAAGGTGACGCCGCCCGTGGACGCCCTTGCGGCGCCGTTGGCAAGGCGGATGTCCGAGAAACTGCTGATGTCCACCGTGGTGGGGAGCCCCGGCGAATCCGAGAGCAGTTGGCCGGCGAGGCGCAGGGATTCGTTGCCGTGGAAAACCGCCTTTCCACCGTCATTCGGGAGGACTTGCGGCTTGCCGCCGCTGGCGGTGAGATCCGTGATGAACTTGTTGGCGGTGAAGAGTTGATACTCCACCCGCTTCGACAGCACCTTGGCCGGTGCGATTTCAAACATCGACCACTGCGGTGCCCGTGCGTCCGGGGCGAGATTGGAGCCGATGCGCCCCTTGACCATGAAGGCGCCCTCGGAGGTCTTGGTCGATCCGTTGGCGGAGCCGCCGGACTTCGGTGTGACCAGCAGGGCTCCAGGCAGCAGGGCGTAGCGTTTCGGCAACAGGACATAGGTGCCGGCGGCGAGTGCCTTGCTGCCCTCCACGGTGATCGTGTCGCCAATCGAGAGACCGGCGGTGGAAAACCCGGGATCGCCGCCGAGCCCGCCCGCGCGGGTGCCGGTGTTGAAAGAATTCTCCGGAATGTAGGCCGGACCGCCGACGGGCATGACGGCGAACGAGTCCGCGATCTGGGTCCAGTAACGGCCGATGGTGGGTTGTCGGCCGCTGTGGGCGACCCGCGCCGACCAGGTCTTGCCGCCGAATGTCACCAGATCGCCCGCGCTGTAGCTGCCGCCATCCCACGCGGACGACGGACTGCCTAACAGATCGACGCTGCCTCCGCCGCCGGGAATCCAGCGCGAGGCGAGAAGATCACCGCCGCCGCGCAGATCGACCCTGGCCCCGGATTTGAGGGTCACGCCCTTGGCTGTTAGATTGACATATTTGCCGGGCATGCCGGCGAGGGTGATGTTGACGCCGCGCGGATCCACCCAGCCTTGTCCGTCCGGACTGATGCCGAAGGGCGCGAGCCAGTCGCGTTTGTCCTTGCCGAAGGCGGCGGAAACGGAAGTCACCGCTCCGTTGCCGACGACCAGTGATTCGGTCACGGGCGCGGAAGCCTTGTTTCCGACGACGAGGTTGAACGGTGTGTCGAGGTCCGCGTCGTCGGGATTCAGATCGGTGCCGTCCCAGCCGAGGGTGATGGTTCCCATCGGCGCGTGCAGGAAGCCGCCGTGCTTGATACTCGAGGCATAAACCTCGAGCCGTCCGCCGACCGAGAGCGGAACATCGGTGGGTTTGCCGGAGCTGCGAATGGTGACCTTGCCGGGACCGCCTGACGAATCATAGGCGAAGATCGAGAAGCCGGAGAGCGTGGTGGGGTAGACGCGCGCGGCGGTGAGCGTGAGATCGCCGGCGACGCTGAGGATGCCGTTGCCACGGATGTCGCCCTCGCGGGCGGTGAGCGAAGTGCTGCCGATGTCGAGTGTGGCGAGCGTTCCGACGTCGATCAGGCCGGCGCTCAGGGACAGCGAACCGGTTCCGGCGGTGGGTGTGAACTGGTGAAGCGGATTGTTGCCGAGGGCGGGCGAGATGAGGAACGGCTGGATGTTGTCGCCGGGATTGGCGGGCGGACGGAAATCCTGACCCACCGCGAGATAGGTGGCTGAAATGTTGACACTGCCGGTGGTGCTGATCACGCCGCCGGAGGCGAGTCGGAGATTGCCGGCGACGTGCAAGTCGATCGGTCCATCGAAGAGGATATTGCCGCCATAAGGCACGATCGCGCCGGCCGTCACATACTTGCCGCCGAGTTCCAGCGAGTGGAAGCGGCCTTTCTCGAAGCGGGAGAGCGAGAAGTGGCCCAGATTGGCATAGGGCCGGCCGTTGCCATCGAGCGGCATGCGGCCGATCCCGATGCCGGCGGCCGGATCGAGAATCGCGTCACCGCTCTGGCGGATCACCAGATTGATATCAGCACCCGTGGCGGTGTCTCCGGTGTTGTAATATTTTCCGGAAGATATGGATAGGGTGCCCGCCACGGCGTTCGCGCCACCCGCCTTGCCGCGCAGCGTGGCGTCGGAAAGCAGCATCTGCGAACCTGTCAGGTCGATCCGGCCGCCGTTGGAGTCGATGGCGGTGGCGATGCCTTCGGTTGCCAGCGGTTTCCGGAACAGCCCGCTGAACCGGTATCCGCCCGGCGAGGCGTCCGATGCGAGCTGCGAGGGAGCGAGGTCGAGCGTGGCCGAAGTGCCGCTCACATCGAGCAGCGCGCCCTTTTCCGCGATGATGTTTCCGGAAATGGAGACGGTTCCTCCGCCCAGAACCCTGCCGGTGTTGCGACCGTAAACGTCCGGCAGAAGGACTGTCGCGCCGCTGGCATCGAGACGGGCCTTCGAGCCGATGTGGACGGTGGCCAGCGCCTGGCGGATGTTTTGCCGTTGTTCCGGCGCGAGCGGGAAGCCGCCCGCTCCGGAGATGGAGATGTTTCCGCCCGGGGTGGTCACCGCGCCGAGCAGTGTCACCGTGTTGCCCCTGAAGGAAACCGAGCCACCCGGATCGGTGGTGATGAATGAACCCGCCTCCATGCGGATGTCGCCGCGGATTTCCAGCTTGTCGAGGGTGAAGGGATCGTCGTTGCCGAGCGCGGTGAATGAGATTTTGACCGGAGAGCGAAGGCCTTGTTCGGCGGTCACCCGCTCCAACACGATGCGTCCGTCGTTTTCGCGGCGGGCGAACAGGCTTTTGACGAGCGGCGTGATGACGGCGCCCGGCGCGATCCGCACCGCCGGGTCGTAACTCTCGCTGAGTCCCGTCGGTGGCGGCGCGTCGGAGCGCGCGCCGATGCCTGTGAGATCGAAACGGCCGAAACCGCCCCGGCTGAAAAATCCGGCGTCGAGATTCAATGCGCCCTTGACCGGAGTGGGGCCGATTTCGATCCGTCCGGCCTGGACGGCCAGCGAGCCGGCGGCCGATCCGGAGAAGCCTAACAGACGTGAACCAAGCTTCAATTCGCCGCCGGTCACACCGGAAAGTCCGGGATCATTGCCGGTGGCGATGCTGATGCCGCCCGCATTGCCATAACCGACGACTCCCCGATCCGAAACGCGGGCCGAACCCGAGACATCGATTTTCGATCCGGCGGCGAGGTCGGCGGAGAAGGAGCGCAGGGAAATCGAACCCCCGGTGGTGCGGATTGCGCCGCCCTTTCGCGAAGCGGCGCCAAGGCGATCATCGGTGAACAGCCCGGCGGTGGAAAGAACGGCCGATGCGCCGAGGCGGACCATGCCGCGGCCCTCGACCGGCTGCGGGAACGGAAACGCGGGAGAGGGCGCGGTGACGGCTGACTCGGCGATGAACGAGGGAGACAGGTTGAGCGCGGTCAGTTTGATCGTTCCGCCGGGTGAGACGATGCCGCCGTCAATGGTTGCGTTGGCGGCGGTCAGGGTGATGCTGCCGCCGGGTTTCGATTTCAGCATCACACCTTCGGGCAGGAGGATGTTCCCGTCGGGATTGCTGACTTCAAGCGAGACAAAGCCGTCTTCCTCCAGCAGCGTGGCGGAGAGCGCCACCGACTCGACGCGTTCCGTTGGCAGCGCCTGCGGCGCGCCGTTCACAAAGGTGAACTCCGGGCCGTCGAGCGAGGACTTTCCGGTGGTGAAACGGATGGTCGGCGGAGTGGGGGAATGGCTGATGGAGAGCGGTGATCCTCCGGCGGTGAAGGTCTTCTGCGCCTCGAAGTTGATCTTGATCGAAGAACCGGTTGCCGGGTTCTCCCGCTGGCGGGGGCCGTCGATGGTCCTGCCGAGAAAACTGCCGTCGAGCGCCATCGAAGGCGCGGCAAGCGTGAGGTTGCCACCCGCCGCGCCCTCGACGTGGGCCTGCCTGACCTTGCCGGTGAACAAGGGCGTGCCGAAGGTTTGGGATACGCCCCATTTCGCGGAGTTGAAGACGGTTTGGCCGTTGAACACGCCGTCATACAACTGATCGGGCGTGGCATTCCTCATCGGCACCAGTCGGCCGTCCTTGACCAGATAGGTGGTTTCCGCGCGCCCCCCCTCGTGATTGAAGTAACCGCCGGAAACATCCACCGTCGCTCCCTGGCGGACGACGAGCGACTGGCCCGCGCCCAGGCTGACATCTCCGCCCTTGGCGGTGAGTTGGGCGGCATTGCGCCCGATGAGGTTGGCGAGGCCGGTGGCGTCGCCCAGCGGCGTGCCTGTCCAGAACTTGCCGTTGTAGTATCCGCTGTCGGACAGATCGACAACGAGTTCCCTGCCGCGCAGGCCGGTATCGCGCTGGAGCGGAGAGTCGGCGAGTTCGGCTCCCAACAGGCGGATCGTCAGCAGCGTGTGGCTGATCGGCACGAACACATCGACGCTGCCGGCCACGCTGAGTGTCGCGCCGGTGTCGATGTGAATCTGTCCCGCGTCGAAAAGGAAGCGCTGGTTGCGGCCGCTGTAGTTGGTGGCGAGGAAGGACTCCGGGTTTCCGTTGTTATCAAAAATCGTGCGGTCGCCATTGATATCCTTATAGGTCCACGTGCCCGCCCGGACATTGACTTCGGCATTTGGGGCCAGAAGCGTCGATCCCTTGCCGAAACGAACGGAAAGTCCCTCGGCGTTGATCCGCGAGCGTTCGGGAAGCTCCGAGCCGGGGACCTTTTTCTTCGAGAGGTAATCCGGCAGGATGCGAGTCACGCTGTTTTCACCGAACTCCACCGTTCCGGTGTGCTGGTTGAGAAACATCGGTCCGCCCGCGCCCTGGGCCGAGATGCTGTCGAAGTTCGGATTGGACACCGCACCATGGCTGGCGCGGATGTCGATGCGGCCGTTGAGCGAAACCGAGGTGCTGCTTTCCAGCACGCCGGCCTGGCGGATGGTTTTGCCGGTGAGCGAAATGCTGCCTTCGGGCGATTCGATGATGCCACGGTTCTCGATGGTGCCGCCGTAGTCTCCGACATCGCCGACCCAAACATCGAGACCGCGCAGGCTGGGATCGTTGGCATCATGTGCGGCCACGCCCACTTGTAAGCCGGCGGCGAGCACCGTCTGGCCGGCTTCGGTGGAAATGGAGCCATGGTTGATGACATTCGGAGCCGCCAGCATGATGCGGCCGCCGTTGCCCGCGCCGTCCGACGGACTTTTTAGAATGGCGCCCTTTTGGACAATGATATCTCCGAACTTTCCATCCCCGGGCGGCGCTTCGGGGTTGAAATCCGGCGTGCCGTCCGAGCCTCCGGAAACCTTGAGCCCGGAGAAGAGGAACTGGGCGTCCGGGTTGTTGAGCAGGCCGCGTTCGAGGAGGTTGGAGTTTACCGGGAGGGAT
>CAZKQK010000035.1:0-43847 GCA_964554865.1 uncultured Luteolibacter sp. | reverse complement strand
GCGCGGGAACGGTTCAGCGCGAGGCGCAAGGACGGCGCGCGGAAGATGCGCGGGAGCGGTGCGGCGGCGGCTGGCGTGCTTTGGAGCGCGCGGGATCTACGGGCTGATTCGGAGGATTCGGCAGGTTTGTAGTCCCGGATGTCCCGGAGGGCTGTTCAGTCCCGCACGTCCGCCGCCGTTTCGGTATCCGCCGGAACAAGTTTGCGGAACTGCACCTGGCCGACGCGCCGGCCGTCGGTGCTGGTGACGCGGGCTTCGTAACCCAGGATTTCGAGCGATTCGCCGGCCTCGGGGAAACGTCCGAGTTGCTGGGTGATGTAGCCGCCGACGGTGGTGACCTCGCCGCTTTCGAGTTCGAGTTCGGGCACGTGGCCGCCGAGGTCGTTGAGGGTCATCGCGCCCTCGACCACGAATTCGTCATCGTTGATGCGGGTGAAGGGCGAGCGTTCGTTGTCGAACTCGTCCTGAATGTCTCCGACGAGTTCTTCCATGATGTTGTCAAGGAACACGATGCCGACGGGAGTGCCGAACTCATCGACGGCCATGGCGAGGTGGGCGTGCTCGCGGAGAAAGAACTTGAGCAGGGTATCGAGCGGCATGGTGTCCGGCACGACTTTCAGCTCGCGCTTGATGCGCATGAGATCGGGATCCGGATCGTTGATGAGTTTGAAGAGGTCCTTGATGTGGATGAGGCCGATGGAGTGGTCGAGGTGGCCCTTTACCAGGGGGAAACGGGTGTGTTTCGAGCGCACGGCGATATCGAGGGTCTTGGCAAAGGGTTCGTCCGCATCGAGCGCGATGACCTTGTTGCGCGGAGTCATCACATCGCGCACCCAGAGTTCGTTGAGGGAAAGGGCGTTGATGAGGATCTCGCGTTCGGTTTCGGTGACTTCCTGGGATTTTCCGCTTTGGGTGACGAGCAGGGCGAGTTCTTCGGCGGAGTGGCTGTGTTCGCCTTCGCTGACCGGTTCGATTTTGAAAAGGCGGCGCAGCACCCAGTTTGCGGTGCCTTGGAGGAACAGGATGGCCCAGTGCGCGGCGCGGTAGAAGAGGTGCAGGGGGCCGGCCAGGGCGAGGGTGGTCTGGAGCGGGCGGCGGATGGCTACGGATTTGGGGACCAGCTCGCCGATGACCACGTGCAGGAAGGTGAAGGAGAGGATGGCGAGGGTGAATGAGATCGCCTTGATCCACCAGACGGAGAGGCCGGTCATCCAGAGAAACGGAGCGACGACGGCGTAAACGAAGGGCTCGCCAAGGAACCCGAGTGCCAGCGAGGCGATGGTGATGCCGAGTTGGTTGGCGGAGAGGTAGCCGTCGAGGTGGCTGACGATGTGGAGGGCGACCTTGTGATCGGAGCCGCTTTCCTTGGCCTCGGTGTCGATCTGGCTGGGCCGGACCTTGACGATGGCAAACTCGGAGGCGACGAAGAAGGCGTTGAGCAGCAGGAAGAAGACGATGCCCGCGATGTAAAGCGCGGCCTTGCCGCCTGAGATCAGCTCTTTGGGCGGATCCGGAGCGGTGCTTGCGAGCAGGGTGAGGAAATCGAGGCTCACGGCGTCAGAGTTTTTCGTAAACCCCCTGATCGCGGCGTTCGAGGATGGTGAAGCCGGCCTTTTTGGCGTCCGAGATGGAGAGCGGCTTGGCGATGACGGGTGTGTTGACGCGCGAGATCACCTTTTTGACCTGGTGTTTGCAGAGCGGGCAGACCAGCAGCGGGGCGCGGTCCACGGGGCGCCGCAGTTCGAAACCCTTCGAGCAGACGCGACAGGAGTTTCCGGGGTCACCGGGAGCTTCGGAAACGTATTCGTATATCGGCATAAGAAAGGCGCGGGCCGGGTGATTACCGTCCCACGCCGAGAAAAAAGCGGAATCCGTGCCGTTTTACCAGCTAGACTTGGTGACGCCGGGGATCATGCCGGCGGAAGCCAGTTCGCGGAAGGAAATCCGGGAGAGGCGGAAGCGGCGCAGGAAGGCGCGGCGGCGGCCGGTGATTTCGCAACGGTTGATCAGGCGGGTGGGGCTGGCGTCACGCGGCAGCATGGCCAGGCCGATGTAGTCCTTCTCCGCCTTGAGCTTGCGGCGGAGTTCGGCAAACTTCTCGACGGTCTGTTTTTTGCGCTCGTTGCGGGCGATCCAACTTTTCTTAGCCATAATGCGGGGCGCGGGTTCTAGGAGCGGGGGCGGGAGCTTGCAAGCCCAAAGTCGGTTTTTTTGGGAAAATGGCCGGAATCTCCGGTGATTCACAGTGGGATTCGGGGGTGGAATTCGCGCTCCGCCTCCTCAAGCGAGCGGAAAACGCGGGCTGCGGCGGAGAAATCGAGGCCGGCGGTCACGCGGTTGGGGATGACCCATGCGGTCATGCCGGCGGCGTGGGCGGCGATCATGCCGTTGAGGGAATCCTCGATGACGAGGCACTTCGCGGGGGCGGCTCCCAGGCGGTCCGCGGCTGTTAGAAAGAGGTCGGGCGCGGGTTTGATGCGCGGGGCGTCGCCGCGGCAGACGGTGGTGCGGAAGTGGCCGGCGAGTGCGAGTTTCTCCAGCCAACCGTCCACCCACTGGTGGGATGAGCTGGAGACGACGGCGGTGGGGATGTCGAGTGAGTTGATGGTTTCGAGGATGTCCCGGACGCCGCGCATGGGTTTCTCGTGTTCGAGGTTGCGGAGGATTTCCTGTTGGCGGCGGGCGTCGAGGTCGTGCCAGTCGAATGCCATGCCGGAGAGGTCCTCAAGGTGTGTTTTGGGCGACCAGGTGTTGAAGTCGGTGCCGATGCAGCGGGTGTAAACCTCGAGCGGGAGGCGCTGGCCGTGGGCTTCGAAGGTGCGTTTCCACGCCTGATAGATGGCCCACTCGGTGTCCACGAGTATGCCGTCGAAATCGAAGAGAATGGCGGAGAAATCCATGGCGGAGGGAGGCGTGATCATGAGTTCGCCTTTTCCCATTCCACTTCCTCCCCGGTGAAGTAGCGGACGCGGACTTTCTTGAATTCCCTGGTGGAGTAGAGCGCGTGGCGGTCGGTGATGCCGGTGGCTTCGGCGATGGCGTCGAGGGCTTGTTCGCATTCCTCCTCGGATTTGCCGTGGACCATGGTGAAGAGATTGTAGGGCCAGTCCGGGTAGCTCGGGCGCTGGTAGCAGTGGGAAACGGCGCGGAATGAGGCCATGGTCTCGCCGGTTTTGCGGAGCGCTTCGGGGTCGTTTTGGGGGCCGGCCCACACGCCCATGGCATTGGCTCCGAAGCCGGCCTTGCGGTGGTGGAGCACGGCGGCGAAGCGGCGCATCCGGCCGTTTGCGAGAAACTCGGCGTGCATGGCGGCCGCTTCGTCGAAGGGCATGCCAAGCTCGTCGGCGATGGCGGTGAAGGGGGATTCGCAGATCGGCAGGTCGCGCTGCATGAGCCGGACGAAGGCGATTTCGCGCCCGGTCAGGGGTTTTGCCTCCGTGCGATTTGCCTCGGTGTAGGCTGGGGCGGCCTGGTCGTCCGGTTTTGCGGAGCCTTCGATATCGAAGCGCACGCCGATCTTGAAGAGCCGCAGGGTGGGCAGCAGGCGGGTGGTTTCGGAGCCGGAGAGCCGGTGGAGGAGATTGACGGCGCCTTCGAGGCCGAGGCTGGAGGCGGGTGGCACGGCGATGGTGTACCAGAGGTTGAACCCGTGGTTTCGCAGGTAGTTATGGCTCACCCCGGGGTGGGAGTTGATGACGGCGACGGCGTGATCGAGTTTCTCCGGGGCGATGCGCGCGGCGACGAGGCTGGAGGAGTAGCCGAGGCTGCGGGTGTCGAAGATCGCGGAGATTTGCCTGATGACCTTGCCTTCCTTGAGGGCCCGGACGCGTTGGATGCTCTCGCTTCCCGTGAGGCCGCAGCGTTTTCCAATGTCCTCGAAGGGGAAACGGGTGAAAGGGACGGATTCCTGCAGGGTGCCTAACAATGCGGCCTGGGCGGAGTCGATCATGTCGGCGCGACCTTAAGGTGTGCCGACGCGCGTGCGGAAGCCGGGAATTCGCGAGTCGGTCAGTTTTCGCCCGTGTCTGCGGATTTCTGCTGTCGGTTGGAAACGAGTAGCTTGCTCCGTTCCTTTGCGCCGCGGGATGTGGTTTCCCGCTTTTGTGGAGCGGCCTGGTGAAGCCCCGGGATGGCCACCACATCGGCGGCGATGGCGCGGCGGATTACCTTGGTGCCGAGGAAGAGCGAGCTGAGGCAGGCGACGTTGCAGGCGATGATCAGCCCGGAATTCCAGGCGAGCATGACCCAGCGTTTCGGTAGGAAAAAGCGCAGGACGAGTGCTCCCCACACCGCCGCGATGCCGCTGAGGATGGAGACGAAAACCAGGGGATCGACGATGAATTCCGGGAGTTGCGGGGCAAGCAGGCGGCCGAGGGAGGACACCGTGCCGGCGGTGCCCACGAACAGCAGCGAGAGCCACACGAGCGAGAGCCGGGGTTTGGCGAAGTTTCCGCCTTTTGTCCCGCGGGTGTGGTAGAGCATTTCCTGAATCGTCTTGGCCAGTGATTCGCGGGTCGCGTTGTCCCCCATGCACTTGGCGATGCGGCGGGTTTCAAACGAGCGGTTTTTCACGTTCTGGAGGCGATGCAACTTGGTCAGTTGGCGAGTCCGGAGGCGGGTGTAAACCGCGATGGCCTCCTGCCGCTTGCCGTTGCACTCCGCCAGGGCCATCGCCCAGACGGCGGGATCAAGGCGCGACTCCAGAATCTCACGGCCCACCTGGCGGGTGACTTCCGCAGCGGCGGAACGCATCAACGCGTCCTTGGCGGCCCCTTGCGGGGCCTGGGAGGGTCCGGATTTCATGGGGCGGGGAGGGGTTTTAAATCCTGCGGCGTTTCAGAAGGACAAACGCGGCGGGAATCAGACCGATCAGGGCGTTGGGCTCCGGAACGGCATTGGCCGAAACGGTGGCGCCGGTTTGCACGGTATCGGTAAACATACCGCTGATCGTCGCCGCGAGGGTCGCGTTCAATGGCGATGAGGTGCTCATCGGACTCACGCCGGGAATCGTGCTGCCAATGACATTTGCCTCATAAAAGGCATCAATCTGGTTGGCTTGGTTTCCGAGTGCGAGCGCGTTGATGAGGTCCACGCCGGAATTCAGTGCGAAACCGCTGCCCGCAGCCGCGCTTGCGGCAGTGGGATTCGGCTGGTTCCGGGCCGTGGCCACTTCCACCATCTGCACCATGCTTTGGAACCCGTTGTCGGTTCCTCCGGTTTCGGTGCCAAAGCTCAGAGTGGCCGCTGTCAGCGCCGTGCCGACGTCCGCGACGCCAACGGCGAAGGGCATGGTCAGGCTGCGTGCGAGAGCGGCGAATTGCTGGGCTTGGCTCAGACTGCCGATCTCCATCCACTCGATTCCGGTGATCTGGGTGCTCGAGTTTCCGTAAAACATCATCGATACCGCCACCCGGCCGTAATAGCCGGATTGAATCGAATCGATCACATCGGTGCTGGTGAAGGCGGTCGCGTAACCGTCCATCAACTGGCTGAATTGGGTGCTTGAAAGCCCCGGCCGGGTCACATCGACCAGCAGGACGATCTCGCTATCGACGTTCACCGCGCGCGCCTGGTAAACCCAGGACAACGCCAGTGCGACAATTGTGAACGAGCGGGCGGAACCGGCAAGGGACGGCCGGAACGGTCGCTCAATGAGCGGGTGTGTTTTCATGCGGGATGGGAAGCTACGCGCTCTTTAAAAATTAATATTGCTTAAACGTCAAGTTTTTTTAAAATCCGGGCATGCTAAATCCCAAAGACGCTTCGAAGAGCCCGCTGTCGTCCCGGATCGCCCTGCCCGCCGCCCTGATGCTGGCCGGGGTGTTTGGCCTCGGCATTTCCATGATCCAACCGGTGGTGCTGGCGAAACCCGCGCTTGCGCCCGAGGGGCCGGCCTCGCCTGAGCCCGCCCTTGCGGCTCCCGTTCTCGCATCCGCCACCGAAGCCCCGGAAGCGGGCGAAAGACCGAAAGCCCCGGAGGATTTGGTCGCCTTTTGCTCGAAGCATGTCACGGACAAGCGCAGTTTCGTGATTTTCAAACGCGGAACCTGCGTGGTCATCAGCGAGCCCTGTGAGGATCCGATTTCCGAAGGCCTGAGAATTCTCGCCCGTTGCAAGGATCCGAACGCGCGCTTCATCACCGAGCCTACCACCGATGGAGACATGATCGTCACCTTCAAGGATCCGGTTTTCCACCGCTTCGCTCCTCAGGAAATGGAGAAAATCCATCCCTGGTTGCTGGAATCCGTGGCCACATTGCTATCCCCGGCCGAAGTCGCGGAGGCTGGAGATGGCTGGACACCACCGGCAAACGCCCGATACGGCCTGCTGGCGCGCCGCCGCTTGCTGGAGGACTCCGCGAATGCCGTGCCGGTCAAGGTGATCCGAGCCAAGGAGCGGGCCATCGCGTCCCGCTGAAAAGGGAACAAATTCCGCTGATTTCCAAGCCCGCGCTGGCGTGCCACGCCGCAAGCGGTTATGGCGTGCCCCGCCGCACGGCGCATTTTCCCATGACTCCCGACCTCACCGTCATCAAGGCCGGCACCGGCGTACTTACCAAATCCGCCGATGGCACCCTCGACCGCGCCGCGCTCGTGCATCTCGTCTCCGCCATCGCCGGATTGATCGATGCCGGGCATCGCTGCCTGTTTGTTTCCTCCGGTGCCGTCGGCTCCGGCGTCTCCGCATTCGGCCTCAGCGAATACCCGAAGGACACCGCCACCCGCCAAGCCTGCGCCGCAGTGGGCCAGGCACGGCTGATGCAAACCTACAGCAGCCTGTTTTCCAACTTCGATGTCACCATCGCCCAGGTCCTGCTCACCGCCGCCGACCTCGGCACGCCGGAGCGCGCCGGTTACGTGTTCGACACCCTTGGCCGCCTGCTGGCTGAACCGCGCATCCTGCCGATCATCAATGAAAACGACTCCGTGGCGGTCGAGGAATTGAAATTCGGCGACAACGACATGCTTTCCGTCCGCGTGGCCAGGCTCGCCGGCGCGCGGCGCGTCATTCTGCTCACCAGTGTGGACGGGCTTCTCGACCCGGAAACGGAATCACTCATCCCGGAAGTGCCGGCTATTGACGAGGTTTTCCGCCACGTCCGCGACGACAAGGGCCGCTTCTCCATGGGCGGCATGGCCTCGAAGCTCGCAGCCATCAAGTTTGCCGTCGCGGCCGGCATCGAGACCCACATCGCCCACGGCCGCCACCCGGAACGCCTCGCGGGGATTGTTGGTGGAAACGGTGTTTCGACCCGTTTCCACGCGCTGGTTTCCTGATCTGAATAAATAAAAAGAGACACAAATAATTCATCATCTCCTTGCGCTCTCATCGGGACATCTTCCCGGGAGAGCGTTTCCCCCATGAAATCAAGGGTCGGCAATTCCCCGCTGGCAAATGCCGGGCGTTTGGCCACCATGCGGGCCCAGCGAAAATGAAGCCCGGACTCCGCCAGAAACACCTGTTCCACGCCGAGATGGCCAAGCTGCTGGAGGCTGGATTCGACATCCGCCGGGCCGCGGATGTTCTGCGCGAAACCCGCCTGCCCGCCGCACAGCAGGCGCTGCTTGCGGAACTCCACCGTGGTCTGGACTCCGGGAAAACCATCGCCGAGGCCCTCGGTTCGCCCCCGGCCGCCGTGACCGAACTCGAGTGCCGGATGATCCGCGCCGGGGAGCGTGGCGGGCGGCTCGCCGAAGCCTTCCGGCACCTTGCCGAGCATTTCCGGATGCTCTCCACCGCCCGCGACGAGGCGATCAAAAGCCTGATCTACCCGCTCGTCATCCTCCATCTCGGCATCCTCATCGCCAGCGTGCCCGGCGCGTGGATGCTCGGCGGCGTGACCAAGGCGGAGATCGCCGGTAACCTGCTCAAAAACCTTCTGGCCGCCTACACCCTCGCCGGAGCCGGTTTTCTGTTCCTGCTGTTTCTCTGGAGGAAAGCCCGCACCCACCCCGGCCTCGACCGCCTTTTCCTCGGAATCCCATGGATCGGCAAGGCGCGCGGACATCTCTCCATGTCCCGGTTCTGCCAGGTTTACCATTCCTGCCTGCTCTCCGGCGTGGGCATGGAGGAAACCGTGCGCCTCTCATCCGATGCCAGCCGTGCCGGAGTGATCCGCGAGGCGGGTGCGAAACTCGCCGCCACCGCCGCTTCCGGTCACCCGCTCGGTCCGGTGTTTTTGCAAACCGGAGCTTTCCCCGTCGCGTTCGCCCGCTCTTATGCCACCGCCGAGGAGTCCGGCACTCTGGATACCGATCTCGCCCGCTGGGCGGCATTGTTCCAAGCGGACGCCGCCTCCTCCATGCGCACCGCTTCCGTCATGCTGCCAAAGGCCTGCTACCTGCTCATCCTGCTCTTCATCGGATGGAAAATCGTCGGTTTCTACACCGGCTATTTCCAAGGCCTTGAGCAACTGATGGAATGACAGGCGTCAGGATGCGGTAGGGATGCCGGGAAACGGATTGCCTTCCATCACGGTCCAACTAACATCCCGCCCGGATGAAACCGACGCGATTTTTCGATTTTTTGGGCGATTCAGCCAAATACGGCAATCCCGCGTCCGTTGCGCGGATGAACCTCAGACACGGCTTCATCATCGGTCCCTTTGAAAACGAGATAAGGAACTCGCGCGTGCTCGATCTCGCATCCCATGATGGCCGTTGGCCTTATGCGTTCGCGGGAGCGGGAGCCAGGGAAGTGGTGGGCATCGAGGGCCGCGCCGAATTGGTCGCGCAATTCTCGGATTACCCGGAAACCCCGTTCAAGCAAAACGTCCACCTCAACGTGGGGGACATCCATGAGTTCCTTGGTTCCCTCGTTTCCCGCGGCGAAAAATTCGATGTTGTCGGGGTGCTGGGGATTTTTTATCACATCATGGATCACTACGGCCTTCTCAAGCTGATCCACCGGCTTGAGCCGAAACTGATCATTGTGGACAGTGAATTCATGACCGCGCCCTGGGCTCACATCGCGATCACCAGCGAAAACACCGCCAAGGAACTGAACAGCACCGCCCACTTCGAAAGCCAGACCATGGCGCCTGTGGGGACACCTTCACGATCCGCACTGGAAAAGATGGCGTTGTCACTGAACTACAAGACCGAATGGCTGGACTGGGACAAGGTGCCGGCAAGCGAGCGAAAAGGAGTCAAGGAGGATTATTATCGCGAGGGACCAAAACGCCGGTTC
Organism: uncultured Luteolibacter sp.; assembly: GCA_964554865.1. GTDB lineage: Bacteria > Verrucomicrobiota > Verrucomicrobiia > Verrucomicrobiales > Akkermansiaceae > Luteolibacter. Next base: position 34,658 of record CAZKQK010000035.1, on the reverse strand, counting down.
ACCTGCTCGCTGCGTCCGATGATTGGCTGACGCAAACCCCGTCAATCACTGGCGGAATGGCCACGAAAAACCGGGACATGCTCCCACCCGGATAGCCTTCCACCCCGATTCACGCTTGAGTCGCCACCCCGCGGCCCTAGGTTCTCGCCCGATGTCCTCCATTCGGGAAACCATCCACCAAATGGGCAAACAGGCTCGCGCCGCCGCGTACCGGCTCGCCCAGCTCTCGCACGGCGAGAAAAACGCCATCCTCCGCGCCATGGCCGCCGCCATCCGCGAGGCCATTCCGTCCATCCTCACCGAAAACGCCAGGGACCTCGCCACCGGCGCCGCAAAAGGCCTTTCCTCCGCCATGCTCGACCGCCTGCGCCTCGATGAAAAACGCATCGAAGCCATCGCCGCCGGCATCGATCAGGTCGCCACGCTGCCAGACCCCGTCGGCCAGGTCATGGAAAAGTGGACCCGCCCCAACGGCATCGGGATCGAGCAAATCCGCGTCCCCATCGGCACCATCGGCATCATCTACGAAAGCCGCCCCAACGTCACTGCGGACGCCGCCGTGCTCTGCTTCAAGACCGGCAACGCCACCATCCTCCGCGGCGGCAGCGAGGCCATTCACTCCAATGTCGCCATCGCCGCCGCCCTCGCAAAAGCCGGCGCGCCCGAGCACGCCATCCAGCTCATCCCCTTCACCGACCGCGAAAGCGTCGCCGCACTCGCCCAAATGGACCGGTGGCTCGACCTCATCATCCCGCGCGGCGGAAAAGGGTTGATAGAAACCGTCGTCTCCCTCGCCCGCATGCCCGTCATCAAGCACTACGACGGCATCTGCCACCTGTACGTGGACAAGGCGGCTGACATCGACATGGCCGTCTCTCTGACAGTAAATGCCAAGACCCAGAAATGCGGTGTCTGCAACGCGCTGGAAACCCTGCTCGTCCACAAGGACATCGCCGCCGGAGCCCTGCCGGAAATCGCCGCCGCCCTGCGAGAAAAAAACGTCGAACTCCGCGGCTGTGAACAAACCATGAAGGTTCTAACGGATGTGATCCCCGCCACCGGGGAAGACTGGTCCACCGAATACCTCGATCTCATCCTCTCGATCAAAACCGTCGATTCGCTCGAAGAAGCCGTCGATCACATCAACACCTTCGGCTCCCACCACACCGACACCATCGTCACCGCCGACCGGGAAACCGCCGAGCGCTTCCTCCGCAGTGTCGATTCCGCCTGCGTTTTCCACAACGTTTCCAACCGCTTCGCCGACGGCGGCGAGTTCGGCTTCGGCGCCGAGATCGGCATTTCCACCGACAAACTCCACGCCCGCGGCCCGATGGGGCTGAGGGAACTCACGAGTTATCAATACCGCGTGAGAGGAAACGGCCAGGTGCGCGGATAGGAAATCTCCTCACATCCCGCCGCCGTCCATTGCCTCCCCGCCCATCCACAGGTTGAGAATCTCCACGGCGGCGGCCTGGTCGATGACCGCTTTCTGATTGCGTGCCTTGCGCCCTGCCTCGCGGAGTTTGGCGGAGGCGCTGGCGGTGGTGAGCGTCTCATCCACGAAGACCAGTGGAATCGCGGGCACTCGCCGGCGAAGCAGTGCGGCGAAGGCTCTGGCCTTGGCGGCGGAGTCCCCCTCGCTGCCATCCATGCGCAGCGGCAGGCCGAGGACAAGCGTGCGGATGGCGCGGCGTTCGCATAACTCGCCGATGCGGCTGACGGCGTCGGTTTTCGAGCGGTCGATGGTTTCAACCGGATGCGCGAGGATGCCGAAGTCGTCGGTGGCCGCCACGCCGATTCGCGCGTCGCCGTGATCGATGCCCAGAGCGGGATGGGGGGATTCGGGGAACGGTGCTTTCACGGCAGGAGTCCCACCCGGTAGAACGCGCGGCCGGCGGGTGGGGCGGGGTCGGTATAGGCATTGAGTCCGGCGACTCCGGCGAGGGTGGCGATGGTGGCCCAAACGAACGACGCGCCCCCGGTGGAACGCTGGATGATGAAGTTGACACCGGTATTTCCACGCCATTCGAGGCGGGAGCCGTTTTGCTTGAGATCGAAGCGCGATGCCCCGCTGAAGGGATCGAGTCCCAGGCGCACCTCGGTGGAGTCTCCCGTGCCGTCGCCATCGGTGTCGGTGTCCGTTTCCCTGGCCGCATCGTGATAGGGAAGCAGGACATCCTCCCACAACGAGCGCACGTAGGGGAAACCGTGGTCTTTGTTGAAGTAGGCGAGATCCCGGGTGGCGCGCGCCTGGCCCCCGTGAAAGTCGATATATCCCATGTTCATCTTATACCACAGATCGGTGTTGCCGACCTTGATGCGTGAAACCGCCTGGTTGGCCTCGGGTTTTCCCTTGGGCCAGTATCCGCCGATGATCAGGACGAGTTGGTTGGTCTGGTGCGGACGGTATCCGTCGTAGCAATACAGTATGGAACTGCGCGGGCCGCTGCCGTCAGCGGAGTCGAACTCCTTGAGCATGCCGGCGGCTCCGGGGTTCGGCAGATTCGCGGCTCCGGTGGCGATTTTTCCCGCGCCGTTGTGACCCAGTCCGCCGTTTAGGCCGGAGTTTACGGTTTTGCCATAGGTGTCGTTCACCAGCAGCGTGTAGATGCCCATGTAATCGGCGAGGCCCCTGGACTTGTAGCGGTAGTTCCGCACCGCGTTTTCGATCTGGCCGCCACTGGGTGCCGCGGAGGCGGGGTTTGCCGTTTTCCAGTTGAAGGTCAGGTGGGTGTTGGTCAGTCCGGCGGCCGCAAGCTGGCCGACGAATGAGGCGTGGTTGTAGTTGTTGAGAATCTCATTCGTCGCGGCGGGTCCGCCGAAATAGACCATGCCGACCAGCACTCCGCCGACCATGCCTTCGCGGTAATTGGGATTCCAGTCGCGGCCGAGGTTGGTGTCATCGTCGAGCGTCCGCTGTGTGGTGTTGGCCAGGATGTGGGGGTTGTTGTCCGCAGTGGTGAAGGCGCTGGCGATCAGCGCGGCTTTCATCTGGAGATCGATGTTCGATTTCTCCGCCGCGGTGAGTTGGCTCCAGATACGCGGCGTGTGTTTGGCGATGGCGAACATGCCGGTGGCATGGCGCTCGTGCTGTGCGGGATAGCCGCCATTGGCACAGATCGCGTTTGATCCAACCAGCAGATCGCGGATTTGTTGGAGGAGTCTCGCGTCCGCGCCGGTGTTCCCGGCGTGGCTGGCGGTGGCGAGCACGATGGATGCGCCTCCGAACCATGCTCCGTTGGTGTATGCTCCGCCTGAAAACGATCTCCCGTAGCGGATGAGTGACACCGTTTTCGCAGCGTTTACCGCGGCCTGGGAAGGACTGTTGACCACCGCCGCCACCGCCACACCGCCATACGGCAGCAGGAGCGCCGCCGCGGCAGCGGAGACACTTCGAAGGGTGGGGCCGGAAATCCGCATGTTTCGCCGGGAAAAAGACCTTGGCGCGGGCGGATTGCAAGCGGTGTTTTCAGGGAAGTCCTTCACTGTGATCGTCTTGTCGCAAAGATACACAGATCGGCCGTGAAAGTCCTAGTCTGTGTGAGAGTCGGGGCCGATGCTGGCCAACATTCGCAGAGTTTGTCCTCCCAACCCATCCGCCCACTCATGACCCCCGTATTCGGAGCCAGCACCTGGCTGTGGACCTCGCCATTCCGCTCGGAAAATATCGAAGTTCTTGAAACGATTTCCCGTCTCGGCTTCGGCGCGGTGGAACTGCCCGTCGAGGATCCCGCACTGGTGGATGCCGCCGCGCTGGGGCCGGTCTTGCGTGATCTCGGGCTCAGGCCCCACGTCTGTGGCGCGTTTGGTCCCGGTCGGGATCTTACCAGCGCGGACCCCGCCGAGAGAGTGGCGGCGAAGGCCTGTCTCAACGATTGTTTCCGCATCGCGGCGGCGCTTGGAGCCGGATTCGTGTGCGGCCCCATGCATGCCCGGGTGGGCAAGGCAAGGCAGTTGCCGGAGGACGAACGCAAGCGCGGGTGGGATCTCGCCGTCACGGAACTCCGCGAGGTTTGCCATGCCGCCGCCGGTCATGGACCGTCCGTCTCCATCGAGCCGATCAACCGTTTCGAAACCGGCATGGTCAACACGGTGGACGACGCCTTGCGCGACATCGGATACGGCGGCTCGGTCGTCATCGAATCCTTCACCCCGGACAACCGCGACCTCGCCGCAGCGGTCTGCATCTGGAAACGCTTCACCGCCACCCGGGACGAGTTCGCGGCGCGCGGGCTCGCGTTTCTCAAACAGCTTTTCACCTAACCCCGCAACATCATGCCACCAATCAACATCGCCATCGTAGGTCTCGGCTTCGGAGCCGAGTTCATCCCGATCTATCAGCGCCATCCGGACGCGAACATGCATGCCATCTGCCAGCGGACAAGGTCCAAGCTGGACGAGGTGGGGGACAAGTTCGGCATCGCGAAGCGATACACATCCTACGACGAGCTGCTGGAGGATCCGGAGGTGCACGCCGTGCATGTCAACTCGCCGATCCCGGACCACGCGGAGCAGTCGATCAAGGCCCTGAAGGCCGGCAAGCACGTCGCCTGCACCGTGCCGATGGCCACCAGCGTGGAGGATTGCAAGCGCATCGTGGATCTGGTGAGGGAGACGGGTTTGAAATACATGATGATGGAAACCGTGGTCTATGCCCGCGAGTTCCTGTTCATGAAGGAGCTTTATGACAAGGGCGAGCTCGGCAAGGTGCAGTTCATCAAGGCATCCCACCAGCAGGACATGGACGGCTGGCCGGGATATTGGCCCGGGCTGCCGCCGATGCACTACGCCACCCACTGCGTGGGCCCCGCGCTCGGGCTGATGCGCTCGGAGGCCGAGTATGTTTCCTGCTTCGGCTCCGGCGCCATCCGTGAGGAAATGCACTCGTGCTACGGATCGCCATTCGCCGTGGAGACCACGCATGTGAAGTTCAGGGACAGCGACGTCTCCGCGCATATCTATCGCTCGCTGTTTGACGTGGCGCGGCAATACCGCGAGTCGTTCGAGGTTTACGGGTCGAGGAAATCCGTAGAGTGGCCGCTCATCGAACACCGCCCGCTGGTGGTTCACACCGCCAAGCTTCCCGAGCCGGAGATTCCTTCGGAAGTCGGGTGCCCGGACTTCGCCCATTACCTGCCGGAGGAAATCCAGCTCTTCACCAAAGGCGGCGTCTATGGTGGCGATGGCGGTGAGGGGCACTTGTCATTCACCCAGGGCGCCGGCCACGGCGGAAGCCATCCGCATCTGGTGGATCAGTTTGTCAGGATGCTCGGGACCGGCGCGGACTCCTATCCGAACGCGGTGGAAAGCGCGAACATCACCTGCACCGGCATCCTCGCCCACGAATCGGCGTTGAAGGGCGGCGAACTCATCCGCCTGCCTGGCTGGACGCACCGTTCCTGACGATATGAATAACTTCCCGTCCGTCCGGCGGCTTCATCCTCCGGGCGGGCGCCCTTGCCTCCACCACCCCTGCCACGGGAAACGTGGCGCCGGAGTCCTGCCCGCATCGCCTCACATGCTGCGCACGCGTTGCTATGCCCTTGTTTGGGAAGGGTGGGGAGGGGACCAAGGCGGCGATCCCATGACCGCTGTCCGGACACTCGCCGTTTCGATCCTGATCGTTCCCGGCCTTGCTCTTTGCGGACCGCCCATGGACCGGGCAAACGATGGTGCCACCGGCCTGCTCACCGGTGATCTTGCGGGAGAAAACGCGTGGGAGCGCGCACGGTCCCTGCCGACCTTGTATCGCGACGCGGCGAACCCCCTCTTGCGGGAACTCGCATTGGTCGGCCAGCTCCAGACCCAGTATGCCCGTGGTTCGGACGATTCGGGAAACTTCGGCACCTCGGACATGCCTGACGCCTCCACCTGGGGAAATGTGGAGGTCAGGCGTTTCCGGATTGGCCTCAGGGCGAAACTCCCGGGCAAACTCTCGTTCCTCAATCTAACGGATCTCAATCCGGATTTCGAACCCAGGATATACAAACGCACGCCGGAAACCCATTTCACCTGGGCTGAAAGCGAGGCGTTCAACATCTCGCTGGGTAAAACGGAGCTGAAATTCGGCCGGGAACAGGAGTATTCATCCAGGGAATTCCCCCTCTTCGAGCGCACCGCCCTTGGCAACATGTTCTATGGCGGCGAGTTGACCGGCCTCTGGGCCGCCGGCAGGGGAGTCGCCGGCGGCTGGCTCTATCATCTCGGTGTGTACGGCAACGACCGCCGGGACGAGTGGACCGATTTCCAGGGCGGGGCGATGATGCTGGCCAAGATAGGATATAACTATGCCGGAGCCACGGAATTCGATCTCGCCGAGATCAGGTTCCAGATTCTCCACAACACCGATCCGGGATTCGCCGCCTCTCCGGACTGTCTCGCATCGCCATCCTATTCCTGTTGCGTCTCGCTTTCCAACGAGATTGCGGACGGACCCTTCGGGCTGACGGTCGAGGCGCTCTGGGGAAACGGGGAAAACGGCCGGCCCGACGCTTTCGGCATCTCGGCCATGCCGTTCTGGAACCTCACCGAAAAGCTCCAGTGGATCTGTGATTTCGAACTCGCGGCCAGCCCCCGGGAAAACGGCGTGTTCCTTCCCGCCCGCTACGAGGCCCTGTCTCCCGGCGCGGGAGACAGGGCCGGAGACGCGTATATCGCCGCCTACAGCGGGCTCACCTACCACATCCGGGGCCACAACCTGAAGCTGATGTCCGGCGTCAAACACACCCGGATGGACGGCGGTCCCGGCGGTGGCGACTTCAACGGCTGGACATGGCTCGCCGGCCTGCGGATCGCATTCTGACCCTCTGAAAAACCCCGGGCAGGCGGGATTCCTGCAATCGCACACGCCAAACTTGCAATCGAATCCGGCTGCGGATTCGCGCATCAATGAAACACTGTTTTGTTTTTTGTGTAGAAGTGTCTCCGATGAACTACCCGCTATTCCGCAAGGCAATGATAGCCGCCGCTTCCACCGCGCTTTCCCTCGTTCACGCGCCAGCTGCGGAGAAGGTGCTCATTTACACCCGCAATCATGTCACCAACGGCAAGGGCTTCGTTCATGACAACATCGCCGCCAGCGTCGCCGCCGTGAAGGAACTCTGCGCGGAAAAGGGCTTGGAAAGCGATGTCTCGGAGGATCCCTCGGTCTTCACCGGCGGGAATCTGGCACAATACCGGGCGGTGATCTTCTCCAATTCGAACAACGAGGCTTTCGCCACACCGGAACAAAGCGACGCCTTCACCGCCTACATCGAGGGAGGAGGTGGCTTCGTCGGCATCCACTCGGCCTCCGGCTCGGAGCGGAAAAACCCGGACTTCAAGCGCATCCTCGGCGGCACCTTCGTTTGGCACACGCCCAACAAGCCCTTCAACGTGGTGGTCGCGGACAAAAAACACCAATCCACCGCCCACCTCCCCGAAGTCTGGACATGGAAGGACGAGGGCTACCTCTGCGACCTCGTGCCCGGCCTCCATGTGCTCCTTGAAATGGACGCTGCCAGCGTCCCCGGGCCGCCGCGCGACAAATGGCCGTTCAAATTCGAGGGAAACCGCCACCCTCTCGCATGGTGCCACACCGTCGGCAAGGGACGCTCCTTCTACACCGCGCTGGGCCATGACATCGCCTGCTACTCGGACCCTCTCTTCCGCAAACACATCCAGGGGGGCATCCTCTGGGTTCTCGGCAAGAACGATTGAATATCTAGCAGAAAACCCATGGCCACCACCACAAAGACATCCCGCCGCGATTTCCTCCGCGTCTCCGGACTCGCCGGAGCCGCCATCGGCTTCCCCGCCATCATCCCGGCCCGCGTGCTGGGGGCGGACGCGCCCAGCAAGAAAATCAACGTCCTTCAGATCGGCTGCGGCCGCATCGGCAGGGACATGGACCTGCCCGGACTCCTTCGCCAGGACGCCGTGCGCGTGGTCGGCGTGTGCGATCTCGATTCGCTCCGTCTCGCCGACGGCAAGGCAATCGTCGAGGGCCATTACAAAAGGAAGAACGCTCCCCTGGATGTCGCCACCTTCGCCGATTACCGCGAGGCGTTCCAACACAAGGATTACGACGCCGTTTCCATCAGCACGCCCGATCACTGGCACGCCGAGCCGGTCGTGGCCGCGGCGCTCCTGCGCAAGGACATCTATGTGCAGAAACCCCTCACCATGACCATCGCCGAGGGCCGCGCCGTCAGCGACATCGTCCGCAAGAACGACCGCATGTTCCAGATCGGCAGCCAGCAGCGGTCCGGGGCGCAGTTCCGCATCGCCTGTGAAATGGTCCGCAACGGCCGCATCGGCAAACTCCACACCGTGAAAATCGGCCTGCCCAGCGACCCGTCCGGCGGCAGCACCACCGGGATTGCCGTGCCACCGAACCTCAACTACGGCATGTGGCTCGGCTGCACGCCGCTCGCCCCTTACACCAAGGACCGCGTCCACGCCCAAGGGGCCGATCCCAAGACCCGCTATGGCGAACGCCCGGGCTGGCTGCGCATCGAGGACTACTGCCTCGGCATGATCACCGGCTGGGGTTCCCACCACGTCGATATCGCCCATTGGGGAATGGACACCGAACTCACCGGCCCGCTCACCATCGAGGGCAAGGCCGAGTTTCCCGAGTCCGGACTCTGGAATGTCCACGGCCCCTATCACATTGAGATGACATATGCCAACGGCGCCACCGTCATCGTCGACCACAAACTGCCAAACGGCATCCGCTTCGAGGGCAGTGATGGCTGGATCTTTGTCACCCGCGGCGCCGAGCGCGTCACCGCCTCCGATCCCATCCCCAAGGGTGCCGCCGCCAAGGCCCTCCAGGCCAGCAACCCGGACATCTTCAAGACCCCGCTCGGAAGCGGCGATGTCCGCCTGCACGAGAGCCCCAATGGCGACCATCACCTCGACTGGGTCACCAGCATCCGGACCCGCAAGCCAGCCGTCACCACCGCCGAGCAGGCGCACCGTTCCACCAGCGCCTGCATCACCGGCTGGATCGCCATGAAACTCGGACGGAAACTCAAATGGGATCCCGTCAAGGAAGAGTTCGACGACGAGACCGCCAACTCCATGCGCAGCCGCCCCGAGCGCGGGCCCTACGGCCTCTCCCACATGAGGAAGGGCTGAACCCCGGAGTGCAATCCAACGCAATCCGCCACGATTCCATTCTTGCCGTGCCCGCCGGAATCGCGGAGAAACACCGCATGCGCCCTGTTTTCCTCGCGATCCCGCCGCTCGCTCTCCTATGCCAGTGCCAGTCACCGGTTCTCGGCCGCGCGGAAGGGATCGATCCGAATCCCTTTCAGGTTCTTGAAAAACAGGCCCGCCCGGAAAACCGCGACCCGAAACGCGTGGCCGTCCCGATGCTGAAGTCCCCTTCGCTTGAAAAACGCTGGGGCGCTCCCAAGCTGCTCGTCGGCCCCAAAGGGGGCTACGCGCTGCGCTATCGGAACCCGCGAAACAGCGCCATCCACCTCACCATCTTCGGCTCGCCGGACATCTATCCCGTCGCCGGCATGTTCCCTCCGCCCTACACCGACCTCGGCATGGACCCCCGCACCGGCACCTACAATCCCCGCGAGGTGGCGCAGGGTTGGCAGACATCCCATATCTCCGGCCGCGGCGTCCGCTTCTTCATCACCGAGGCCAGTTCGCCGGGTGCCCCGTTGCAATACAGCACGGAAACCTTCCGCCTCTCCGGCCCCGGCGGCCGCACCGCCAGCTACCGTCTCCGCACCTCGTCCGCCCGCGGCGCCGAGGACGCCCGCTCGCTTTTCGAAACCGCCACCTTCTGACAAAAACCATGACCGGCATCGTTCTCGGCTCAGGACTCGGCCCGCTCGCGGACGCCGTTGAGGTCCGCCGCGAAGTCCCCTTCGCCGAAGCCGGCCTTCCCGCATCCACCGTCCCCGGCCACGCGGGCAAGTTCATCTTCGGCTCGCTCTCCGGCGCGCCGGTGGTCCTCATGAAGGGCCGCGTCCATCTCTACGAGGGCCACTCCGCCCGTGCCGTCACCTCCGGCGTCCGCTGGCTGGCCGGACAAGGGGTGAAACGCCTCATCCTCACCAACGCCGCCGGCGCGCTCAACCCCGCGTTCGACCCCGGCACCTGGATGATGCTCTCGGACCACCTCAATCTAACGGCAACTTCGCCGCTCGAAGGCGCGGACTTCATCGACGTGTCCGTCCCCTATGATCGCGCATGGAGCGCCTCGTTTGCCCGCATGGCCGCCGGTCGCGGCATGACCCTCCACCAGGGCGTTTACGCCGGCCTGCGCGGTCCCCAATACGAAACCCCCGCCGAGATCCGCATGCTCCGCACCCTCGGAGCGGACGCCGTCGGCATGAGCACCGTCCTCGAAACCATCCAGGCCCGCTCGCTCGGCATCCCCGTCTGCGCCTTCTCCTGCCTCACCAACTGGGCGGCCGGCATTTCCGCCGCCCCGCTCGACCATCACGAGGTGCTCGAAACCGGAAAACAGGCCGCCGCCGCCATGATCGGCCTCCTCGCCGCCACCCTCGGCACCGCCACCGAATCCTGACTTCCCGCCCCGCGATTTCATCGCAATAAACTGCAACCAACACCCGTATCGACCACACTTCCCACGGGAACTCCGCATCCTCCAACAGAACCCCACATCCATGTCACCCATCGCCCGCCGCAGCTTTTTGAAAACCTCCGGACTCGCCACCGGCGGTCTGGTCCTCGGAGCCCCCGCCATCGTCCGCGGGCAGAACCTCAACAGCCGCATCAACGTCGCCTGCATCGGCGTCGGCGGCAAGGGGGACAGCGATGTGAACGACGCCGCCAAGTGCGGCGGTAACATCGTCGGCCTCTGCGATGTGGACTCCCGTTTCCTCGACAAAAAGGGAGCCCGGTTTCCGGAAGCGAAAAAATACGCCGACTTCCGCAAGATGCTCGCCGAAATGGACAAGGAGATCGACGCCGTAGTCATCTCCACCCCCGATCATCTCCACGGTATCGCCGCCACGGCCGCCATGCAGGCCGGAAAGCACATATACTGCCAGAAACCGCTCACCCAGACCGTCTCCGAGGCCCGCGAACTCGTTCGCCTCGCCAAAGAGAAAAAACTCGCCACCCAAATGGGCAACCAAGGCAGCGCCGGCGACGGCCTCCGCCGCGCCGTCGAAGTCATCCAGTCCGGCATCATCGGCAATCCCACCGAACTCCACGTTTGGTCAAACCGCCCGATCTGGCCCCAGGGCATGGACCGCCCCAAAGGCTCCAGCCCCGTGCCCGCCCACCTCGACTGGAACCTCTGGCTTGGCCCCGCGGCGGAGCGCCCCTACGTCGATGGTGCCTACCACGACTTCAAATGGCGCGGTTGGACCGACTTCGGTACCGGAGCCCTCGGCGACATGGCCTGCCACACCGTCAACATGCCCTTCCGCGCCCTGAAACTCGGCTACCCCACGCTCATCGAGTGCGAAATGGCCTCCCGAATCCACTCCGAATCCTACCCCGTCACCTCCCGCATCCGCTTCGAATTCCCCGAACGCGAAGGCCTGCCGCCGCTCAAGTTCTGGTGGTATGACGGCCCGCCAAACTCGGCCAACCGCCCGCTCCGCCCCTACCCGGACATCGTTCGCGACGTCGTCAACATGCGCACCAAGCTGCCGGAAAGCGGCTGCCTCGTCATTGGAGAAAAAGGCCAGCTCTTCTCACCCGACGACTACGGCTCGATGTTCTTCGTCAAACTCAAGGACGAGGAGAAATTCGTCAATGGCACCCAGCACGAAGCCTGCAAGGCCGTGCCGGAATCCATCCCGCGCTCGCCCGGACACAACCAGGAATGGTTCGACATGATGAAGGGCGGAGCCCCCGCCTACTCGAACTTCGAAATCGCCGGCTACCTCACCGAAATCATCCTGCTCGGCTGCATCGCCCTTCGTGTCGGTGAAGGCGTCAAAATGGAATGGGATGGCCCCAACATGCGCTCGCCCAATTGCCCGCAAGCCTCGCAGTTCGTCAAACGCAACGACCGCACCGGCTGGTAACGGAGCCGCTTCCACCCGGCCCGTAGCCCGCCCGCCCCCGCAGCATCTCCCCCCCCCCAGGCCAACCCCGGGGCTTGGGAGAGTCGCGGGCGTCCCCCGCTTCAGCAGCGGTCCCCATCACCCCCACGCAGTCGATTCACAAGTCGATTTTGATTATATGTGTCTCTTTTTATTCGAAGCGCGCCGGTGATGACTCCCGCGATCGGCCGTGGAACGGAACCTGCTTGTGCCGGCCGCAACCGGTTCCCGGTTACGGCCATGCCTCCCGAATTGTCTTGCCCTTCATGCCTGAACCCCATTGGTTTCCGATGTCAGATGATTTGATGCGCCACCCGTCCGTGGGTGGCCCGAATGTCATCGGCGGAGAAACCGAAGCCCTGTTCCAGCATCCCCCCTGAAGCTCCAATGCAGTCGCCACCGCATCCTCTCCGTCCTCGGGCGCGGCGGCATGGGAGTGGTTTACAAGGCGCGTGACACGGTGTTCGACGCCACGGTGGCCGTCAAGCTGCTGCCGCGCGGACTCGCGGCGGACACGCTGCTCATGGCGCGCTTCAAGAAGGAGGCGGAAATCCTGCGCGATCTCGACCACCCGGGCATCGTCAAGGTGCATTCGTTTGTCCAGACCGGTGACGGACATGCGTATTTTGTCATGGATCATGTCGACGGATGCACCGTCCACCAACTCGTCGAGGAGAAACGCCTGACGGTCCGCCGGGCGCTGAGGCTGGTCATTCAGATTTGCAAGGCGCTCCAGTATCTTCATGAAAAGGGCGTCATCCACCGCGACATCAAACCCAACAACATCCTCGTTGATGTCGCGGGCAATGCCCGGCTTGTGGATTTCGGCATCGCCGGACAGATCTCGCCGGAAACCATCGGCCTTACCCTGACCGGCCAAACGCCCGGCACGCCCTTCCACATCGCGCCCGAGTTATATGGCGGCACCCCGCCGACCACACGCAGCGATGTTTATTCGTTGGGAGTCACCCTCTATGAAATGCTCACCGGCCAGCGTCCGCACATCCAGGCGCCGCCGCCCTCCTCGGTCTCGGGAGTGGACAAGGCGATCGACAAGGTGGTGTTCCGGGCGCTTCACCCCCAGCCCGGTCAGCGCCATCCGGACGCCGATTCCCTCCGCAGGGATTTGGAGCGCTGCATGCGCCGCTCGCGCGAGACCCGCCTCGCATGGGCGCTGGCAGCGTTGATGAGCCTGGTGGGAACCGCCGCGGTGGCGTGGAAGATCGAACCGTGGGAACGCAAGGCCTCCGGGAAAACGCAGGCCCCAGTTTCCGCCGCCCCGCTCACAGGCACCCGTATCGATCCGATCCGATGAAAAATTTCCGCGATTTTTTCTCACCCACCCGTCGGCGTTCCACGAGGGGTAAAGTGAGACGCCCCAAACCAAACCTCCCCAAATGAAAACGCTCCATCGATTCGCCATCCTGATCGCCGTCGCATGCCTGTCTTCCGCCCGGGCCGAAACCACGGGCGCGAACAAACTGGCGGCCGGAACCGAAATCCCCCACCTCCAACTCAAAAACGGACGGGACTACCAAAACGTCACCATCACCAAAATCGACGATGAAGGCGTCTCCATCCGGCATGAGGCCGGACTCGCGCGCATCAGGTTCGACCAATTCTCCGACGAATATCAGGAAAGCGCCAAGACCCTTGAAAAGGCCGCCGAGGGACCGCCCCAACGCTTCAATGCCGACACCCTGTCCTTCTTCTCCGCCGTTTCCTCCCAATACTGGCACAATGGCGACCCCGTCAAAGGCCCCGCCGATCCGCAGCCCGCCCTCTCCCGTTTGGCCAACTCCGCGGATCCGCTGCTGAAGGATGCCGTCAGGGTTGCGCTCGCCCTCGTGGCCAACCAGAAAAACCAGGAAACCCAGGGCCGCTCTCTGGATGCGAAAATGAAAGGCCTCGTCCCCGGCGTGCAGGGCGAGATCCTTTCCCAAGGCGTTCGCGCCGCGACCGCCCCGTGGCATGTCACCGGATACATGCCCGACGGCCAGCCGGTCTACGAACAGGAAACGGTACCCCTTGATGAAACCGCCCGCGGACTCGAAGCGAGCATGGGTGGAGCCAACACCCAGGCCGCGCTCAACCGCATGTCCGAACTCAACCTCGAGTCGCTCGTCCTGGGCGGGCAGCTCCGCGAAAAGGTGGCCGCGATCTCCCGCAGGGACCTCCCGAAGTCCGCCACCGTCCCTTCCCCCTTCGGAGTGGAGTTTGTGAAACCCGGGTTCCTCGCCATCACCAACCGCTCCGGCAAGACCCTTCACCGCTGCCTCTTTGCCACCGCCACCACCATGCACACCCCGAGGGATGAGTCCGGGCATCAGGCCCTCGCCAACGTGCTCAACCAATTCGCCGGATTCAGCGGGGAACTCAGCCGTGAGTCCGCCAGACAAACCGCCCTGCGCGCCGAACTCGCCGGAGCCGGGCGCGGCTATGTCATCTATGCCCCCGTCCTGCGCGATCAGGAAACCGTCACCATCCCGTTTTGCGACATGCCGTCGCTTCCCGCCGCCTCCGCCGTCCGCCTTTCCGCCTGGACCGATGAATTCACCGGTGAAAACGCTCCCGTCGCCGGCCTCCAGGCCTTCAAGGACGTGCTCGAAAGGGAAGCCAGGGCACGCTGGGAACGGCAGCACGCCCCCGCCCTGAGAAAAGCCAACTCACCCCTTCACAATGGCAACCGGGTGAACCTCCAACCCAAAATCCCACGCAACCCCAACAACCCCCTCCACCAGGGAAACGGAGCCCGGATCTTCGACCGCTGAAACATCGTCGCATCGCACCCGCCCTAACAATCCACCCATGAAAACTCCCCTCCATCCGCTGCTTCTGACCGTCCTTCTTGCCCAGGCATTGCCCTGCCCGGCGGCAAACCCGAAGGGCCACCGCAAAATCCTGCTCGCTGGCGAACCCGCCGCCAGCGGCGAAGCGGTCCGGCCCGAATACCACGCCTACACCATGGCCGGCTCCGGCAAAATCCTCTTCCGCGCGAACGGCGGCTGGTATTCCGCCAAGCCCGGCGCCAAACCGGTCCGCCAGCTCGTCACCAAGATGCCCGCGCCCGGCGGCCGTTTCTTCACCGACCTCTCCCACAGCTTCCGCGGCGAGGAATCCATCGCCGCCAGCGGCGCGATCGCCTTCATCGGCGAGTCGGTGAACTCCGCGGGGCTGGACGCCAGGGGCGGACTGTTCCTGCTGCGGGACGCGCGAGCCATCCGCATCGCCCAGGATGGCGACAACGCCCCGGGCGGCGGCTTCTATGATTTCTCGGGAGCGGAAACCCCTCGGGTGAGCAACAACGGGAAATACGTCGCCTTCCGCACCGCCACCACCGGCGGTCCCGGCGGCGGACTTTTCCTCGCCACCACCAGCTCGTCCGGCGCATCCGTCAGAGCCATCTGCACCATCGGCCAATCCTCGCCGGACGGTGACCGGTTCACCTCGGCGGTCACCATCCGCTCGGACGAGTTCGCGGTGAACAACTCCGGCAGGATCGTCTTCATCGCGGATACCGGCATGGGCACCTCGATGTTCGCGTGGACCGGATCGGGCATCATCGCCGTCAAGGGCGCGGGTTATGGATTCTTCCCGATGTACAGCGACTCGGGAGCCGTCGTGGTCAACAACTTCGCGGACCTCGCCACCGGCACCATCAACGGCGTGAAGGTAACCGTCGGTGCGCTCGATCCCGCTCCGCGCGGCCTGAGGTTTTCCAACATCGCCTTTCCCTCGCTCGGCCAGAATGGCGATGTCGCCTTCACCTCGATATTGCGGACCCCCGCGGGCCACGATGCGGGAACCGGCGTTTTCATCCGCTCGGGCGGAACCGTTAGGGCGGTCGCCGTCTCTTCGGACACCCCGCCCGGCGGCGGCGTTTTCACCGACCTCACCCCTTACGGGAACTATCCCGTTCCCGCGGGAGACGGGTCCGTTTACTTCCTCGCCCGGACGGGCGCCGGCACCGGCATCTTCCGTGGAGCCGGGGGGAAACTCACCCGCATCATCGGCACCGGCGACCGGCTTGAGGGAAAAACCGTCCTCTCCGTCTCCTTCGATCCCTCGTCCCTCCGGGTCATGGCCGGCCAGGGCGCGGTCAACGCCAAGGGCCAACTCGCCTACCGCGCGGACCTCGGGGATACCGACGGATTCTTCCTCTACACACCCCAGGCCGCGCCCGATATCTCGGTCCGGCACCCGGCCGGAACCGAGCTGACCGCAGGCAGATCGAAGGTTTCCTTCGGCGCCGCCTCCACCAAATCCGCCGGACGGGTCAAAACCTTCCGCATCAGAAACACCGGCGGCGGCGCGCTCCGGAACATCAAGGCCGCCTTCGCCGGCAAACACGCCGCCGATTTCAAAATCAAGGGAGCCATGCCGGGCTCCCTGAAACCCGGCGCGGGAGTGACCTTCAGGATCGTCTTCAAACCCAAGTCCGCGGGAGCCCGCGCCGCCACACTCAGAATCCGCAGCAACGATTCCGACGAGAGCCCGTTCAACGTGAAACTCTCGGGCGTCGGGAAATGATCCGGAATTCCCCATTTCAACCGACAATCCGGGATTATGACATCCATGACATCGCGCACACCTGTGAATCCGTGGTGGATCGCGGCCCTTGCCATCATGGCGGCGATCGTTCCGAAGGCCATCGCCCAGCACCGCGACTGGACCCAGGCCGCCAGTGGGAAAAAGATCGGCGGCACGCTTGTCCGCAAGGCCGATGACAATTCGAGAATCACCATCAAGTCGCCCGATGGCCGCGAAATTGATATCAAAACCGGGGTTTTGACCCCGGAAGACCGGGAATTCATCGCCAGGTGGACGCCACCGGAAGCCGAAGCGAAAGGCATCGTCCGCGGCCGGACCGGCGGGGCGCTGTCCCAGGCGCAGGGTGGCAAGAGCCGCGTGATGGAGGACTTGCGCAGCGTGCTCGCGCCGTATGGCAAGCCGGTGGATGACTCCGGCCCGAATCCCGGCGCGTTCGTTTACAAGGGACCCGCATGGTATGAGGGAGGGGCCGCCATCGGAATTCCCTATCTGATGCCCCGCCCGAAGGCGCTTGCGCTTCTGGTCGGGAGGGCCGGCCTCGCGTCGCCACGCCCGGCGCTCGCTCCCGGATTTCCGCCGGGAATGCAACTCTACGAATACGACATAAAATTCGGTGTATACAACCGGATGTTTGTCATCGTGGATCAGGCGGACCAGGTGGTCGCGCTTCAGGCCAAGGCGGAAACCAAAAACGATCCGATGGTTCCCACCCTGCCGCAATGGAAGCCGGCGGTGATGCCCAAGGGCAGCACCTCGGATTTCATCGAGCCCCGCACCGGTGGCGCCGCCGCGCATGTGCTTGATCTCCGTAGCGGGGAAAGACGCATCGTCATCGATCTGGAAACCCCGAGGATGGAGACGCTGCTGTTCCTGCCGGAGCCGATGGTGAACCTGTGCCTGTTTCACATTGAACAGGATCTGAGAAAACGTTAGATCCCCGCATGCGCCGGGCCCCGTCGCGCCGGTTTCGCGCGGGCGATTTCCCATCGACACGACATTGCGCCGGGGCTAGCTTGCCGCCACCTTGAGCGAACTCACGAGAATCCTCGAATCGGCGCAGGGAAACGCGGGGTTCGTTTCCGCGGAGCTGTTGCCCTTGGTTTACGACGAGCTGCGGACGCTCGCCCGCAAGCGCATGTCGAAGATGGAACCGGGCCAGACGATGCAGGCCACGGCGCTGGTTCACGAGGCCTGGATCAAGCTCGCGGGCGACGAGGAGCGCTCGTGGAGCGACCGCGCCCACTTTTTCCGCGCCGCCGCGCAGGCGATGCGCCACATCATGGTGGACCGCGCCCGCGCCAAGGCCACCCGCAAGCGGGGCGAGAATCCCGAGATGTTCGAGATCGAGGCCCACGGCCTGGAGGTGGCGGACGCCACGCCCGACGAGCGCGTGCTTCTCGTCGATGAGATGATGACGCGCATGGATCGGGAGGACCCCGAAAGCGTCCGGGTGATATCCCTCAAGTTTTTCGGCGGCCTGACCAACAAGGAGATCGCCGCGATGGATGGTGTGGCGGAACGCACCATCGAGCGCCACTGGGCCTATGCCAAGACCCGGCTCTATCAACTGATCCGCAGGGAAACGGGTGATGACTCCGGCCATTGACAAGCTGCTGTTTTCAGCCGCCTCCGGCTTTGCGGACGCCGCCGGGCGCCGCGCGTTTCTCGAATACGCCTGCCGCGGCGATCCCGGCCAACTCCGGCGGATCGAGGAAATGCTCGATATCCAGTCCGATGCCGACGAGTTCTTCGATCTCCGGCCCGGGGTGTCCGCGGATCGCCCGGTTTCGGATGGGGATGAACCCGAACTCGGCGTGGATGCCAGGATCGGCCCCTACCGGCTGATCGACCGCCTCGGGGCGGGCGGCTGCGGTGTGGTTTATCTGGCCGAACAGTTTTCGCCGGTGAAACGCAAGGTCGCGCTCAAGATCATCCGCCTCGGGATGGATACCGAGCAGGTGATCGCCCGTTTCTCGCTGGAACGCGAGTCGCTGGCGCTGATGGACCACCCGAACATCGCGCGGGTGCTGGACGCCGGAGCCACCGCCTCCGGCAGACCCTACTTCGTCATGGAATTGGTGGACGGCGAGAGGATCACCGGTTTCTGCGATCGCTGCCAACTCCGCCTGCGGCAGCGCCTCGAACTGTTCATCCTCGTGTGCGATGCCATCCAGCACGCGCACCAGAAGGGGCTGATCCACCGCGACATCAAGCCCTCCAACATCATCGTCAGCGAGCACGACGGCCACCCGGTGCCCAAGGTGATCGACTTCGGAATCGCAAAGGCCACCGCCGCGGGCGCGGACAATGACGCCACGATGACCAGGTCCGGACAGTTCATCGGCACCCCCGCCTACATGAGCCCCGAACAGGCCGCCGGTGGCGCGGACATCGATACCCGATGTGATATCTACAGTCTGGGCATCCTGTTATATGAACTGCTCACCGGCAGCCCGCCGCTCGCCATGGAACACCTGAAGGACCGCGGGCCGGACGAGATCCGGACCCTCATCAGGGACGAGGACACCCGCATGCCGTCGGCGCGGTTGAAGGGAATCCCGAGGGACGAGCTGGCGGTCATCGCCGGCCGCCGCGGGATCGATGCCCAGAAGCTGCCGGCGCAACTCTCGGGGGATCTGGATTGGATCGTCATGAAGGCGATCGACAAGGACCGCCAGCGCAGGTACGAAACCGCGAACGCGCTGGCGATGGATGTCCAGCGCTACCTTTCGGAGCAGGCGGTGCTCGCCCGTCCGCCCAGCCGGATCTACCTGTTGCAAAAACTGGTGCGCCGGAACCGGATCGTCTTCGCGGCGGCCGGGGTGGCCCTGTCCGGCCTGGTCGGCGGCTTCGGGGTTTCCACCTGGCTGTTTTTGCGGGAACGCGAGGCGCGTCAGGAACAGGCGCGCCTGCGGGCGGTGGCGGAATACGCGCGCTCCGTCGAATCGGGCCTGCGCGAGGTCGCGGAGACCGCCGATCAGGTGGCAAAAGCCGCCGTCCACCTCCGCTACAAGGAGATGGAACAGGCGGACGACCTGGTGAGGGGACTTTCCGCCGAGCGTGCGCCGCGCACCTTGGAGGCCGCCAACACTTTCCGGTCGCTGGCGAACTGGAACCTCACCCGGGAGCGTTGGGGCGAGGCGGCTCAACGTTTCATCCTGATGGCCCATGTGCTCACCAGTGTGGACATGTCGGATTCGAACCTCGTCTCCCACGAACTGCTGCCTTCCCTCACCGCGGTCTTCGAATGGGGCGAGTCCGGGCAGTATGAAAACCTCCGCGAGCTGGCCATCAGGCGCTTTGCGGACTCGGCCAGCCCGAACGTCGCGGAACAGGTCATCAAGGCCACCCTCATGACACCCGCCGACCCGGAAACCCTGAGGAGAATCCTGCCATTGGCCACCGTCATCGAGTCCGCGCTGGGCGGCCCCAAGCGCACGCGCGATACCCATAATCTGGCCTGGCAGGAATTTTCCATGGCGCTCATCGAGTACCGCCAGGGTCACTTCGATGCCGCCGCGAGGTGGGCCGGCCAGAGTCTGGCAAGCGCCACCAACAGTCGGACGCGCGCGGTTTCCAATGAGATGGTGCTGGCCATGGTGGACATCAGGCAGGGGCGTCCCGCGAAGGCCCGCGAGAGGCTCCGGGATGTGCGTTCGCAGGTGAATCACTGGGAAGAGGCGCCTTTCCGTGTGACGGGGGATGACGGCCTCTGGTCCAACTGGGGCATCGCCCGCATCCTGCTCAGGGAAACGGAAGCCATGCTCGCGGAAGCGGAATGATGGGAAAATCCGTCCGCCGGGCGTTTTGTGATCGCCGGTGCTAATGTTTTCCGTTCCGGCTTATTCACCAGCCGGGAAAGCATGCAGCCTGACTTCGAAGCCGAGTTTGTGAAACTGCTCACCGATCATCAGTCGGTGATCCGGGGTTGCGTCATCATGCAGCTTCCGGGTGCGCCGGATGTGGACGATGTGATCCAGAAGACCAATCAGGTGCTCTGGAGCAAACGGCACGACTTCGAGCTGGGCACGTCGTTTCAGGCATGGGCGCTCACCGTGGCCCGCTTCCAGGTGCTGGCCCACCGGCAATCGCTCAAAAGGCGCAACTGGATCACCCTGGAGGAGGATGTGGCGGAACGGATAGCCGATGATTTCGAAGCGCTTCCCGAAGCGGATTTCGTGAAACGCCGGCACGATGCCCTGCGGAAATGCGTCGATCTGGCCCGGCCGGAGGACCGGGAACTTCTGATGGAGCGATATTGGCGCAAGACCCGCCTGCAGGATTTCGCGGTGACGCACGGCAGATCCCTGAGCGGAGTGCGGGTCCAGCTCTTCCGTATCCGCGCCGCGCTCAAGTCCTGCATCGAGAAACGCCTTGCCACCGAATGTCCGTCATGATCCCGGTTTTTCCAAACCGCCGGCAGCTCGAACAGCTCTTCCAGGATCTGGAGGACGGCTCCATTTCCTCTGCGGACTACACCCGCCTGATGGACCACCTGCGCAAGGACCCGGCCGCGCGGCGGGCCTATATCGAGCACATGACGGTGGCGTCCGGCCTGCATGAACTGGCGGAGTCCTGGGGTGTGCGGCACGCGGAGACGCGCAATGACAGCCGGGACCGGCGCGAGCGGCGCATGCTCGGGAGGGCCTTTGCGGCGGCGGCGGCGCTGGTGATGTTGCTCTCCGCACTCGCGGGCGTCATCGTGCTCCGCGAGAGGAACCTGCCCACGGTTTCCATTGCCGAGGGTGTGGCCACCTCATGGCGTTTCGAATCCGGCGGGATCGGCGAGAACGGGGGATTCCTGCCGAAGACCAAGATGATGGTGGATCGCGGTTCGCTGGAAATCACCACCCGCAGCCGCTCCCGGATCGTGATCGAGGGTCCGGCGTCACTGGAGATTCACGGCCCCATGGCGACGACCTTGCACGATGGCAGCGCCTGGTTCGATATCGCGGAGCGGGACAAGGGGTTCACCGTGGGAACGCCGCGCGTCCGCGTCATCGATCTCGGCACCCGTTTCGGCGTGGCCGTCGCACGGGAGTCCGATCACATCCAGGTGGATTCGGGACTCGTCCGCATCGTTCCCCGCCAGCTCGGGCTGGAATCTCTCAATCTTGAAGGCGGCAAGGCCGTCCGTGCCAACCTGGTGGGGCGTTGCACGGAGGTGGCCTATGCTCCCGATGCCTTCATGAGGAAACCGGCCATGACCACCCTCGTGGCCCATTGGTCATTCGATGATTTGGAAAACGGAGTGTTCCCCGCCGATCCCGACGCCCCGGAACTTTCACCGGTCAGGGTGGCGGGTTTCGGCGGACAGACGCCCTCACCCAGGATCGTTCCCGGCCGCTTCGGACGCGCGCTCGACCTCACTGTTGGCGATGCCTATGCGGAAAGCGACTTCCCCGGCATTCCGGGCAGGGCCGCCCGCACCGTGGCGTTCTGGTTCCGCTCGCAACCGATCAGACGCCGCGTGCAGGCGAACGGCGCGGACTACACCCCGGCGGTTCTGTTTTGGGGCGACGAGAACGCCGAGGGCGGTAATTGGACCATTCGCGCCCATCCCGTATCCGGCGTCATCGGCACCCAGTGGGGCACCACCGCCGGGCATGGATGGATCACCAGCGGCAAAATCGGTTCCATCAATATCCTCGACGGGAAATGGCATCACATCGTCTCGGTTTACACCGGCGGAACCACGGATGAAGGCCATCCCGAAGTGCTGCATTACATCAACGGCGAATTGCTTGCCCCCCGGGGCAGGAAAAACATACCCGTTTCCGATGTTTCCGGCGCATCGCATCTCCGCCTGGGATACGACCACTATCCACCCGCAGGGCCTGTAAACACCCCGCTGGCCATCGATGAACTGTGGATCTTCCGGTCCGCCCTCGATGAGGCGGCGGTGAGGTCCCTGTACGAGCACAACCGGATTGCTCCCCCCTCCAGGTGAAAAAAGTCAGGGAATCACGCTAACCTATTCGGTTTGCCTCCATTCCTTAGCGGATCACCGCGCGGAAGCTCCGTGAAAACCCCGGCCGCCGGGGAATTCACGGCCGTGAAAACCGGTGTGCCGTTCCGGAGCAGTCATCATCGGGGTGATTGTTCCGGTCAAAAAAACCAATCCCACCCCATTCATGACATCTCCCATCCGTCACCTGGCACTCGCGTGCGCCGCAGTCGCTCCAATGGCATCCCTGCGGGCTGCGACTTACACGAATATCGCCACCAATCCCGCCTCCAGCACCTGGAATGCGGCCGCCTATTGGGGCAGCAACCCCAGCCCCGTATCATCCGGCAACGATTATCAGGTCAACCCCGACGCCACGCGCGTAACCGAGAACAACCCGATCGCCACTTCCTTCACGGTCCAGGTCGGCGTTACCTCCACCGCCTGGCGGATGTTTGGCTTTGTCCGCGATTATGGCGGCACGCCTGCCGCCGACAGCATCTTCCTCGGAGACAGGATCATTCTCACGGACAAGACCGCGTTCAGGAGCTTCAACCGGAATTTCACCAGCGTGGCGAACTGGGAGATGCAAAACGGCAGTTATATGGTTCTCAATGCCGGCGGCCCCGGAACCACCACCGCGTGGAATGGAAGCATCACCACCTCGGGAACCACCGCCCTCGGACTGATCACCAACAACGCCACCGCCCTGACGGTCAACGCCTCCATCGCTGGCACCGGCACGCTCAATCTGGTCCAGAGCGGCGGCTCGGTCTCCAACCTGAATCTGGTCGGAGACATCAGCCAGTTCACCGGCACCCTGCTTCTCTCCGGCTCCACTCAAGCAAACGCCAACACCCGCACCTTCTCCATTGCGAACTCGGCCACCTCCGCCACGCTTCAGTTGAACTGGGAGACGGCGGCATTCCACTACGATCTGGCGGAAAACAACATCAGCTTCGCCTCGCTGATTCTGGGCACAGACACCATTCTTGATCCCGGCATTTATACCGCCGCCGACTTGAACGACCTCACGGGAAATGCCGGCGTTTTCAGCGGTTCTGGCGGCACGATCACGGTCATTCCCGAGCCGGCCGCCTTCGCCTCGCTTCTGGGAGGGCTCGGCCTTCTTCTGCTTGCCCGCCGGAAGCGGTAACGGGATTTGCCGAATGTCAGGCGCCCCCGTGGCAAACCGCCTTGCGAACCACTTTCTGTTAGAGATTAACATCAAACATCCGATGATCAAACCAATCCGCGATCTGGCGATCTTCTGCGCCGCCCTCTGCCCGCTGGCATCCCTGCGGGCCACGACTTACACGAACACCGCTTACAATCCCAGCGGCGGAACCACTTGGAATGGCACCGCGTTTTGGAGCGGCGATCCCGATCCCGTGGCCGCCGGCAACGACTACTTGGTGAACCCCGACCCCGCCAGAATCGCCAACAACACCCCGATCGGCACCTATTTCACGGTCGCCGTAGGCGAGGCCTCCACCGCGTGGCGGTATTTTTCCTATGTCCGCGATTTCGGCACCGGCACGCCCACGGGTGGCGACACCTACACCTTCAATGGCGACAAGCTCACCCTTGCGGACAAAGCTTCCTTCAGAGGCTTCGGCCGTAACACCACCAGCGTGGCGAACTGGGAGATGCAGGACGGCGGCATGATGGTCCTCAATGCGGGCGGCCCCGGAACCACCACCGCGTGGAACGGAAGCATCACCACCTCGGGAACCACCGCCCTCGGACTGATCACCAACAACGCCACCACCCTGACGGTCAACGCTTCCATCGCCGGCACCGGCACGCTCAATCTGGTCCAGAGCAGCGGTGCGGCCGCCAACCTGATCCTGGCGGGAGACATCAGCCGGTTCACCGGCACCCTGCTTCTGTCCAGTTCCACAACCAAAAACACCAATACCGCCACCTTCTCCATCGCGAACTCGGCCACCTCCGCGACGCTTCATCTGAACTGGGAGTCCCCGCTCTTCCGCTACGACCTCGCGGAAAACAACGTCACCTTCGCTTCGCTGATCCTGGGCGCCGACACCGTGCTCGACGCCGGCATTTATACCGCCGGCGCCTTGAACGCCCTCACGGGAGATATCGGCATCTTCAGCGGGACGGGCGCCATTACGGTCATTCCCTCCGAGCCGTCCGGATACGACACCTGGGCATCGGGTTTCCCCTTCACCCCGGGCGTCAACGACGGCCCCAACGACGATCCTGACGGCGACGGCATCGGCAACCTGCTCGAATACGCGCTCGGCGGCGTCCCGGTCGGAGCCGGAGCCGGAGACACCTCGATCCTTCCGGACCAGAGCCTGACGGCCACCGACCTCGTCCTCACCTTCCACCGCAGCGACTCCTCGGAAACCGATGTGACGCTCAAGGTGCAATGGTCCGGCGACATGGACACCTGGACGGACTTCGCCACCATCGGCCCGGCCAGTTCGCTGCCGGAGGTCGTTGTGACCGAGGACTCGCCGGCGGCCGGCCTTGACACCGTCGTCGTCACCATCCCGCGCGGCCTCGCGCCGGGCGGCAAGCTCTTCGCCCGCCTTCAGGCGGTGAAATGAACGGTTCTCTTGCTGAGACATCAAACCAGTCGTCGTGGGGATTTGGGTTTCCCTGCGGCGGCTGGTTTTCGTTTCGCCAAAAAACCGCAAAACCGCTTTCCCGGTCCTTCCGGGAAAAAAATCGGGAAATTCGGCTAATCTATTCCTCCCGCCCTTATTCCTCATCAGACCACTCCGTTGAATCTTCGTGAAAACCCCTCGTGACGGGGAATTCACGGCGGTCGAAACCGGTGTGTCGCCGGGGGAGAGTCATCGTTGGACGCCTGCCCTCGCCCAACCCGTTCCAAAATCCAATCCCAACCATGAAACCCATCCACCGCCTCAGCATCCTCAGCATCGTCGTCGCCATCAGCCAGCCGCTCGCCGCCCAGTGGACATGGAACGGCGCGTCCGGCCCCTCCTGGACGAACACGGCGAACTGGAACCCCGCCTCCGTCCCGGCCGCTGGCGCCAACATCACCATCGCCAACTCCACCACCAACAGTGTTGGCAGCCTCAACGGTGCCGACCGCACGATCGGCTCCCTCACCTTCGGCTCCACCGGCACCCGCGCCACAGGATTCACCATCAATACCCTCACCAACGCACTGATCATCGGCGGTGGCATCGTCGCGAACGGGGACCTGACGGCGAACAACGTCGCCCTGACCATGCGTGGCAACTTCATCGTTTCCGCGAACCAGGAGTGGTCGGTGGGAGGCAGCTCCAACGGGGACAACGGCGTCTTTCTCCGGGGAACCAGCGACAGCGCGAATGCCACTCCCACCGGCTCGGTCACGCTCAATGCGAATCTCACCAAAACCGGGACCGGTCAGTTGCTCTTCGCCTCAACCCACGTTTCCGGCGCGGGAAACCTGAGTGTCGATGCCGGAACCCTGAAGATCAACGCGGGTGTCAGCCAACCGGTGATCGTGGCGGGAGCGGGCAACCTCACGATGAACGGATCGTCCATTCTGCATATCGTCAAGAACTCAGGCACGCTGAACGTGACCCGTCCCATCGCGATGAACGGCACATCGACATTGATGTTGCGCACCGCCACCGTCGATGTCGCGTCAGCCATCGCAGTCAACGGCACGAACACGCTCGACCTCAACAACACCTCCAATCTCACTGGCGCATGGACCGGCTCCGGCACCTTCAACCGCATGGGCTCCGGCACCTTGAACCTGAATGGCGACCTCGCCGGCTTCGGCGGCGCTCTTAACCTCACCACCGGCACCAACAATATCGCCGGAGCCTTTGGCGGAAGCCTTGGGGTCACCGGCGGCGCCACCACCCTGGGCGGGGCGGTCGGAGGCAGCTTGTCCGTTTCCGGCGGCACCCTCAATGGCGAGGTTACCGCGACCGGCGACATGACCCTTTCCGGCGGCACCATCAGCGCCAATCCCCTCACGGCCGAAAGCCTTGGCACCACCGGCAATCTCAACCTGAGCGGCACCACCACTGTGGTTCTGGGCGCCAATCCGGCCTCCACCTCGCCGTTCACCGTGCTCTCCTATTCCGGATCGCTCACCGGCGGGGCGGCCAATCTCACCCTGGCCGGCGGTGCTGCGAGCTACCGCAGCTTCGCCTTTGACGACACCACGCACGGCATCATCACCCTGGCCGTGGGCTCGGCCTCACGCACCTGGAGCGGAGCGGCGGGCGAGCTTTGGGATGTGAACACCACCGCCAACTGGCAGGAAGGCGACCAGAAATTCTTCCAACTCGACACCGTCACTTTCGGCGATACCGGGGCCGGGAATGTGGCCGTCACCGGCACGCTCATGCCGGGCTCCATCACCGTCAACAGCTCAAGCGACTACACCTTCACCGCAGCCGCCGGAAACTCGATCGCGGGCGCGACCGGCCTGACCAAGAGCGGCGGCGGCGTGCTCAACCTGGGCGGTGTGAACTCCTTCACCGGAAACATCGCCCTGAACGGTGGAATCCTGAAACCCACGGGAAACCAGGCGCTGGGTGCCAATGGTAACACCATCACCATCGCCCCGGGAGCCACCCTCGATGCCAACGGCTCGATGAACGCCAACCGCAATTACCACGCGATCATTTCCGGCGACGGCGTGGATGCCCTGGGAGCCATCGTCAACAGCGGTGGCAGTCACAACAATGGCGTCGGCGCACTCACACTCGCGGCAGACGCCACCATCGGCGGCTCCGGCCGCTGGGATGTCCGTCCGACCGGCGGGCCGGGCCTGCTCGACCTCGCGGGGCACACGCTCACCAAGGAAGGCGGCAACAAGATCGGGATCGTGGATTCCGTGGTCACCGCCGATGGCTCGAT
The DNA here is from genome assembly GCA_964554865.1 of uncultured Luteolibacter sp. GTDB lineage: Bacteria > Verrucomicrobiota > Verrucomicrobiia > Verrucomicrobiales > Akkermansiaceae > Luteolibacter. The sequence continues at coordinate 7,259 of CAZKQK010000035.1, read as the reverse complement.
CATTGTCAACGGCGGCAACCTGGCCATCACCCGCAGCACCGTTTCGGGCGATGGCACGGTCACCGTCAACAATGCGGCCACCCTGCACATCGAAAACCAGACCACCGGCTCCTTCAGCAAGAACATCGTCATGAATGGCGCGACCCTACAGGCTTCGGGCGGCCCGCTGATCCCGGTCACCTCGCCGCAGATCGCCATCAACGACTTCGAAATCTTCCAAATGGACTCGGATCTGACCTTTACCGGAGATATCGCGGGACCGGGCTCCATCAACAAGAACGGAAGCGCCGCGCTGATACTCGCCGGCGCCGCCACCCATACCGGTGACACCTACATTTCCACCGGAACCCTGCAGATCGGAAACGGCGGCGCCACCGGCTCCATCACCGGTGATGTCTACAACTACGGCACGCTTTCCTTCAACCGCTCGGACACCTATCAATTCAGCGGCGGGATTGAAGGTTCCGGTTCCGTGTCCAAACAAGGCGCCGGAACCCTGATCCTCAGCGGTGACAGCCATTACACCGGGGAAACGGTCGTCAGCGCGGGCGCCCTGGTGGTGAAATCCGCTTCCGCTCTCGGCGATACCTTCGGGCTCGTGCGCTTCACCGGCAGCACCGGAGTGCTCGAACTGGCGCCCGCCACCACCGTCCAGCCCTACCCCTTCACCATCGGGGCCGGAAGCTCCGGAACGATCCTGGCGGGTGTGGCCACTCCCGGCCCGGGCATCAACCACACGCTCGGGGATTTCTCTCTCTCCACGATCACCCTCAACGTCGGTGCGGGCGCGGATGTGATTGACGGTGATCCGCGGATCACCATCCCCAATCTCAGCCTTGACGCCGGAGCCACGGGCAACACCACCCTCAACCCCTCCTCCGCCGCCATCACGCTCGGCAACGCCGCCATCGGCGGGGGCAACTTCGCGAAAACGCTTGTCCTCGGCGGCACCCATCAGGGCAACCTCCTCACCGGAGTCCTTTCGGACGGAATCAACACCCTCAGCCTTACCAAGAACAATGCCGGCACGTGGACGCTTTCGGGTGACAGCACCTTCACGGGCAACGTCACCGTCAATGACGGCGTGCTCGCCATCACCCATGGCAACGCGCTTGGGGCTCCCGCCAAGGCACTCAACATTTATGGTGAGGCATCCGAGAACCGGCGTCCGGAGCTGCGCCTCAGCGGCGGCATCCCGGTCACCCTGGCCACCATCCAAACCTCCGGCGCGGGAATCGATAACGCCGCCGGCGTGCTGCGCAACATTTCGGGCAACAACACGCTGACGGTCACCGAGCAGATCTCCATGAGGACGGGGGTCGGCGCCACCACCCTCTACTCGGACGCCGGCACCTTCACCATCAACACTCCGCTGATCACCGCCACGGCCGCTGGACGCCAGTTGTTCGTTGCCGGTCCCGGCAGTGGCGTGATCAACGGCGAGATCGCCAACGGCTCCACCGCGAACCTGCCCGTCACCAAAAACGGCAGCGGCACCTGGGCGCTCAACGGCGCCCACACCTACACCGGCACCACCACCGTCAACGAAGGCACGCTCTCTCTCGGCCAGGCCGCGCTGAGCGACGTCGCCGCCGTCGTCATCGGTGAAAACGGAAAACTCCACCTGAACTTCGCCGGCAGCGACCGCGTCGGCTCGCTCACCATCAACGGAGACACCAAACCGGACGGATTGTATGACTCCACCACCGATCCCGGATTCATCACCGGCACCGGCAGCATCCGCGTGGGACCGGAGCCCTCGGGCTACGGCACCTGGGCCTCCGGATTCCCGTTCGACGTTGGTGTCAACGACGGCCCCAACGACGATCCTGACGGCGACGGCATCGGCAACCTGCTCGAATACGCGCTCGGCGGCGTCCCGGTCGGAGCCGGAGCCGGAGACACCTCGATCCTTCCGGACCAGAGCCTGACGGCCACCGACCTCGTCCTCACCTTCCACCGCAGCGACTCCTCGGAAACCGATGTGACGCTCAAGGTGCAATGGTCCGGCGACATGGACACCTGGACGGACTTCGCCACCATCGGCCCGGCCAGTTCGCTGCCGGAGGTCGTTGTGACCGAGGACTCGCCGGCGGCCGGCCTTGACACCGTCGTCGTCACCATCCCGCGCGGCCTCGCGCCGGGCGGCAAGCTCTTCGCCCGCCTTCAGGCGGTGAAGTGATCGCATGATGGAAATCGGAGATTGGGATATTCCGACATCTTCGTCAGGAGCGCCTCCGGCGCATCACCGGGAGCGCTCCAAGTCCCGCCAGGGCAAGCGCTCCCGGCTCGGGGATCGCCATTCCCGGGTTGGCATACAGATACTGCACCTCACCCAATGTGAGAGCGTGGGAGTAAACCTGCACGTCGTCGATGAGGCCTTGGAACGGATCGACCTTGGTTTGTGTCAGGCGGCCGAGGCGGCCGACCTCGAATTGGGCGAAAGCCGGGATAACGGTCGCCGCCTGGGTGTTGGCCACGGCGCCATTCACATACAGGGTCATGAGTGATGATGTCAGGTCCACCGTCATCACCAGATGATTCCACTCCCCGTCGTTCACTTTGACTCCGGTGCCGAAGATCCCGGTTTGCTGCGCGCTCGTCGCTCCGGACGGCCGGTTGCGGGCGGACGCCTCGCCCCGGGGGACTCCCTCCACCAGTTCATTTGCCAGACCGAGGTCGGCATAGACATTGTTGGCGTTTGCTCCGGCGAAGACGGCCGTGTTGCGGTTGCCGTTGGTATCGTCGGTGTTGATCCAGGCGGAAAAGGCATACTGGCTGGCGAGGGACGGGAGAAACGAGGCGTTTCCCATGATGACCGCCCAGGAGTCGTCCACCGTCCCGCTGCCGGAATGGCTGAATTCATAGGCGTTTCCGGAAATGCCGGCCACTCCGGTGATCACGTCGGCCCCGACCGCGCCGGTGGCGCCTCCGGTGACTTCGTTCAGGGCGATGGCGGCATCCGCCTCCTCGTCGAATTTGTAATGCGCCACCAGGGCGGCCCGCGCGGATGTGGCGAGGCCGAAGGCTCCGGCGGCGAACAATGCGATTCCTTGTCTCATGATATGGTTTTGTTTCCGGTTTAAAGAATGATATATGTTGGTTTGCGGGGATTCGGGAGGTGGCGGATGCGATCAGGGGGCGGGAATCCCCTCGATCCGGTAGAATTCCCGCGGCACATCGGGAATCAGGGATACGCCCGCCGTGCCTTCGCCCTGCTCGTTGGTGAAGGAGTTGCCCAGATCGATATCAAAGGATTGCAGATCGGCCGAGCCGCGGACCCTATAGGTGGTGAAAGGGGTTCCGGTGAAATGGATGCGGAATATGTTATCTTCGATGAACGATGAGGTGATGGCCAGAGGAACGGCGGGGGGAGCCACCGGCGTTCCCGGGTTGGCGTGGAGATATTGCACCTCGCCCGTGGTGAGGGCCCGGCGGTAGACCTGCACGTCATCGATGAGGCCGTCGAAGGGATCGACCTTGGTTTGCGTCAGGCGGCCGAGGCGGCCGATCTCGAATTGGCCGAAGGCCGGGATGGCGGACGCCGTCTGGGTGCCGGCCGGGACGCCGTCCACATAGAGGGTGGCGACGGAGATGGGCAGATTCACCGTCATGACCAGATGGTGCCACTCGCCGTCGTTCACCTTCACGCCGTCGCTGAAAAATCCGGTTTGCTGCGGCCCGGTCGCGCCCACCGGCCGGTTGCGCGCCGAGGCTTCGCCCCGTGGGACTCCCTCCACCAGGTCGTTGGCGAGTCCGAGGTCGGAATACACGTTGTTGGCGTTCGCTCCGGCGAAGACCACCGTGTTGCGGTTGCCGGTGGTGTCGGTGGATTTGATCCAGGCGGAAAAGGTGTATTGCGTGGTTAAGGAGGAAAGGAACGGCGCGTTGCCCATGATCACCGCCCAGGAGTCGTCCACCGTGCCGCTGCCCGGATGGCTGAAACGGTAGGCATTGCCCGCGATGCCGGGCTCGCCGGTGATGACATCGGCACCCACGGTCCCGTGGGCCTCCCCCAACCCGTCGACCGCCACCCCGGCATTCTCATCCTCATCGAACTTGTAATGGGCGACCAATTCGGCGGTGCCCGGCACGGCGAGGCCGACCATTCCGGCGGCGATCAGCGGGATTTTTTCTCTCACGGGTTTGGGTATTCGGGGTTTTTTGCGGGCGTGTTCCGACGAGGCCGGAGACACCCTCCTTGCCTGATTACGAATTCCGCACCACAAACCCGACGCGCCGATTTCCGGAAAAATTCCGCGAATCCCCCGCCCCTGCGGCATCATCCGCCGCTTTCGTCCAGCAATTCCTCCGCTTCCCTGAGAAGAATGAGGGCCACGAACTGGTTATACCACAGGGTGCCGTCCGGGTTGGCGGTCACGATGTCGCCACCGGTCCATCGCTCCACTTCGCCCCGGAATATTTCCAGCAGGGGCCGGACCTCTCCGGCATCGCCCTGTTTCAGATCGACCATGGCGAGGATCAGCCGGTTCGAAACCTCGCGGTGCTCGCTGCCCGCATCCATCGTGAGACTGCGGCGGGCCCAGTCCGCGGCGTCACCGAGACGTCCCTCGCGGTACGCGATGAGCGCGAGGGAGAATTGCCGCCATGCCAGAAGGTGCGTCCTGTCCGTGCCGGGGGAGACCAGCGAGTCCTCCATCACCTTTGCCATGGGCGGCAGTCTCCGCAGGATGTGCTCGCCCGCGGGCATCAGCAATGTCGCCTTGATCACATGCTCCGCCACGGTCGGATTGGCGGATCCGGTGAAACGCCCGATCATCCTGTCGCGGAGCAGGTCGTATTGTCCGGGCCGGCCCCATTCACTCACGGCGGTGGCGACCGATAGCAGATCGAAGGTGATTCCTTCCCAGTCCGCCCTTTCCACCCCGAGGAGCGTGTGACCCATCGAGTTGAAGCGGTCCGCGGCGATGGTCCGCCGTCCCATGGAGAGGTTCCAAAAGGCGATTGCCTTGAATGTGCTCGCCGCTTCCAGCGACCGCGGCAGGAGCTTCGGATTCATCCCGGCAAGCAGTTCGTCCGCCTGCCCGTATTCGCCGTGGCGCAAGAGCACGGTCGCCCGGGCCACCCGGTCGGAAGCCTGGGTCTCCTCGCGCAGCCGCACCTCGTTGGCCATGGCCATTTCCGCCACCAAACGCAGTCTCGCCTGCTCCTGCCGCGCGTCCCGCTCGCGCAGAAACAGCCACGTGGCGAAGCCCAGACCGCCCAGCAGCCCCAGCAGCGCGACGCCTCCCGCGGCGAAGGTCACCCGGTTGCGCCGGACGAGTTTCCCCAGCAAATACCAGCGGGCGGGCGGGCGGGCCAGCACCGGTTCGTCGTCCAGATGGCGGCGCACGTCCTTTGCCAGGCCGTTGGCCGTTTCGTAGCGCCGCTGCCGGTCCGGATCGAGCGCCTTCATCATGATCCAGTCGAGATCCCCCTCGAGCATCAGCGGCAGCCGATGCGCGTCCAAGCCCCGCCGCGCCGCAATCTCCGCGGTTTCCTCCCTGGGAAACCTCCTCAACCGCGTGGATGGCATTTCCGCCGTTCCCTCGCGCAGGATGTTGCGGATTTCCCGCACTCCCCGGCCGCCGAATTCCCCGGCCCCCACGGGCGGGCTGCCCGCGAGCAACTCGCAGAGGAGCACCCCGAGGCTGTAAATGTCGCTGCGGGTGTCTATGTCCACGCCGCCCTCCGCCTGTTCGGGACTCATGTAGGCGGGCGTGCCGATGAACTGGCCGGCATTGGTCGCGGTGCCGTCGGCATGCGGTCCGCCGCCGGTCACCTTGGCGATACCGAAATCGATCACCTTGGGCTCCACCCGGCCGTCGTGCTCGCGGACAAGGACATTGGACGGCTTGATGTCCCGATGGATCACGCCTTTCTGGTGCGCGTGCTGGATCGCCTCGCACACCAGGATGAACAACTCCAGCCGCTCGCGCAGGCCGAGGCGCTTCCTGTCGCAGAACGTGGTGATCTTTTCGCCGTCCGCCAGTTCCATCACGAAATAGGGGCGTCCCGCCGCCGTGGCGCCGGCATCCAGCACCCTTGCGATGAACGGGTGATCCATCAGGGCCAGCGCCTGGCGCTCGATCTCGAACCGCGCGATCACGCTTTCGGTATCCATCCCGGGCCGGACGATCTTCAGGGCGACCTTGCGCCACACCGGTTCCTGCTGCTCGGCCAGATAGACCACGCCGCAGCCGCCCGCGCCGATCCTCCCGATCAGGCGGTATCTGCCGATGTGCGTTTCCAGATCCCCCTCTTCCTTTCCCGGACTTCCCGGAGACGCTTTTGCGGGCACTTGCAGGGGAAACGTGAAAAACTCCTCCGCCTCCTCGCGCACCGCCAGCATGCCCTCCAACAGGTTCCGCAGCTCCGGATCGTCCCGGCACGCGTGATCGAGAAACGCGCCGCGTTCCTCCGCGTCCGCCAGCGCCGCCGCCGCGGCGTAGAGCAGCTTGTCGATGGACGCGCTCACGGCCCGCCCGTTTCCTCGCGAATCATCCGGTACAGCCTGGCCTTCGCAAAGGCCCAGCGCCGCTCGACCGTGCGCTCGGTCACGCCGTCCGCCGCCGCGATCTCCCTGTTGGTCAACCCGCCGAACACCTTGAGCGAAATCACCCGCGCGCTCTCCGGATCCGCCTCCTCCAGGCGGCCCATCATCTCATCGACCAGCAGCACCCGCTCGTCGAGGGTGGCTCCGGCGAGATCCGCCCCGATCGCGTGAATGTCCGCCATGGGCGCGTTCGCCCCCCGTTTCAGACTCATCTTGGCCCGCACCCGGTCCACCAGAATGTGGCGCATCGCCTGCGCGGCCGTATTGAAAAACTGGGCGCGGTCGCTCCACATCCGCCCGTCATAACCCGATAGCCTGATCCACGCCTCATGCACCAGCGCGGTGGCCTGCAGGGTGCCCTCGAACGGCTGCCTGGACATCAGCATCCTCGCCAGACTCCGCAGCTCGTCATACACCAGCGGCAGCAGCTCCGCAGAAGCGAGGCCCGCGCCCCCGCCCGAGATCTTCAGGATTCGTGTCAGATCGTTCAAGCGGGCGGAAAATGGGACCGGTGTCCGCCGGAGCCGGCCGGCAATGCCGGTTTGACGCCGGAAAACACCGGAGGACGGACGGGAAACGGAGAAATCCGGAAGGAAACCATCGTCGCGACCATACCGGGACCGCCATCTCTGCCAAGGATATTCTCGACAGGGCTGACGCATCAAAAAACGCGGAGGAAAATAATCGGCAGGTGTGACATTTT
>CAZKQK010000034.1:0-44060 GCA_964554865.1 uncultured Luteolibacter sp. | reverse complement strand
CCTACTACCGCTTCCGCTACACGGGCGGTGCGTTGCAGGCACAAAAGCAAACCGGCATGAGGCCCTTGGTGGCATTCCCGGATTTCCACCGGCAGGATGAATCGCCGGAGCTTTTCCCGCTTTTCAGGAACCGGGGGCTTTCGCCATGTTGGCGGGAGCGGCGGGTGTGGGCTTTTGGTGTTTTTTTTCGTTCGTGTGGCGGCTACGGCAGGAGGGGGAGGCTCAATTGGCTGCGCTTGAGCGGCCACGACGGTAAGGTCGTGGCTCCCGGCGGCGGGAAGGCCGCGGGGCGGGATCAGGGGATTTTGACGGCGCGGAGGGCGAGGAAGAGGGGGAATTCGGCGGCGGCCTTGTGTTCGGCCTTGCTGAAGGGGCCGGAGCCTTGGGAGCGGCGGTGGCTGTAGAGTTCCTCGCAGGTGGTGAGGGCGAGTCCGGCCTTGCCGAGAGCGGTGATGAGTTGGGCGAGCGGGCGGTGGTGGAAGGTGGTGGACTGGCTTTGCTCGCGGCCGGGGTGGGTGGTGACGGGGATGGCCTCGGGGGTGGCGTAGGAATCGAGGCGGCGGTATTGGATTTTGCAATCGTTGTCGAAACCCCAGTGGCTTCGCTTGGGGATGCGGAAACAGGGATGCATGAGGACGAGCGCGGCGCGTCCGCCGGGTTTGAGGGAGGCGTGGAGGTTTGCGATGAGGCCGCCGAGCTCGGGCACGTCGTGGACGGCCATGAGGCAGGCGGCGGCGTGGTGGGAGCCATCGGCCCAGGAAGCGGGCTTGCAGGCGTCCGCCACGGTGAGGGAAACGCGGGGATCGCGCCCGTATCTGGCCCTGGCGGCGGCGATGAGGCGCTCGCTGGCGTCGATGCCATGGTAGGCGGCGCAGCCGGCGGCGGTGATGAGGGGAGCGAGCACGCCCTGGCCGCAGCAGACATCGATGACGGATTCGCCGGCGGCCGGTGCGAGCAGGCGCATGGCTGCGGGAAGGATGAGCTGGCGATGGTAGTCGGAGCCGGATTCGCCGACGAGTTTGTCATACCACGCGGCGACGGCGTCCCAGCCGCGATCCCGAGCCGGCGCGGCGGGTTGGCGGGCCGGTTTGCGCGGTGGCTGCGGGCCGTGGCCATGACGCCGTGGCTGGCTCATGGCTTATTGTTTTTTCCGGATGCGCCAGAGTTCGACAATCTGGTTGCGTTCCGGGATGCGGCTGCTGAAACGGTCGGTCTGGCCGAGATAGACGGCCTGGACGAGCTGCTGCGGGCGTTTGACGGTGGAGAAGAGTTCGGCGGCGGCGGTGGCGCGGTCCGAGGAAAGGGTGCGGTTGTTGTCCACATCGCCGGTTTCCGAGGCGTATCCGACGCAGAGGACGAGGTCGCCGTCCGGCACTTCATCGACCATGGCGCGGATGCGGTCTTCGTCGGCGGGGTTGAGCCCGGCGGAGCCGGTGGCGAAGTTGAGGGTGTGGAGGACGTTGGCTCCGAGGGAAACGCCGAGGCTGGAGTAGGCGGTGGCGATTTCCGAGTCCGGCTTGTCTTCGAGTTTTCTGAGAGTGCGGAACAACTCGACGGCGGCGGGCAACAATTCGGCTTCGGAGTTGGCGAAGAGGTTGGCCTTGGCGAGTTGGGCATCGAGTTCGGCCACACGGGCCTCGAAGAAGTCCTTGGCGCGGAGGGCTTCCTCAAGCTGGCGCTGGAGGTTTTCATAATCGGCGCGGGGCACGCCCTCGCCCTTTGAGGCGAGGGCCTCGCGGAGCCGGGCGATTTCGGCGCTCAGACCGTCGCGCTGGGCGCGGAGGCTTTCGAGTTCGGAGGCATTCACGAGCGCGCCGCCGAGCTGGCTGCGGAGTTTTTCGATCTCGGCGACGAGGACCTGGCGGGATTGCTCCGATTCGAGGAGCTTGGAGGTTTTGGCGGTGATTTCCGCCTCCTTCTCGATGATGGTCGATTGCAGGGTGCCGGCGAGGGCGACCATGGTATCCGCATCCTTTTTCATGCGACCGGCGACATCCTCGATGGGCTCGGCGGTGCCTTCGATGGGGCGCAGGCCCAAGGCGGCGCGGCGGGCGTTCAAATCGGTCTGGGCGGCGGCGACTTCCGCCTTGAGGGCACGGATTTCCTCGGAATCGGGAGCGGGAGAGAACCGGCTGCGGAGATTCATCACGATGAGGACGCCGAGCAGGGCGATGATGACAAAGCCGAGCGCGACCGCAGGTGGCATGGCGGGACGTGAAGCGGGTGTGGCGGCATCGTCATCACCCGGCGCGGGATTCGGTGCGTCTTGGCGGTTGGTTTCCTCGGACATGGGCGGAGCTTGCGCGTGCGATCCGGCGGGTGTCAATCCGGGGCTTGGCAGCCTCAGGGGCCGAGCAGGCGGAGGAATTCCGACGGGTGGGAGAAGAGGTAATCGGGATTTTCCGCGGCGAGGGATTCGCGGGAGTTGAATCCCCAGGTGACGGCGGCGATGGGGATGCCGGCTTTTTGCGAGGCCTTCACGTCGCGGATCTCATCGCCGACGTAGAGCATTTGCCCGGGGAGCAGCGAGAAGGTCTTGCGGATGGCCCGCAGGTGCTTGGCCTTGCCGGTGAGCTTGGAGGTGGAGGAGATGAAATCGAAGTGTTCGCGCAAACCATGGGTGCGGAGGAAAAGATCGACGTTGGCCGAGGCGTTCGAGGTGAGGATGCCGAAGGAGTTCGCATGGCGGCGGAGTTCGACGAGCACTTCCGGCATGCCCTCGATCATGCGCAGGCGGGTGATGCTTCCGCGCATCATGCCGGTGCCGCGCGCGATGAGCGCGGGGACGCGGCGCTTGGGGATGTCGAGACGATCGAGGAGCTGCTTGAGGGACAGGTGGCGGAGCGAGTCGAGTTCGTGTTCCTCCACCTGGCGGATGCCGTAGTCCGGCGCGATCCGGTTGAAGATGTGGCGGGTCTCGCCAAGGGTATCGGCAATGGTGCCGTCAAAATCGAAAACCAGGGATCGGAACTGCATGGCTGCTTGAATCAAATGGCGCGGGGTCAGGCGAGGGGCAAATTCGGGTGGATGTCGCCATCGAGCGGGGAGGATCGGCCGTCGAGGTGGCGGAGCAAGGCGGCGAAGGCGATCATGGCGGCATTGTCGGCGCAGAACCGTGGAGGAGCCGTGACGATTTCGTAACCGTGCTTCTCCCCCGCCCTTTCGAAGGCCAGGCGGAGTGGGAGATTGAGGCTGACGCCGCCGGAGATGCCGATCACGCGGTGGCCGGACTGGCGTGCGGCGCGCATGGTTTTTCCGACGAGGATATCAATCACCGTTTGTTGGAAGGAGGCGGCGATGTCCGGCACCGGGACCTTTCCCGGCAGGCGCTGGAGGGTGTAGAGCACGGCGGTTTTCAAGCCGGAGAAGGAAAAGTCGAGATGGGGATCGGCCAACATGGAGCGCGGGAAGGCGAAGGCCTCCGGATTGCCTTCGCGCGCGGCCTTTTCGATTTCCGGCCCGCCGGGATAGGGCAGCCCGAGCATTTTCCCGACCTTGTCGAAGGCCTCGCCGGCGGCGTCGTCGCGTGTGCCGCCGAGTTTTCGGTAATGGCCCGCACCGGCCACATCCAGCAGCAGCGTGTGGCCGCCGGAAACGATGAGCGCAAGGTGGGGAGGCACGCCGGTGCGGGCGATGAACGGTGATAGCAGGTGGCCTTCCAGGTGGTTGATGGCGAGAAACGGCTTGTCCAGCGCGCAGGCCATGCCTTTGGCGGCGGTGCTGCCGACCAGCAGGGAGGAGGCCAGGCCGGGGCCGCTGGTGGCGGCGAAGGCATCGATCCGGCCGATGGGGACGCCGGATTCCTCAAGGGCTTTCTCTACCAGTCCGCGCAGGCGCAGCGAATGGTTGCGCGAGGCGAGTTCCGGCACCACGCCGCCGTGCTCGCGGTGGAGGTCGATCTGCGATGAGATTTCGGACGCGAGGATTTCGGCCTCGCCACCGCGCTCGCCGCGCAGGACGGCCACGGCGGTTTCATCGCAGGAGGATTCGATGGCAAGAATGACGGCCACATGCGGGTTGTAGCGGGGGGAATCGGTGACATGAAACAAAAATCCCCGGCGCTGCCCCGGGCCATCGGGGAGAACGGGACGGCGCCTCCGGCCGAATCCGGATTCCTATGGCCGGAACAATGAGAACCGCGGGTTTTTCGGCTAGACCAATCGGTAACCCGCGCCACGGACGGTGAGCAGGTGCTCCGGATTCGCGGGATCGGCTTCCAGTTTGGCGCGGAGCGAGGCGATGAAGTTATCGACCGTCCGCGTGCTGGGATAGGCGTGATACCCCCAAACGACGTCGAGAAACTTCTCGCGGCTCACGGTTTCCCCGCGGTGCGCGGCGAGCAGGCGCAGCATGCCGATCTCCTTCCCGGATAAATCGAAACACCCGCCCGCCCTGCGGACCTGGCCCCGGGTGAAATCGACGACCGCCCCGCCGATGGCGATCTCGGAGCCCACCGACTCGTCGCGCTCCTTGCGGCGCAGCAGCGCGCGCACCCGGGCTAACAGCTCGCGCAGGCTGAAGGGCTTCACCAGATAGTCGTCCGCCCCGCTGTCCAGTCCCTCCACCCGGTCATCCACCTGCCCCTTGGCGGTGAGCATCAGCACCGGCATCGGGCGGCCGCGCCTGCGCAGTTCCCGGCAGACGGCAAAGCCGTCGAGGCCGGGCATCATGACGTCGAGCAGCACGAGGTCGAAGGGCTCCGTGCAGGCGAGTTCCAGGCCCGCAGGCCCGTCGGCCGAGGAAAGCACGCGGTAGCCTTCCGCCTTCAGGGTTTCCACCAGGGCGGTGCGCATCGGGGCTTCGTCTTCGATGACGAGGAGTCTCATGGAGGTGGAGAGATGGGACTTATGATGGCGAAGACACTGCCTTTCCCCACGGCGCTTTCCAGCACCACCCGCCCGCCATGCGCTTCCGCGATGGACTTCACCAGGCTCAAGCCGATGCCGGTGCCTTGGGTTTCGCGGCGGAGTTCGTCGCCGGGGCGGTAAAAGCGCTCGAAAATCCGGTGGTGTTCCTCTTTGGAAACGCCCGGTCCCTGGTCCCGCACGGCAAGTTTCCAAGAGGTCCCATCGATGGCAAGCGAGGTCTCCACCGTGGTTCCGGGCGGCGAGAACTTGATCGCGTTGTCCAACAGATTCACCAAGGCCTGCCGGATCGCCCCCGCGTCCACGTCCGCCTCCACGGTCGCGAGTTCGGATTCCAGCGTGATCCCCTTCTCCCGGGCCAGCGGCTCCATCACGCGCAGCGTGTCCGCGGCGAGCGCGGAGAGATCGCAGGGTTCCATTTTCCACACCTTGCGCCCCTGTTCGATGCGCGCGTGGTCGAGCACGTTGCCCACCAGGGTTGATAAACGCGCGCCCTCCATGGCGATCAGGCGGTGAAACTCCTTCGCCGTTTTCAAATCCACCTTCTCCGCCTCCAGCGCGTCCGCCATCAGGCGGATCGAGGCCACCGGCGCGCGCAGTTCGTGCGACACGCTGGCGACGAACCGGCTTTTCATTTCCGAGAGAAGCCGCTCGCGGCGGATCGCGTGGTGCATCATGCCCAGCGCGCCGCCGGAAACGAGCACCGCGCAGCCTAACAAACCCAGCGCCCACCTTCCCTGACGCCTCGCCGGGGATTCTATCAACTCCGGCCGCGCGGCGAGGATTTCCAGGCGCAAATCCCCGCCGAATTCCACCGGCAGGCTCTCCATCACTTCGCGATCCGTGCGTGCCCCCGCGGATTTCCTTCCATCTAACGAAAGCACCAGATCCGCCCAGGCCGGCAGGGCGCGATGGGCGGCTTGCATCGCTTTCATCACCGACGCCTGATCGACGAAGCGAAGCTCATCGCCATCCCTCGCCAGCCACATCGTCGCGGACTCCCCCAGCCACTTGCCGCGGGCGCCCACTTCCGGATTCCGTTTGAAAAGCGCCCTCGCCTCGTCGCCGTGCGACCAATCCGCCGCAGGCGCGCCCAGTTTCGCGAGGACCAGCGGCGTGAGCACGGACGCCCCCTCTCCCGTCGCCAGATCGATCAGAACCCTGGCGTCCTCCGGATCCCCGCCCGCCTCGAACACCCGGAAGCCCGCCAGCACCCGCCGCGGCAGACCCGCCGGGGAAAGGCCGGCCTGCGGGTCGTCGCGCAGCTTGCGCAATGCCGTTGGATCGCCGCCATCGAGCACGTCATCCGCCTCGGAAGCCGGACCCGGCACCGGCGGATCGGGAAACAGGCGCGTCGTCGCCACCGCCGCCTTGAGGCCGCTGGACAACACCGCCTCGGCATTTCTCCCCGCCGCCTTCGCCTCCTCCCGCGCCATCGACCAAGCCGCCCTCACCTGCGCCTTCACGCCCATCCACGCCAACACGCCCAGCACCAGCAGCGGCAGCAAGACCGCCAACATGAGCCAGTGGGGGGATGACCGGGCGCGGGGCATCAGTGGGAGCTGGGATCGGGTGGCGGCACCACTCTCGGCCGGGCCCCTCTTTGCTGCCTCGGAGGAATGTGACCAGCGGGCTGGAGCACGGGCATATCCACGCGGATTTCATCGCCATCCCGCAAAACGGGATTTTCCGAGGCAACCTTCAGCTCCAGCCCATCCCGTTTCAGCACCGTATTCGATCCACCCATCCCCGTGAGGAGGAAGAGCCGGGTGCCTGATACTCCTTTCGCCGGGGCAAGCGGGACCAGACCGTGAGGAGTCGTTTTCCACTCAGGCTGATGATAGCTGATGGTCACCGATTCGATGATCCCGTCTTGTTTCCTGATCATCACCGTGCCGGCGAGCGCTTTGCGGAAAAACCGCTCTTCCTCAGGCGTGAAGCCTTTCCACGCTTGATCCGGTTGATCGGTCTTGAGCGGCAGTTCCACGAGGTCTCCAGGGAACAAGGCCACATCCGCCTTCCCTGCCTCCGCAGCCGGTGTGTCATCTCCGCACTGCCGGATGGCCTCGCCAAGGTCCACTTCCATTGTTAACTCCTTGCCGTCATCCCCCGTTCGCCTGATCCGGATCCGCGAAAAGTCCGGGTGTGGCAGGATCACCGGCACCATGCCATATCCAAGTCTGTTGGAAAGCTCGGAAAAACGCGACTCCAGCGGCTGGTCGCGGTCGGCCGGAGATGTGGGCCAATGCATGGAACATGCGTCAGCCAGCACTTGGATCAGCGTTGGCATTGCAAACCCGGGCTTGTCGGGATTCGGAAGATCGAACGCGGGATGGTAGGTCCGGGAGAAACTGAAATCCGGCACAACCAGCCTTGCAGGCCTGAGAAGTCTGTCCGTTTGCCCCAACACCAACTCCGGATCAGGCAGGATCAACCGATCTCCTTTTTGCAGGCTGAATTCCCGCGCTCCCGTGGCGGCGAGATCCATCCGCACGTCGCCGCCGCCCTGGCGACGGACGCTTAGAATGGAGTCCGGTTTCAAGCCGCTTACGACTGAATCCGCGGAGGCCGGCAGAAACAGCATCGCGAGATGTCCGGCGCTCAGCAAGGGAGCTTCGTTTTTCGTCGGGTCATAGGCCAGCAGGTCGCCGCGCAGCCTGATCTCGCGGAGCTTGCCGCCGATCTCGACGGTCACCGGGAAGGAAACGCGCTTGCGGAAATGCCAGGAGAGCAGCTTGTGAAAAGCCTCATGCGTGTTTTCGGAATCCGGCAGCGGCTTTCCTTTCGCCAGCTCGATGATATCTCCTGAAGCCAGATCCGGAAGCGCCGCATCGCTCCTCAAATCGATGGATTCGCGCGACCACTGTCCGGCGGCATCGCGGCGCACGCGGGTGATCACCGGTTCGTGGCGTTTTCCGGCGAATTCGGAGTAGTAATCCAGCAGCGCACGGATATTTCCGAGCATCAATTCCGCCATCGGCGGGATCTCCTGGTTCGCCTCCAAGAGTTTGGAGCAGCCGCCGCGATCCCCGTCCACCAGGTAAATACCGCCGCTTCCGGCCAGCGCGGGATTCAGAACCTCGTCGAGGAAGAGGCGCTTCACCTGCGGGTTCCAGTTGAAAAAATAGCCAGCCCGATCAAGTTCCAGCGTTTGCGGGCGGAAGGGCAACAAGGCTTTGGCGATGGGCAGGGAATCGTCACCTTTTGCCACGAAATCGAAGACCTCGGGAAACTCATGGGTGGGCTTGGCTCCCGCATCCAGCAGAATCTTGATCAAACCCACATTGTTCATCCGTTGATTGTTACTCAACTTGGTGATGACCATCATGAGCAGGTTTTCAGGATAACTTCCCGGTTTGTCCGTATCTTCCACGAAGGGACTGAAGTTGCTTTGACGATAGGACGTTCCGCTGCGTGTGGGGCCGCGCGAGAACCCGCCGCAAGTGGTGTTGGGATCGGCTCCATGTTTGAGCAGCAATTGGATCAACTCCACCTGCTTGCCGTGCCTGGCGCTCCTTTGATTGGCGTTACCCGCGTTTATCAGGTCCCACTCGAAGACACGCACGATTGGCGGAACCCCGGCTTGATCCACCGCGTTCGGATCGCAACCGGCCTCCAGCAGGTCCTTGATGAGCGGAACCGCTTCCGGACCTTGCCTGATGAGCCGCGTCAGAAGGGCGGGCTGTTTCGCATCGGCGCCGTTCTCGATCAGGAAACGGATTTTCCCATGATCCTTTTCATCGATGCCGCCATCCACAAAAAATGAAACCAGCCTTTCCGCTTTCAAGTCGGCTCCGTGACGAATGAGAGCCTTGGCGCAGTCCCATGCCTCGCGGTCCACCGCGTATTGCAGCGGGCTGATCTTCCAGACGGTCCTGCCCTCCGGCGGCACCGGAATCACCCTGTTGGTCTGATGAAGCACTTCGGACAGGGCGTTGACGTCCGCTCCCAGTTTGATCAATCGCTCCACCAATGCCGGCGCGTCTTTCGCGGTCCTGCCCGCGGCGAGATGAAGTGCGGTGAAGCCCGTGCCGCTGGCCGCCCGTTTCACATCCGCTCCGGAATCCAGCAGCAGATCGATCATCGTCTGATTCTGAAGATGGATCGCCATC
Organism: uncultured Luteolibacter sp.; assembly: GCA_964554865.1. GTDB lineage: Bacteria > Verrucomicrobiota > Verrucomicrobiia > Verrucomicrobiales > Akkermansiaceae > Luteolibacter. The sequence continues at coordinate 35,083 of CAZKQK010000034.1, read as the reverse complement.
ATCAGAGGAGTCCCCGGCAGTTCCGTGACCCCGGTGCCGGCGGGCGGCGGAGCGGCACAAGTGTCCGGCTGCCAGTTCGCATCGACTTTCGCGGCGAGCAAGGCGCGGACCACCTCGAGATGATCCGCCATGACCGCACCGGCAAGGGCCTTGGGGCCTTCGCTTTCCGCCAAACCCGGTGATTTTTCCAGCAGGACCTTGAGCACTTCGAGGTGTCCGCGGCGGGCCGCCCAGACAAGTGGTTCGCCCGCACCCACACTCGCCCCGGCTTCCAACAGATACGCCACCACGCGCGGGCGGTTGTTGTTCACCGCATCCGCCAACTCGGAGGTGCTAAGCGCCAAATCCGGGCTGGTCCGGGCGAGTTTTTGCAAACGGGCGATCTCCCTCGCCTCCTCGTCCATTTCAGCGCCCTCCGCCTCCGGCATCTTTCCCCCGAGGGCGGCGAGGTTTTCCCTGGCGAGCCGGGTCTCGGTTCCCGCGTTGGAAAACTCCGCGATGAGGCGCTGGTAGAGTTTGACGGCCTCGTCCCTGCGGTCTTGTTTGCGGCGGACCTCGGCGAGGCGGAAGAGGGCGGAGGCGGCGAACTGTTTCCGTTCGTCGTGACGGGCGAGGATTTCCTCGTATTGTGTGGCGGCCTTTTCCGAATCTCGGGTGACTTCCTCGGTGTAGAGGGCGTCGCGCAGGAGTTCGCGCAGGTCGGGTTCCGCGGCGCGGAGCGGGGCCGAGCATGAAAACAGGATGAGCCCGATGCGGAGGAGGCGGTTGGTGTCCATGCGGGTGAATCTGGCAGGCTTCGGACCGTGGTTTGTCATGAAACTGTCATGATTTCAGGAAGCGGAGCGGGTGGGGCGCGTTCAACCGGCGATCACGACCCGCACGTTTTCCGCGCCGCGTTTCATGTAGGCGAGCAGGTGGCGCGATCCGCCATCCGGGAGCGGCGAGATGCTGGTGATCTCGCCGGCGGGTTTGCCATCGGCATCGACGAGGGCGAGCGGGTGCGGGGGCAGAGTGGCGTCGATGCTGAGGCGGGTGAGGGTTTTGTTCACCTTGCCGGCGGACTTGATGCGGGAGATCACCTCCTGGCCGATATAACAGCCTTTCCGGTAGGAGATATCAGTGGCGTCGAGCAGGGCTTCGGGAGGAAGGATGCCATCGGTGAGTTCCCGGCCGGGCAGCGGAACCGTGTTGGCGATGCGGAAGGCTTCCAGCGCGTCGCCTTCCAGCAGCGGGAAGCCGGCGGGAAACGGGACGCCTGTTTCCGCAGGGAACCACCAATCGATGCCGGGAACACCGAAGCGCGCGCTGTTTCTAACAGTAACGCCGCCGGGGGCGGGGCCGGGATCGGCGGTGAAGTGGACGAGCCTCCGGCTGCCGGTGGTGTTGAGCGCCTCGGCGTCATCGGCGATGAGATAACGGGTGAGACGGGCTTCGAGCGCGTCCGGATCGGCGGCCGGCGAATCGACACGCAGCGTGCCGTCCGGCAATGAGGTGATCCACACGCGGAACTGGAAGCGTCCCTTGGCATCGGTGACGCAGGATGACAGCGCGCCGTTGGAACCGGAAACGAGGCGCACATCCTGGGTGACCTGGCCGTTGAGATAGCGCACCGCGTCCGGCCCGCGCAGGTCGATGCAGGCGGGCAGTCCGAGGTCGATCCTGAAGGCTCCGTTCATTCGCCCTGCATGTAGGGTTTGGCCAGGGCGGAGAAGTCGAGGTCGCCGAGGCCCTTGCGGCACAGTTCGTCCATGCGGCGGGAAACGGCGGCGATGCCCGGGGTTTCGAGCCCGGCGGAAGCGGCGAGATCGAGCATGTAGCGGCCGTCCTTGGCCATGTTTGCGAGCGAGAAGTGGGTCTCGTAGTCTCCGGCGACCATGAGCGGGAACTTCATGGCCGCGAGGCGGGAACCGGAGACGTTCTCCGCCACGGCGCTGATGAGGCAGGCGGGATCGACGCCATGGCGGGTGGCGATGGCAAGCGACTCGGCCATGGCCTGCGCGGTGGAGGCGGAGATCAGATTGGTGGCGAGCTTCACCACGGTGGCGGTGCCGATGCCGCCGGTAGCGACGCGGGCGCGGCTTGTCAGGGCGAGATAGGGTTCGAGTTCCGCCGCGAGCGCCGGGTCACCGCCGATGTAATAGACGAGCTGCCCGTCCGCGGCCGCCAGCTTGCTGCCGGTGAAGGGCGCGTCGAGAAAACGGCATCCGCGCCCAAGGCACAGACCGGCGATCCAATTTGTCGTTTCCAAATCGAGCGTGGCATGGCTGAGGATGGTTTTCCCGGCTGCGAGCAGGGGTTTCACACGCGTGAGCACCTCGCGCACGGCCGGGGCGTCCTTCAGATAGAGCGCGATGATTGCGGCGTCCGCGACGGCCTCTTCGGGCGTGGCCGCCTCGTTCGGAAAACCCTTTGGCGTGCGGTTCCAACAGACGACATCCCATCCCGCTCCGGCGATGCGGCGGCACGCCCTGCCGCCGATGATTCCCAGTCCGAGAACCGCCACCTTTCCCCCCGCCGCTTCGCTCATGGCTTGCGCAGGAGTGCGAGTTGGACGAGTTCGGCGGCCTTCTCGCGGACCTCCTTGATCATTTCATGTTTCGGGTCCTCACCGTCCTTGATGACCATTTCGACGCGGAGCCCGGCGAGCAGGTCGCGCATTTTCCGATAGTTGTCACGTTCCGCAACCCGGGGCTCAAGTCCGGCCACCGACTCGGTGTAATAGTCCGCGATGTCCTCGCGGAGCACCTTGCGGGCGCGTTCGACGGTGAACTGCTCGTCCACCGCCACCGATGAAATGGAGAGCGCGCGGATCCATCCGCCGAGCGAGATCAGGTGGGCGAGGTCCGCATCGCGCAGGGTGACGAGTTCCGTCTCAACATCGCGCTGGGTCGAGGCGAGTTCCTGCTTGAGGAGTTTGACATCCTTGTTCTTGGCGGCATCCAACAGGCCGGCCGCGTGGCGGTTCACGCGGTCACCCGCACCGAGCGCCTTGCCGTAGCGGGTGAGCGTGGCGGCAAGGTCCTCCACCCTGTCGAGCTGCTCGGCCTGGACGATGAGAAAGCCCTCGGCGATGAGGAACCCGAGTTCCACCGCGAGATCGGCGCGGTCCAGCGGCATGCGCTCCGGGAGCTTCAGCTCGTTGTCGATCAGCGGCAGCGGCATCAGGAACTGCAGGGTGTCGAAGAGCTTGGAGATCGATGGCGCGGTGAATTCGTTCACCCCGAGTTCCTCGCGGACATGGGGGTCTTCCAGAAGATCCTTCGGAATGCCGTTGACCTCGCGCTCCGCCGCTTCGGGCTCCTCGCCGCAAACGTTGGAAAACAAGGCAATGACAACACCTAACACACATGCCGGACGGAAACTCATGGCGAAAGCCTGACACCGGAGGATCGATTCGGCAACCGGCAAAAAACGGTTCGGCGGAGTCCTGGGCGCCGTGTTTCGCCCCCCTTAAATTTGATGTTGCCAAGAGGTGCGGCCTGCCCCATCCTCGGGGCGTTGGAACTACGGGACGGTGCCCCGCGTTGAAATTCCGGTGCCACCGTCCTGCTTGGGGACACCCTGCGTCCACCCTTACCTTCCGGGGATTGCACGCCCACGCGGCGCTCCGGCCGGTTCATGCGCAGTCCTCCATCCTCCCACCCGTCCGCTGCCACCCGGAAGCCCGAACGCTTCACCCCGGCAGCACCGCATTCACCCCAAACTCCTTCATTCGAATACCGAACCATGGCCGGTCACAACAAGTGGTCCAAGGTCAAGCACATCAAGGCCCGCGTGGATGCCATCAAGGGCCGCGTGTTCAGCAAGTGCGCCCATGAAATCGCCCTCGCGGCCCGCGCCGCCGGCGGCGATCCGGCGGCCAACGCCCGCCTGCGCACCGCCATCGACAACGCCAAGGCCGTTTCCATGCCCAAGGACAACATCGACCGCGCCATCCGCAAGGGCACCGGCGAACTCGGCGGTGAGGCCATCCAAGAGGTCACCTACGAGGGCTACGGCCCGGCCGGCATCGCCTTCATCGTGGAAATCGCCACCGACAACCTGAACCGCTCCGCCCAGGACATCCGCACCATCTTCTCGAAGAACGCCGGGGCCGTCGCCACGCCCGGCAGCGTTTCCTACCGGTTCGACCGCCGCGGCGAGATCCGCATCCCGGCCGAAGCCATCGGCGGGGACGCCCTCATGGAAGCCGCCGTCGAGGCCGGGGCGGACGATGTCCAGAGCGACCCTGACGAGCACACCCTTCTCACCGCCCCCAACGAGCTCGGCACCGTCGCCAATGCCCTGCGCGCCGCCGGACTGGCCGTCACTTCCGAGAAACTCGTATCCATTTCCCAAAACCCGAGCGTGGTGACCGATCCCGCCATCGCCAGACAAATCATCAAACTCCACGACCAGCTCGACGACTATCAGGACACCGTCAACGTCTTCACCAACTTCGAGGTGGCCGACGAAGTCCTGGCCCATCTCTAACAGGTCATCACCCCCATTTTCCAATCCAACGGATGAGCACCAGCAGCAACGAAGAAACCCCGGCCGCCGCCGTTACCGACGACGCCGGAGAAACCAAGACTCCGCGCAAGCGGGCTGCCAAGAAAGCAGCCACCAAGACCGCGGCGAAAAAGACCACCACCAAAAAGACGGCCAGGAAGGCGGCCGCGAAGAAAGCCGCGAAAACCGCGGATGATGCCCCGGCGGCTCCCGCTCCGGCTCCCGTGGAAACGGTCCGGGCCGTTGTGGAATCCCCGGCGAAAAAAGCCCCTCGCGCCCGCAAGTCCGCGAAAGCCGCCGCCGAGGCGCAGGACCAGCCGCCACCCGTGTCCGAGCCACAGCCGCAGGCCGCGCCGGAACCCGTGGGCGGACAGCGCAAGTTCGGCCGCGTACCCGGAGGCGGACCGCGCGTCCTCCGCGAAAACCCGCCCGTTTCCGTGGAAACACAGCCGCAGCCGCAGCCTGAACAACGGCAAGCCCATCATCATCCCCAGCAGGGCGGGAAAAACCAACAGCAGGGCGGACAACGCGAGAGCCGCAGCAAGCGCCGCCGGGACAAACGCAAGCGCCGCGCCCAAATGCAGCGCGAAGGCCGCGAGGGCGGCGGCGATTTCCACCAGCCCGCCGGAGAATCCCAACCTAACAGACCCGCCGCGCCCAACGGTCCGAAGACCAAGGTCGACGGCATGCTTGAACTCGCTCCCAAGGGATTCGGCTTCCTCCGCGTGGCCGGGAAAAACTTCGAGCAGGCGCGCGATGACATCTTCGTCACTCCGGAAATCATCCGCAAATACAACCTGCGGCTCGGCCAGTGGATCCACGGCCTGCACCAGGAAGGCCCGCGCGGACCGCAGTTGGTCGAGATCACGGCGGTCAACGGCATGCCCCCCGAAGAGGCCGCCAAGCTGCCGCACTTCGATGAACTGAAGGCCATCAATCCCGCCAAGCGCATCAGTTTCGAAACCACGCCCGAGCGCTTCACCACCCGCGTGGTGGACATCATGGCGCCGGTCGGCCGCGGCCAGCGCGGGCTGATCGTCTCCCCTCCCCGCTCCGGCAAGACCACCCTGCTGCTGCACATGGCGGAGGCGATCCGCGAGAAATACGACGAGGCCATCCATCTGATGGTGCTGCTGGTGGACGAGCGGCCGGAGGAAGTCACCGAATTCCGGCGCGCGCTTCCCGGCGCGGAGATCTATGCCAGCTCCAATGACGAGCAGGCGCGCAGCCACTGCCGCATCGCGGAACTCGCCATCGAGCGCGCCAAGCGCCTGGTCGAGGCCGGCAAGGATGTCTTCCTGCTGATGGATTCCATCACCCGTCTCGCCCGCGCCTACAACAACACCATGAACAACCGCGGCCGCGGCACCGGCTCCGGCGGCATCACCATCGGCGCGCTCGAGGTGCCGCGCCGCCTCTTCGCCGCCGCCCGCAACACGCGCGGCGGAGGATCGCTCACCATCCTCGCCACCGCGCTCATCCAGACAAACTCCCGCGCCGACGAGGCGATCTTCATGGAGTTCAAGGGAACCGGAAACATGGAACTGGTGCTCGACCGCAAGATCGCGGAAAATTATATCTATCCGGCGGTGGACATCTTCAAGTCCGGCACCCGGCGCGAGGAACTGCTGATCCCCGGCCACATGCTTCACAAGATCCACCTCATCCGCCGCGGGCTCTCGGGCCACCGGCCGGTGGAGGCGATGGAGCGGCTGCTGTTCTTCCTGAAAAAATTCCCGAACAACCCGCAGATGCTGCTTGAGATCAAGGGCTGAGCGGGGTTTCCACCGAGCCATGCCCCGGGCCTGCCTGATCCTCGCCTGCGCGCTGTGGGGCCTGAGCTTCCCGCTGGTCAAGGCGCTGCACTTCGAGCAATCCGCCCGGATCCCGGACGCGGGCAGCGGGTTTCTCGCCCTCTGGATGCAGTCGGCCCGCTTCGGACTCGGCGCGATCATCCTGTTTCCCCTCATCCGCCGCCGCGGGCGCATCCGTGGCGGCGAACTGCGGCAGGGAATTCTGTTAGGACTGTGGGGCGGTGGCGGGATGGCGCTGCAGGCCGACGGATTGGCGCATACCGAAGCCTCCACCTCCGCCTTCCTCACCCAGGCTTACTGCGTGCTGCTGCCGCTGATCGCCTGCGTGAGAACGCGCCTGGCGCCGGACTCCCGCACCATCGCCGCCACCGTGCTGGTGGTTGCCGGTTGCGCGGCGCTTTCCGGCATCCGCCCGGGTGATTTCACCGTCGGACGGGGCGAGATCGAGACCCTGCTCGCCTCCCTGCTGTTCACCGTGCAGATCCTCACCCTCGAAAATCCGCGTTACCGGGAAAACCGCGGACTGCCTGTCACACTGGTCATGTGCGCGGCCATCGCGGCGATGTTTCTCATTCCATCGCTGCTTGCGGCTCCGCGCGTTGCGGATGTGATCGGAGCGGGCTCATCATGGCCGGCATTCGGCCTGACAGCCGCGCTGGCGCTCTTTTGCTCGGTGGGAGCCTTCCTGCTCATGAACCACTGGCAACCGAAGGTCAGCGCCACGGAAGCGGGACTCATCTATACCAGCGAACCGCTCTTCACCGCCGTTTACGTCCTGTTTCTACCCGCATGGCTCGCCACCTGGACCGGTGGCGGATACGCGAACGAACGCTTCGGCATCGCCACCTGGATCGGCGGATCGATGATCATCGCCGCCAACCTGATCCTGCAAGTCGGGCGACCTCCGCACCGCGCGTCCATCGCCCCCGCGCCTTGATGGCCATGTCACCGGCATCGGCATGGCCGGGCATGAAATCCTCGGGAGCCTCAGCGGATCTCTCCGCGCGAGTGGCGGTATGACAAGGGGGTTACACCGGTTTCCTTGCGGAAGACGTTGTTGAAATACTGTGCGGTGTTGAAGCCGGTGCGCGCCGCCACATCCGCCACCGGCAGGTCCGTGCCAAGCAGCAGTTCCTTCGCGCGCTGCAGCCGGATGCGCGCCAGCTCGCTGCGCATCGAGTGGTGGAACAGGCGGCGGAACTCGTTTTCCAGATGGGCGCGGGGCACTCCGGCCTCGGCGGCCGCGTCGTCCGGACCTATCAGCCGCGAGTAGTTGCAACGCATGTATTCAAGCGCGATGCGGACCGATTGCTGCTTCACCGCAAGCGCGTCCGTGCTGCGCCGCTCGGTGATGCCGCGTGGCGGAATCAGAATCGGGCTCGCCGGGGCCTTGCCGCCATGCATCAGCTTGTCGAGCAATTCCGCCCCCGCGTAACCAAGCCCTTCCAGATCGTGGTTCACACTTGATAGATGGACCCGCACCGATTCGCAAACGACCGGATTGTTGTCCACACCGAGGATCGCCACCTCCTCCGGCACATCGATGCCGGCGAGCAGGCAGGCGTCCAGAACGTTGGCCGCCTCCGGATCATGGAACGCAAACACGGCGGCCGGTTTCGGAATCTCCATGAGGCGCTTGATCAGCCAACGGGATTTCCAGCTCCACTCGTCCGAACGCCGCCCGGACCGCTGGGGAAGGATCCAGCTTTGCGCGGTGACCGCCTGTTTGCGCACCGTCTCCATGAAACCCTCGGCCCGCAACCTGGCTGCCTGGTCGTCACGGGTGGTGAACCACGCGAAATGCTGGAAGCCGCGCTCGGTGAACAACTCGGCGGCGGTCTGGCCGATCGCCCGGTGGTCGCCGGATACCCTTGGCACGTCGATGTCCTGGCGGGTGACGGACAGATCCACCACCGGCACCCCGGCCCTTTGCACGAAGGAGACGAGGTCCTCGCGATGATCAAGCACCGTGATGATGCCGTTGCCGCGCCAGCCTTCGGGAATGCGGCCGGAGAAGGCCATCTCGCAATTGAGGTGCCAGTTGTGACGGCTGGCGAAACGCGCCACCCCCATGTGCGAACTCGCGCTGTAGCGGCCTAGCGCCAGCAACACGCTCTTCTGGGATGATCCGCTCCGTGGCATGGGTTTTTCCTACTCCCGATGCCAGCCGCGGTCAAGGTCGGCGATTGCACGATTCCACAACAAGCCGCGCGGAATGTGCAATCCTCACAATCCCCGTTTCCCTGTTGAATTTCCTTCTCAAAGCGCGCTGCGGCCGTTGCACTCGCCGTGGCAAACAGCAAACCACCATGTTCCAATCAGAAATCCTCCGCATGCCCAGGCAACAGGAAGTCGCGCGCATGACCACCGACGAGCTTCGCGAAGCCTTCCTCATCCGCAAGCTGTTCACCGCCGGCGGTTTCCGGGGCGCGTTCACCGATCTGGACCGCATGGCCGTGGCCGGCGCGATGCCGACCGCATCCCCGGTCGTCCTGCCCAACCACAAGGAAAGCGGCCGCGCCACCTTCCTCGAACGCCGCGAACTCGGCGCGATCAACACCGGCGGCGCGGGCAAGGTCACCGTGGATGAAACCGTTCACACGGTCGGGCCGCTCGGCTGCATCTACATCGGCATGGGAGCCAGGGACGTTTCATTCGAAAGCGCCGACCCGGAAAACCCGGCGAAGTTTTTCATCCTCAGCTGCCCGGCGCACGCCCCGCATCCCACCGTGACCGCCACCCGCGATCAGGCAAACACCGTGCCGCTCGGATCGCAGTCCGCCTCCAACGAGCGCGTCATCCGCCAATACATCCACGAGAACGGCATCCAAAGCTGCCAACTCGTCATGGGATTCACCGAACTGGCCGTCGGCTCCGTATGGAACACCTTCCCGCCCCATACCCACAACCGCCGCTGCGAGGTTTATCATTACTTCGACATGGAAGACCGCGTGCTCGCCCACTTCATGGGCGAGCCCACCGCCACCCGCCACATGTTCGTCAGCGCGGACGACACCGTGCTCTCACCATCATGGTCGATCCACTCCGGATGCGGCCAGGGCAACTACAAGTTCATCTGGGGCATGGCCGGTGAAAACCAGGCCTTCACCGACATGGACGCCATTCCGCCCCGCGAACTCCGCTGATTCCGCATTCCGTTGATCTTATTCGAACAGTTATCATGAAACGCTTTACTGGAAAAACCGTCGTCGTCACCGGAGCCAGCCGCGGCATCGGCCAGGCCATCCTGCTCGCCTTCGCCCGCGAGGGTGCCCATGTCGTGGGAGTGGGCACCGGCGATTACACCGACACCGCTTCCAAGGTAGCGGACACCGGAGCGGCTTTCACAAGCGTCTCCGCGGACTTCTCGAAACTCGATCAGGCGATGGCGCGCGACGTCGTAAGCCGGATCATCGCCGCCACCGGCAGGCTTGACGCCCTGATCAACAACTCGGGGATCATCAAGCGGCATCCGGCGGTGGATTTCCCGGAGGATGATTGGAACGCGGTGCTCCAGATCAACTTGAACGCCCCGTTCTTCCTCTGCCAGGCCGCCGCCAAATGGTGGCTCACCGAAGGCCGCGCCAAGTCGGATGAAGAGGCGCGGCTCAAGATCGTCAACATCGCCTCCATGTTGTCATTCCAGGGCGGCATCCTCGTCCCCGCCTACACCGCCGCCAAGAGCGGACTGGCCGGCGTCACCCGCGCGCTCGCCTGCGAGTGGGCCAAGGAACGCATCAACGTGAACGCCGTCGCCCCCGGTTACATCGCCACCGAAAACACCCGCCCCATCCGTGAGGACGAAAAGAGAAACGAATCAATCCTCGCCCGCATCCCGGAAGGCCGCTGGGGCGCGCCCGGGGACATCGCCGGAAGCTGCGTTTTCCTCGCCAGCAAGGATGCCGACTACCTCAACGGCACCATCATGAACGTCGATGGCGGCTGGTTGAGCCGCTGACGGACATCCGGCTTTCCTGCCTGCGAAAAACAGCCCCGCACACTGCGGGGCCTTTTCCTGGACCAGCTTGGGATCCTTCCAGGTGGACTGGACGTAGACCTCGCGGAGTTGTTTGAAGTCGATCTGGCAGGGGCTGTGGGCCATGAGGCCGGCGCCCTTGTTGTTTTTCGGGAAGGCGATGAGCATGGCGATGCGGTCGAGGCCGCCGTGCGGAGGCGCGCCGAAGCGGAAGGCGTCGAGGATGTGGCCGAACTTGATTTCCCGCTCTTCGCGGCCGACGCCGAGGACTTCGAACATTTTGGCCAGCTCTTCCGGATCGGCATTCTCTTGAAAATCAGTGAGCTGCTCATCGGTCAGCACGGGAAACACATCGGTCCAGCTCATGGGAATCCGGCTCGTGGGGCGCGGGGAGGGGATTTGGCGGAGTTCCGTCTGGTATTTTTTTGAGAGGAAGCTTGCCGCCCCTCCCTCTCCCATGGCAGGAACCGAATTAGCCTCCGCTAAAATCGGCCTTTGAAAAACGAACCGCTTACCACGATGAACCAGCCTGAAATGGAATCATCCGCCGCAATTTCATGAAAAAGACCGCGCTCACAACCGGGGCGGTGATGGTGCTCAGCCGGGGGATTGGGTTTGCAGAGGAGGAGAGCGGAAGCGCGGTCATCAAGAATCCATATCCAACCATCGTTACGAGAAGGTTCTTCAGACCTGACGCGACTATGGTCACCCCGTACCCCGCCACTAAGGGCACAGATCCCAACGCGGAGGACATCGACACCCAGACCACAGCAAGCATGACCGCAACCTCTGCGGAAAAGGACCGGGAAACTGTGCAACAAGGAACTGCGCATTACGTTGGAAATTACAATAACACGGGTAAATCCGGCTATATTTACGAGGTAACAGTTATAATTAGTTACAAGAACATCGTTCCATGACTTATCGAAAGGACAGAACCAGATTGGCACAAGCTGGAATCGCCATCGCCCTGATTATCACCGGGGCAATTGTGGTTTCCAAGCCAAGCTCTTCGAGGGAAGATGCAATTGCACATTCCCCTGAACGCCCTACATCAGATCGACAACAAACTTTGGAACATCATGCAATTCATGAAATTGAGACATTTGGCTCCAGAACGGATGACCGTGGTCGCAACGCTCTCAAAACCGCCAGAGATTTTGAGAATGAATTTCTATCAATCGACAAGAACCTTACCGGCTTAGAGTTGCGCAAGGCCCGATTGCAATTAATAGCACTTGCCGGCCAAAATCTGGACATAGGATCTCTGCAAGCATTGGCGGATTCGCTCAGGAGCAAAGTATACCATTCAGGTTTATCCGGATTAGTTGCCCTAAAATACGCCAATGACGACCCCGAAAAGGGCATTGAATGGCTGATCCAAGAAAGCGGATTCGAAGACTCTTCTTCGGCCTCTTTGGCATTCGCCGCATCTCACACATTCGATTCATTTCCAAAAAGCATATTGGACCGCTTCTTGAGCAACAAGAAAAAGGCCTTGTTTCTTGAAGGCTTAATGAAACAGGCATCCGTTGAAATCACCCGTGAGGCGCTGAAATACATTCAAGACCATCCCGAGGTTGGCAGACAGAATGGAAATTTGATTGCTTCATCTTTTGACACGAAGCTGGAGAAGGGGGAATTTACCGATGCCCTTGTTCTGTGCTCGAGCCTCAATAACCCATCCCTTAAAAATCAAATTCTGGGGAAGGTATTTGATAAAACCGCCGCACAGGATCCGGCAATCGCTCTGGCTCTCTTGAGCTCCATACACCAAGGCACGGAGAGGAGCATTGCGATTACCGCGATCGCCACGTCATGGGGCTATTCCGAACCCGATAAAGTGGCTGATTGGGCCGGACAACTTTCGACTTCACAAGACCGGGATTCGGCCAAAGCGGGCCTGGCAGAGGCAATTTCCCATGTTGATCCCTCATCCGCCATGGAATGGGCGCGTTCCATAAGCAATCACAAGCAGCGGGAGATCCTTATATCGAAGCTAATGGCAACCTTAAGCATCACAGACCCAGATTGGGCCCGATGAACGCCTTAGCGTTTCCGATAAAGAGTTTGTAATATAGTCGCCAAAAACGGTAATACCAGACGTCGGGCATTCCACATGAATAGCATGGCAACGATGAAAACAAGAAGGAGTTATGGTGTGAATTTTGGGGTGGCTTTGTTGATCCATGCGGGCTGTTCATTCCAACATTTCTTCGCAGACGCGTGCGACTCGTCGTCACGGAAAGAGTTTACGCCTACCGCGAAAGGTAAGCCGCGCCGTGATAAGCTGCGGAACACTGACCGCCCTTCATCAGAAGGCGACCTGATAAGCAAAGTGTTTTCCGGCGAACGGCGAAAGCTCACTAACAACACACCAAACAACGCCGAGCGTTTGAAATCCTACGAAGCCGCCTATGAAGCCTTAAGCGGTCTTGAAGGTGAGGAGCGGTGGGGCAAATTCACCGACTTGTATGTGAAAGCCAGCATGACATTGTCGTTGGATGATTTTGAAAAACTATGTGATGGGTTTCTAAACATTGATGACCGGCAAAGCGGCCTCCTATGTTTGGGAAAAAGATACGCGGAGGAAAATCCACTTGGCGGCCTGGAATGGTTGGAAAAACTGCCCGATGATGGGACAACAACCCAGGCGTTCACCCAGTTTGGCGCGCACCTGCCACATGAGTTCGCAAACGAGGTCATCAACTTTGCAAAATCACACGACAACCCCGCACGGGCTGCCGCGTTATTGATGTCGTTTGGTTCGGGTAATACTGATTTTTCCCTGGCATTGAAAATTGTGGAGGCGGGCAATCAAAATTCCGCGCTTGCGGCCGCGTGGCACGATGACATCGGAAAATTGACGAGAGGATTTGTATTGGAGGAAAACTTCAATGACGCGATTAAAATTTCAGCGCACATCCAGGATTCAAAGCTACGTACAGAGGCATACATGCAGACAGTTAGATCCATTGCCAATCGAAACCCAAGTGAAGCAGCGAGAATTGTTATAGAACTTCCAGGTGAAGCCGAACAAGTGCGGACGATTCCCTTTGTGGCTGACAGCTTGGCCAGACAAGCGCCGGATAAGGCTGCCGAATGGGTATCCTCTCTACCATCGGGAATCGTTAGAGACACAGCCACCAAGTCTGTGTCAACCACTCTATTGAGCCTCTATCCTGAATTTTCACTGGAGTGGGCCATGAACATTGCTTCGTGCGAACTCAGAGACCAACAGATTTCGGCGATTCTCGACTATGCCAAGGCCAAATTTCCATCGAAATACAATCAACTGAAATTACATGCAGGTCTCCCAGCAGACTAGTTCACCACAAAACCTGACGGGCGAGGTCTGCAAAAGGCGACCAATTCATACAATGGAATCTAATAACGGGGTGTTTTCACGCTGCGCGCTGCAGCTTGACTCCACAGGTTTCTGGCGTGATGCTTTCAATGGAATATGGTTAAGCCACGCAGAAACTGCTTCGGATTGGATTTCTCTGGCCGGATTGATGGAGGATACGGCGCACGCGAATCCCGATTTGGCGATATTTTCCTTGGAATCCACCAATGCTCAACTGACAGCACCTTTTGCCCATGGGCTCGCACGGTGCAAAGCCGCACTCTTTCATCAGATCACTGCGAATGAAATCCCCTGTGGCTATCTTTCCGAAAAAGACATAGCCGCTGGTGTTCTCTCCCTGGGAGGCAGGCTCGATATTCTGGAATGGAGTAAGGAGAAGCGCTTCCGTCGGCATTTTCATCCGGACTATCCGAATTGTGGTGATTCTCCCGTGGTTCCGGGCATCCGGTTTCCGGTGAAGGATGCGGCGCTTCATGAGGCGACATGCGCCCAGTATCTGGATCTGGCGGAGCGGATGGGCAGCCGGGTCTCCCTATACAAAGGAAACAAAGAACGCGGGTGGTTTCTGGATGATTGCGGACGCTGGCGGGATCTGTTCGGGATGGAAGGCACGACTCGGATACTGGAGATCGGGGCGACGGACGGGGTGAACACCAACGCTCTGCTGGACCAGCTATTCCCTCATCCGGCGAGCGAGATACATGCGGTCCGGTCCTGCGCGATGGACGGCGGGGTGGATTTTTTTGAGGAGAACGCGGCGGCTGGCGGCCACCAGGGGCAGATCCATCTTTACGAGGGGGAGGCGGTGGAAATCCTGGCTTGGATGATTTCCACGGAGGGTTTTTGGGAGAGCTTCGATTTCATGCACCTCAAACCTAGCCGCGAACCGCTTGGGGCACTGACCGCCGCCTGCCAGGCATGGTCCCTGCTGAAACCGGGTGGCGCGATGGTGGTGGATTTCAGCGGTCGGGCGAGTCTTGGCGAGCAGCCCGCCCTGCACGCTCTGGCGGGATTCGTGCGGGCCGCCGGGGGCGAGCGATCCGCGATGGCTGGCGGCATGATGGCCTTGAGGAAAGGAGCTGCAAGGTGAGTGCCGGTCCGAATTGTCTGACTTTCGAGGTCAGGGGTGGCAGGGTCACGGTACTGGAATCCGATGGTTACGAGAGCCGGGGGCGAAACGCGCTGGCGATGTTGGAGGAACTGGTGGCGCTGGTGCCGGAGAAGTTCGAGGGGCGCCGGGGTTATGTGAATTTCCACGATGTCCCGCCGGTCCCGGTGCCGGAGGGTTTTGACCTGATGTTCTGCACGACGCGCTGGAACGACGAGCCCACGCCGTTCCTGCCGTTTCCCTCCAGCAACTCCCCGGCGTGGCCGCAGGTGGGCATCCCGGACGGGCCGGGACTGATCGACGAGCTGCTGGCGTGGGACGCGCCGCCGGAGGACGGGAGGGCGTTCTGGCTGGGATCGAACTTCCATCCCTGCCGCGTCCGGCTGGCCGGGCTTTCGCGGGAGTTTCCGGAGGCCATCGATGCGGAACTGATGGACTGGAAGCGCGATGGCGGCCAAGGCCCTTACCAATCCACCGCCCGCTTTGTCCCGATGTGGGACCAGCGCCACTACAAGTATCTGATTGATTGCCCCGGGCTGGGATATTCCGGGCGCATCCGCTGGCTGCTGGCAACGGGGCGGCCGGTGTTCATCATCGACCGCCCCTGGGTGGAGCACTGGCATGCGCGGATGAAGCCGTGGGTCCACTATGTGCCGGTGCTGGACGATCTCTCTGACTTGATGCGTGCCTACCGAAGGCTGGAGGCGGACCCGGTGCTTTACCGGATGATCTCTCAAAACGCGCGGGAGTTCGTGAGACGGAACCTGACGCGAGGGAAGGAACTCACACGGATCGCGGCAGAGATGGCAAACGGTAGGGGGCCACGGGAATGATCGCGTCCCTTCGCCATCGGTTCGTTTTCCTGCATCTTCCCAAGAATGCGGGAACCGCGATTCGCCACGCCATTCAAGAGGCGTTTTCCGGTGACAGCTCGCTGGTCGAGGGCTGGGGCGTTGACGGTGGGCATGATCTGGCCCATCCGCTGCCAGCGGTGATGCGGAAACGGTTTCCCGCGGTTTACGAAATGCTCGGCGAGGAAACCACGCGTTCGGTCGCGGTGCTCAGGGATCCGCTGCCACGCTGCATCGCGGCATTCCGGGAACATCGCCATCAATTTGGCGAACACCCGGACGGCTGCGACACCCTCGCCGAGTACCTGGACCACATCGAGGAAGGCCATTACCGCGCCCACTGCGACCGGTCGTGCGTGTTCATCCACGGCGCGCCACAATGGGAACACCTGTTCGACGAGGGCCGGCTTCTGGTCAGGCACCTCCTGCGGCTTGACGACCGCTTGTTCTTTCCGAAGCTCTGCATGGCGATGGGCGTCACTCTTCCCCATTTGGAATTAACGAATGCCTCGTGCGAGGTGCCCGGCTACGTCAACCGTGAGGACGTGAGGAGAATCCTTCGAATTTACGAAAAGGACTATGAACTCATGGATTCGCTGCCAACGGGGGCTGCATGACGCGGCACCTTCGGGGTAGCCGGCGAGGGCGGGATTCCACGAATCTCAGGGCAAAGACCCGCGCCTACTGCGCGTCGGCGGCGGTTTTTTCCTGGGCAAGCCTGGGGTCCTTCCAGGTGGACTGGACGTAAACCTCGCGGAGTTGTTTGAAGTCGATCTGGCAGGGGCTGTGGGACATGAGGTCCGCGCCCTTGTTGTTTTTCGGGAAGGCGATGACCTCGCGGATGCTGTCCTCGCCGGCGATGAGCATGGCGATGCGGTCGAGGCCGAGGGCGAGGCCGCCGTGCGGAGGCGCGCCGAAGCGGAAGGCATCGAGGATGTGGCCGAACTTGATCTCCTGTTCCTCGGGGCCGACGCCGAGCACTTCGAACATTTTGGCCTGCAGGTCCTTTTCGTGGATCCGGATGGAGCCGCCGCCGAGTTCGTAGCCGTTGAGGACCACGTCATAGGCCACGGCGCGGACCTTGGCGAAGTCACCGGCTTCGAGTTTGCCGATGTCTTCGGCATTCGGGCGGGTGAAGGGGTGGTGGACGGCGGCCCAGTGACCGCTTTCCTCATCGAAGGCGAGCAGCGGGAAATCGACCACCCACAGGAAGTTATAGGCGGTGGAGTCCTTGACGAGTTCCATCATGTGCGCGCACTCCACGCGGACACGGCCGAGGATGGTGGAGACGGATTCGCGCGCGCCGGCGGCGAAGAAAACGATGTCGCCCTCCGCGAGGTCGAGCGAGGAGATGACATTGGCTTTTTCCTCCTCGGTGAAGATCTTCCAGAGCGGACTCTTGTATTCGCCGTTCTCAAGCTTGATGAAGGCGAGGTTTTTCACGGGCAGTCCCGCCTGCACGGCGATCTCGTTGAGGCGGTTCATCTGGCCGGTGGTGATGTCGGCGAAACCTTTGGCATTGATGGCGCGGACCACGCCGCCGCCATCGAGAATGCCGCGGAAGATCTTGAACCCGGTGGCCGCGAAGACATGGCCGAGATCGGTGATCCTCATGTCATATCTCGTGTCCGGCTTGTCGGAGCCGTAGATGTCCTCCGCCTCGCGGTAGGTCATGCGCGGGAAGGGCGTGGGCACATCGATGCCGAGGCCGGCCTTGAACATGGCGGCGAGCAGGCCCTCGACGAGTTTGATGATATCCTCCTGGCCGACGAAGCTGGCCTCGATGTCGATCTGGGTGAACTCCGGCTGGCGGTCCGCGCGAAGGTCCTCATCGCGGAAGCAACGGGCGATCTGATAGTATTTCTCCAGGCCGGCGACCATCATGAGCTGCTTGTATTGCTGCGGCGCCTGCGGCAGCGCGTAGAAGCGGCCGGGGTTGAGGCGGGACGGCACGAGGAAATCGCGCGCGCCTTCGGGCGTGGGGTTGGAGAGGATGGGGGTTTCGATTTCGAAAAAACCGGATTCGTCCAGATGGCGGCGGGCGGCGGAGGTGATCACGCTGCGCTGGCGGATGTTTTTGCCCATGCGGGGACGGCGCAGATCCAGATAGCGGTACTTCATCCGCAGGTCCTCGTTGGAAAGCTCCTTGTCGAGCTGGAAAGGCAGCACGTCCGCCTTGTTGACGACGCGCAGTTCCTTCGCGGCGATCTCGATGGCGCCGGTGGCGATCCTGTCATTGACGGTGCCTTCGAGCCGCTTGGAAACCGCGCCGGTGACCTGCACGACGTCCTCCTCACGAAGGGTGTGGGAAAGCCTGGCGACCTCCGGGTTTTCCTCCGGATGGAACACGCACTGCGTGAGTCCCTCGCGGTCGCGCAAGTCGATGAAGATCACCCCGCCGTGGTCGCGTGCGGAATTGACCCAGCCGATCAGGGTGACGGTCTGGCCGGTGTGAGACTCGCGGAGTTCGTTGCAGTGGTGTGTGCGCATGGTGGAGATGGGAAAGACGCAAGACACAGGACTTCAGGATTCGAGAGGAAGAAGTTCCGGTGTCGGCGGTAATTGGTTTGAAAGCGAAAGTTGATATGTTGCAAGAGATGATGTCGCAGTGCCTCTTTTCCTGAGTCTTGCGTCTTGAAGTCTTGGGTCTCAGGCCAGCAGAGGCCCGTCGGGTTCGGTGAGGCGGGAGGCGAGCCATTCGGCGGCGGTGGCCGCATGGCCGGATTCCTCGGTGCGGCTGGAGAGGATCTTGAGCTTGAGGTCGGGATATTCGGCGCCGACGACGAGGGCGAAGCGCGCGCCACAACGCTCGGCGAACTGGAATTGCCTGGCGACCTTGGCGGGAACCAGCGGGTGATCGACGCTGAGGCCGGCGCGGCGCAGGCCGGTGACGAGTTTGAGGGCCTCGGCGCGTTTCGCCTCATCGGCGAGGACCACGAAGATGTCGCAGTTGGCGGAGTTCCGCTGGAGCCATGCCTGCATGAGGATGTTGGCGTGCGGGGTTTCCTCAATGAGGTTGCGGATGACATAGTCGCCCATGGCGAAACCGGTGGCGGGCATGTCCACCGCTCCATCGGAGATGGTGGAGACGAGGGTGTCATATCTTCCGCCGCCGGCGACGGCGCGCATGGATTTCCGCGAATCGAAGACCTCGAAGACAACGCCGGTGTAGTAGGCGAGGCCGCGGACGATGGAGAGATCCAGCTCGATGAAGTCGCCGAGGCCGCGGTCCGTGAGGTCGGCGCGGATGGCGTCGTAGGCGGGAGAGGCGTTGGCCGGAGAAGCGATGAAGGCGCGCACGGCATCGACGTCGAGCCCGTATGCGGCGAGGCGCCGGGCGAGGACTTCGGGTTTCTCGCGCTCCAACTTGTCCACGATGTTGAGGAAATCCGGGATGGCATCCCCGGGCACGCCGTGGCCGGAGGCGAAGGTGATCCAGGCGTTGCGGTCCGAGACGCGGACAACGAAGTCACCGGCGGTGAAACCGAAGGCGAGCATGGTCTCGATGGCGAGTGAGATCAGCTCGGCATCGGCGGCCGGGCCGGGCTCGCCGAGGATGTCCACGTTGAACTGGTGGAACTCGCGTCCCCTGCCCTTCTGGGGTTTCTCGTAGCGGAAACACTGGCCGATCTCGAACCACTTGAGCGGCTTGGGAAACTGGCGCTGGTGCTCGGCCACCAGGCGGGCGAGCGAGGCGGTGACCTCCGGGCGCAGGGTGACATCGCGGCCGCCCTGGTCCTCGAAGCGGAAGAGCTGTGAAGAGAGTTCCCCGCCGGATTTCCTGAGGTATAGCGCGGTGTCCTCCAGCACGGGCGACTCGTATTCCACGAAGCCGCAACGCCTCGCGACGGAACGCCAGGTTTCGAAGAGGTAATTGCGAACGGAACACTCGCGCGGGATGAAATCGCGGAATCCGGGAAGGGCTTGGAAGGAAGGGCCGGCCATGGGCGGGCGGCGAGGATGCACGGCAAGTGCGGCATTTCAAGACGTGATTGCGCCGCCATCGCGCGTTGCGCCGGATTTCGGGATGGTGAAAATTCGGTGAAGTCGCCTTTTCCGCCAAGGACCTTGCTTGACGGAACGGATCGGAGGTTCATCATGCGCGTCGCCCCGCGGCAGTGCGCAGGGGGCGCAGCAACAAACCAACCCTCCGCATCCAATCGCCATGAAATTCCGACTTACCACGGGAATCGCCGCCCTTCTTTGCGTCATGATGGCCTCCTGCTACCCCTACGATGAGGGCGGCCGCAAGAAGAAGGCCACCGGAAAACCCAACGCCAACGCCACCGAGGAAATCAAAAAGAAGGAGGAGGCCAAGAAAAAGGCCGAGGAGGATCTCAGGAAGAAGAAGGAGGCTGAGAAAAAACTCAACGAACAGGGCGGCGAAGGCGGAGGCTCCTCCGGTGGAACAACGGCGCCGGACATCGGCACCACCGGGGGCGGGACCACATCGCCGCCCGTTGACACGAAACGCACCGACTACGCTTTCGCCACCAAGGTGCCCGGCAAGGAGGGCTTCGTTTTCAGTCCTTACAACAACCGGGTGGTTGACGTGCGGGACATCCCCAGCGGCACACTGGTGCAGGATCCCACCTATCCCGCGTCCGAGAAGAAGTATTTCCGCGTCCCCTGAGGAGCGAACTTTCCGGCAAACCCCGATTCTGACACTCCGACCGGGTCCGGACCAACTGGACCCGGTCGTCTATTTAGAATGAATGCGGATTTTCCCATCATCTCCATCCTCGGCGGCGGCCTGTTGGGTGGCTCGCTGGCTCTGGCGCTGGGCCGGCTGAAGAATCCCCCGCAGGTCCGGCTGTGGGCCCGGCGTCCGGAAACCGTGAGCCACGCTCTTGAAATCGGCATCGAGGGAGCCACCACCGATCTTGCCGCAGCCGTTCAAGATGCGGATCTTGTTATCCTGGCCGTGCCGGTGGGCTCGATGCCCGGACTGCTCTCCGCAGCACTCGCCTGCGGAATGAAACCGGAATGCCTCGTCACAGACGTTGGCAGCGTGAAACGCGCGCCCCATGAGTCGCTCGCCCCGCCACTCGCCGGAAGCCCGGTTCGTTTCATCGGCAGCCATCCCATGGCCGGCTCCGAGCGCAATGGCTTGGCAGCGGTGTCGGCCAGCCTGTTCGAAAACGCCGCATGCCTGCTCACCAATGACGACGGCGCACCGCCCGAAACCGCCGCCGCGCTCGAACGTTTCTGGCAAAGCGTCGGCTGCCGCACCTCCTGGATGAGCGCCGCCCTCCACGACGAACTCGTCGCCCGCATCAGCCACGTCCCGCACATCGTCGCGGCATCCGCCGCCCGCGTCTGCCTGAGCGATCCCTCGGAAGGCCGCTTCGGCGGCGGCGGACTGCGGGATACCACGCGCGTGGCATCCGGAAACGCATCGATGTGGGCGGAAATCGTTACCGAAAACCGCGAGGCCATCGCCATCCCGCTGCGCGAAATGATCGACGACCTCAGCACCATCCTCGCCACCCTCGAACGCGGCGACCAAGATGCGGCTCGACAATGGCTCGCCGACGCCAAACATCGCCGCGACCTTCTCAACCCACCCTGTTAGCCCGAGTTTCCATCCCGCCAATGCCTGATTTCAGAGTCACCTCCGTTTCCCGCCTCCACGCGGAGTTCAGCGTGCCCGGAGACAAAAGCATGTCTCACCGCGCCGCCATCCTCGGCGGCCTGTCGAATGGCGAATGCCTCATCCGCAACTTCCTCCCCAGCGAGGACTGCGTGAACACCCTCAACGCCATGGTCGCCCTCGGCGCGAAGGTCGAGGTCATCGACGAACTACCCGGCCACGGCCCGCTCAACCTGCGCATCCATGGCCGCTCGATGAAGCTCTCCGCGCCCGTCGCTCCAATCGATTGCGGAAATTCCGGCACCGGCATGCGCCTCCTCGCCGGCATGCTCGCCGGACAGGGCTTCGGGTCCGAGCTATTTGGCGACGCCTCCCTTTCCTCCCGCCCCATGGGCCGCATCACCGTGCCGCTCGCCCGGATGGGAGCCAACATCGAGACTCTCGGCGCGAAACCCGGCTGCGCCCCCCTCCGCATGCACCCGGCCAGACTCTCGCCCATCCGCTACGAGATGCCGGTGGCCAGCGCCCAGGTCAAAAGCGCCGTGCTCCTCGCCGGCATGTTCGCCGAGGGAAAAACCTCCGTCATCCAGCCTGCGGAAACGCGCGATCACACCGAGCGCATGCTCGAATCGTTCCGCGTCAACACCCGCCGCGAGGGCGGCGAAATCTCCATCTACGGCGGCCAGATCCCCGAAGCCTGCGACTTCACCGTGCCGGGTGATATTTCCAGCGCCGCCTTCTGGCTGGCGGCTGCCGCAGCCATGCCCGGATCACGCCTGCTGATCATGGACGTCGGGCTCAACCCCACCCGCACCGCCATCCTCAAGGTGCTCGGCCGCATGGGGGCACACATCACCGAAATCGTCCACCGCTCGGACGGCGAACCGGTCGGCCATATCGAAATCCACGGCGCGCCCCTCAAGGGCACTGCCATTCTTGAAAGCGAGGTGCCCAATCTCATCGATGAGATCCCCGTCATCGCCGTGGCCGCCGCGCTCGCCGAAGGCGTCACCTCCATCCGCAACGCCCGCGAACTCCGGGTCAAGGAAACCGACCGCATCACCACCGTCGTTGACAACCTCCGGGCCATGGGTGCCCAGGTCACCGAGTTCGAGGACGGCATGGAAATCGAAGGCGGCCACCCGCTCCACGCGGCCACCATCGACAGCTCCGGAGATCACCGCATCGCCATGGCCTTCGCCATTGCCGGACTCTTCGCCAAGGGTGAAACCGTCATCCGCAACACCGATTGCGTGAACACCTCCTACCCCGGCTTCGCCCACCACCTCGACGCGGTCCGCCGGGAATGCGCGCTCAGCTCCGACTTCGCACCGACCACCGTTTCCAAAGCCTGATCCATGAGCCACCACGCCATCGCCATCGACGGCCCGGCCGCCTCCGGCAAGAGCACCCTCGCACGCCGCCTCGCCGAAAGGCTCGGACTCATCATGGTCAACTCCGGAGCCATGTACCGCGCCGTCACCTGGAAGGTGCTCGCGGAAAACATCGCCCCCCACAACGCCACGGCCGTGCTCGCCTTGTTAGAGCGCGTGGATATCCGCTGCTCCCACGATGGCATCACATCCACCATCGCCATCGACGGCATCGATCCCGGCGATGAACTCCGCTCGGAAGCGGTAAACGCGAACGTCTCCGCCGTCTCCGCCATCCCGGAAGTCCGCGCCCGCCTCATCGGCCTCCAGCGCGGATATCTCCGCCATTCCTCCATCGTCATGGAAGGCCGCGACATCGGCTCCGTCGTTTTTCCCGACACCCCGTTCAAGATCTACGTCGATGCCGCCGAGCACATCCGCGCCGCACGCCGCGGCGGCGATGGCGAGGTGGACTCCATCGCCCGCCGCGACCGCCTCGACAGCTCCCGCAAAACCGCGCCCCTCGTCATCGCGAACGGCGCCACCGTGCTCGACAATTCCCATCACACCATCGAATCCGGCGTCCAGGCCGCCATCGAGATCCTCCGCCAGCAGGGCTTTCCCCTTCCCGGTTGATTTCGCGCCGCGCCCGCTACCCAAACCGGGCATTGTCCGGAGAAAAACCGTGCGACACCCGAAAAATCCGCGTAAATCCCCCTGGCGTCGGCCACACCGCGCCAACAGCCCGATTTTCCCCGACCATGTCCTCAGCCGCCATTCAGATTCTCCACAAGGACCGCATCCCCGCCACCGGGGTGCTGGTCATCCCCGGTCGTCTCAATTTCGAACAACTCCTCCAGGTCGAGCGACTCTTCCCCGGCCGCCGCATCACCTGGCTCATCGAGGAAAATTCCAGCCACGATCCCTCGATGCGCGCCTATCTGGAAAAGTCCGGCTCCGGCGCGATGTTCTCCTCGGAAGACGCCGCCCCGGCCGCCGCGGGCGAATTGCTCAAACCCTACCTCGATAACGGCGGCGTCATCGTTTACGTCCCCGGCCGGGCCGCCGTGCGAAACGCCACCCCGTGCCACGTGCCGGCATCCCACCTCCGCACCATGTGTGCCTTCGGCCTGCCAGCGCTCGCCATCGCCATCGATTGCCCGCGCGAATCCGGACTCTCCATCGAGCGCCGCGCGTCACTGCCGCTCGCCGTCATTTCCATCGCCACTCCCATCCCTGCGGAAAACGTCTGCGAGGCGGCATGGCGTCAGGCGCTCCTGGAAGCGGCGGAGTCCGCCTACAGCTCGCGCCCGCTCTTCAGGGGCTCGCTCGGCATGGCGCTCCTCGCCGGACTCAGGAAACACGGCGCGCATAATCATATCTTCGACGGTGCGGACGACTCGGAGCTTCCCTATCACAGGATCCTCGCCGTGGCCCTCGCGTTTTCCCGCTTCGTCCGCGAGGAAACGGACCAACCGCGCGTCGCCATCGTCCTCCCTCCCGGAAAAGCCGGCCTCATCGCCAATCTCGCCGTCATCTTCGCCGGGAAAACACCGGTAAACCTCAACTTCACCGCCGGCCCTGACGCCGTGCGCTCATGCATCCGCCAATCCGGCGTGGACCGTTTCATCACCGCGGACCCCTTCGTCCGCAAGGTCTCCACCTTTCCCTGGCCGCCTAACAGGGACCTCATCCTCATCGAGCGCGTCCTGCCCACCCTGCGCAGGAAGATCGTCACCTGGGCCATCGCCTCCAGGATCCTGCCGACCCCGCTGTTAGGACTTTTCCTCCGCCTCAACAAACGCCGCGATGGCGACGAGGCCTCGCTCCTCTTCACCTCCGGCTCATCCGGCGAGCCCAAGGGCGTCGTGCTCAGCCATCGCAATGTCCTGGCGAACGTCACCCAGTTCGGCTCCCGCCTCGACCTCCCGGAAAACTCCTCCATCCTCGGCTGCCTGCCGCTCTTCCACTCCTTCGGCTGCACCGTCACCCTCTGGTATCCGGTCATCGGGGGCGTGAACCTCGTCACCTATCCCAGCCCGCTGGAAACCAAGCGCCTCGCCGAACTCATCGCCTTCCACCAGATCGATGTCCTGCTCGCCACGCCCACCTTCCTGCGCGGCTACATGAAACGCATCGAGCCCTCCCAACTCTCATCGCTCAAGCTGGTCGTCACCGGCGCGGAAAAACTCCCCCAGTCGCTCGCTTCCGCCTTTGCCCAGAAATTCGGCATCCGCCCCCAGGAAGGATACGGACTCACCGAAACCTCTCCCGCCACCAACGTCAACCTGCCCGATCCCGCCCCGGAAACCGACGCCATCACCATCCCTTCCTCGCGCGATGGCTCCGTCGGCCAAATGCTCCCCGGCCTCGCCGTGAAACTCACCGATCCCGCCACCGATCGGGAAATCCCCATCCATCGCCAGGGCATCATCTGGTTCAAGGGCTCGAACGTTTTCAACGGCTACCTCAACGAACCGAAAAAATCCGCGGAAGTCCTCAAGGACGGCTGGTTCCGCACCGGCGATGTCGGCCGCGTCGATCACGACGGCTTCCTCCACATCGAGGGCCGCATCTCCCGTTTCTCCAAAATCGCCGGCGAAATGGTCCCGCACGAAACCGTCGAGGCCGCCATCAACAAGGTCCTCGGACTCGACGCCGAAACCGAACGCCGCATTGCCATCGTCGGCGTGCCGGACGAACAGAAAGGCGAGGCCATCCTCCTGCTATCAACCATCGCCGGTCCCGCGCTCGAACAGGAATGCATCGATCTCCGCTACAAACTCCTCGACGAGGGACTGTCCTCGCTCTGGTGTCCCAGACAAATCGTCCCCGTCAACGAAATCCCCGTGCTCGCCTCCGGCAAACTCGACATCAAGGGCTGCGAGGCATTGGTGAAACGATAGTGGCGGCGGTTTGCAACCGCCATGCCATCACTGAAATCATCCGCAAGCATTCATCCGTTTTCCACCCCATGCCAGACCGCCTCGCCAACACCTTCGCCGATCTCAAAGCCTCCGGCAAAAAAGCCTTCGTCGCCTACATCGCCGCCGGCGATCCGGACTTCGACAGGTCGCTTGATATCATGAAAACCCTCGCCGACACCGGCGCCGATATCATCGAACTCGGACTGCCCTTCTCCGATCCGCTCGCCGATGGCATCGTCAACCAAATGGCCGCCGACCGCGCCCTCAGGTCCGGCATGACCACCGCCCGCGCCCTTGATCTCATCCGCGCCTTCCGCGAAACACACGGGACACCCATCGTCCTCTTCACCTATCTCAACCCCATCTTCACCTATGGCTTCGGCAAGTTCCACCAGGATGCCGCCGCCGCCGGAGCCGATGGCATCCTGCTTCTCGACCTCCCGCCCGATGAGGCCGCGCTCAATGCCGACCTCGCCACCCGGGCAGGTCTCAAACCCATCCGCCTCATCGCCCCCACCACGCCGCCAGACCGCGTGAAGCTCCTTGCGCAATCCGCCCAGGGGTTCATCTACGCCCTTTCCCGCACCGGCGTCACAGGAGCCCACGGCGCGCCCTCCGCCAACATCGCCCAACTCGTCGCCTCCATCCGGCCGCATGCCGGCGTCCCCGTCTGCGTTGGCTTCGGCATCAGCAATCCCGAGCAAGCCGCCATGGTCGCCTCCGCCGCCGACGGCGTCATCGTCGGCTCCGCCATCGTCAGGCAGGTGGAACTCCACCAGGACGCGCCCGCCACGGCTGTCCGCGACTTCGCCAAACCGCTCATCGATGCGGTGAAGTCCGTGGAGTGATCCATCGGCAATAAACCTCACCCAAATTTCTTGCCGCCAACTCATCGGCATGGCTAGTCTGTCCACAGTGGAATTGTCCACCCGGATCATAAACCCGCCGACCGCCCCAACCGATGATATTTCCCGAGCCGCTGCCTCCCTGGATTCCATTGCTCTTCCTATCCGGAATCGCCTTCGGCCAAACAGACGACTTCAACGACGGCAATGACTCCGGATGGACAAGGCAGGATTCCATCGGCATCATTCTCGGATCCCCATTCGCGTCCTTCAGCTTCCCTGACGGCGGATGCCGCATCGCCGCCGGCGATTCTCCCGCACCCTCGCTGATCGGCCCTTCACGGGCCGCTTCCTTCCGCCAGGACATTTCCTACACCGGCCGTGTCTTCCTCTCGGTGGATTTGAGAATCTCCAACCCTCTCATCCAACAATCGGCCGGCTTTCTGGCCTTCGTCCAACCCAACCCCCAGCCCGGAGCCGTCTCGGGATACTCGCTGAGTTACCAACCCCTCACCGGTGACATCGTGCTCAACCGGATAGTCGGCGAACTCCCGACCCGGCTGGCCTACGCCAGCCTTTGGGGTTCGGCCACTTCATCCGTCCGGCTGGTATTGATCGGCGAAAACGGGATGTTCACGGCCGCCCTCTACAATCTCGACGACCTCGTGAATCCGATCGCGCGCCTAACAGCCAGCGACTCCGCCTTCACTGACGGAACCGCCGGACTGTTCGTGTTTTCGGATACCGATGACGCTTCGGGACCGGTTGATGTGGTTTTTGACAACTACCGCGCCAATGCCATCACCCTCCCGGAACTTACCCTGACCCTTCACGGAGAAACGGACTACCAACTCACATGGCCAGACTGGGCGGTACATTTTTTCCCGGCCTCCAGCACCACTCTCGCTGCCGGGCCTTGGTATCCCGTTTCCATTTCCGAACTTCAGAGCGGCGGCGGCCTTCTGTTTCACACCGGAGACAGGACTCTCGCTCCGAAACGATTCTTCCGTCTCGAACGACGTCCGTTCTGAAACGATGGAACCTCCGCCCCCATCGCCATCGCACTTTCCGGTCACCCGCTGGACAGTCGTCCGGCGGATGAAGGATGGCAGCCGCAAGGTGAAGCTCGAAGGCTGGAACGAGTTTTGCAAGACATACTGGCCGGCTCTCGTGAAATGGCTGCAAGGCCAGGGGGTCAGCGACCCGGATGCCCACGACCTCGTGCAAGGCCTGCTGGAAAAACTCTGGCGGAACGGCGATTTTGTCGACCGGTTGTCACCGGAAGGAGGCAGGCTCCGGAGTTTTCTCCTGCAAGCGCTCCGCAACTGGCGGAAACAGGTGTTTCAATACGAAGCCCGCCAAAAGCGCGGCGGAAACTCCGTCCATCTCGAATTGCAGGATTCCATGTCCGGTCCGGAGTCCGAACACTCCTTCGATCAACTCTGGGCACGCAGCGTCCTCGGCAGGGCCTGCACGGCTCTACGATCGGAATACTTGAGACGGGGAAACGTCGCGATCTTCGACAAAATCCTCCCGCTGGTGGACTGCCGCGATCCGGAGAAGGCGAAAGCGGCGGCTGATACTCTGGAAATCACCCTCAACTCCCTGAACGTCTCGCTCACCAGGCTTCGGGAACGTCTCGCCCGCTGCCTGCGGGAAGAGGTCTCCACCACCATGGCCGATCCGGATCCCGCGCAGGTCGATGACGAATTGCGCCACCTGCTCGCCTCGTTCGGAAAACACGATACCCTCGGCGATCTGATTTCATCCCTGTCACCATCCGCATGAAACACCGTTTCACTGATTGAATGACGGAAGACGCCTTCAGCTTCTCGGAAAATGGACTGGCCGCGGTCTTTCAGGATGCCTTGCATCTTTCGGATGTTCTCACTCCGCCGGATCTCGTCGCATCGATGTGGTTGGAAGACGGTTTCCCTTACACTCCTGACCTCTTCGTGGGACGCGGCGGGAGTGGCTACGTCTGGAAAGCCCGCCATCGGGAAACCGGCGAGGTGGTCGCCCTCAAAATCATCCCCTTCGAGGGCGATGCCTCTCTCGCCCGCGAAAGATGGCTTCGCGAGGCGGAAGTCGCTTCGTCCCTTAGCCATCCCTACATCCTGAAAATCCGCGACAAGGGCCTGCTCCACGAGGGCAAGGCCGCATGGATCGCGCTCGAATGGATCGAGGGAACCGACCTCCAGCGGAAACTCGCGGCCGACGGCCCCCCCGATTGGACCGTCCTTCAACCATGGATGCTCACCACCTGCGACGGCCTCGCCGCCTTTCACCGAAGCGGCCTCGTTCACCGCGATTTGAAACCGTCAAACCTTCTGTTGGAGAAAGCGACCGGGCGACTCGTCATTTCCGATTTCGGCGCCGCGCTTCCCATCGAAGAGGACCGGGTGACCCGGACCTCGGACGCGCTGATGTCGTTCGGCTACTCCGCACCCGAGCAACTCAAACCCGGCCAGGAAATCGACGGCCGCGCCGACCAATACTCGCTGGCCACCACCCTGTGGGAACTCCTCACCGGTGAACTGCCCATGGGATCCTTCCCGCGGCTCCGCAGCAAGGCCCGGCGCGCTCCCTCGTGGCTGGATGGGGTATTGCGAAAAGCGATGTCACCCGCGCCCGGAGACCGCTACCGCGACATCACCTCCTTTGCCCGCGCCCTCACCGGGGCTCCGGCCCGCCGCCGGAGACTCGTGATTTCCGCCGCCGGTCTCTCCGTCATCGCGGGTCTCGCTTTCGGTTTCTCCCAACTCAATCTCCCGACAACGGAGACACCACAGCTCAGGCATTTCCAGAGCAAATCACTCCCCGTGGTCGAAGGCGTCAGGGTGTTCGTCAAACTCGACATCACACTCCAGCCCGACGGCCTGATCAAAATGATCGTCATCACCCGCTCCGATGAGGCGCTGCGCGGAATGAAAACCCAATCCGCGGTCGCCCTGCTCGACAAGCGCGGCAAAGTCCACCAGATCATCGTCAATCCAAACTTCGGCGTCACCGGCCGCATCCTCCCCGGCAACGGCTCCAGCCGCACCGACTACACCGAGGCGAAAATCCCCGAGGACATGGCCCGCCGCATCACCGGTGTTCGCTACCTGACCCACCCCGCCGGCGACCAGCCGGATTCCCCCTGGTACCGCGACTACCCGGACGTCCCCAAACAGGACGCCAAGTCCCTGCTCCTCATCATCGAGGACGAGCGCCTCGGCACCCCGAAACAGGGGATTCCGGAGAAGCTGGAGCCGACTCCACCCGTGGATTAGGAAAATAATCGGAAAAAACCATGTCATCTGTAATGCCGGGCTGATTTCCCGGTTTCCACGGAGGACGGGCGGGCGTTTCCCCGCTCCCGTTGCCCCTTGACTCATATCCCGAATGATTCCACTCGACCCGCTGAATTGGCAAAACCTGAATCGAATGGCTGTCGGTGTCCATGCGGTCAACTCGCGCGAAGAACTCCACGAAGTTGTCAGCAAGGAGTTGCCCGCCACACTTGGCGCCGAGCGCGCCGATTGGTGCGAACATGGAAGGGCTGTTCCCGATGATTGTGCCTGCTCGTCCAACTGTTTCCACGCCGCGGTGCTCGGCCTGGTGCTCGGCGGAAACGGCTCGAATCGTTCGAAGCCCTCCCGGACGGACGGAGACCTTGGCGTCTTCGATCTTGCAAACCTCGTTTCCAAAAGCCGCCTGCGCGGGCCCGCCCTCGAAAAAATCGCCTCTGAAACGCGGGCGAAACACTACATTGTCACCCAATTCTTCGTCGGAACCCACTGCGGCGTCCTCCTCATGGTTCGCAACTCGCGTCCGTTCACGGACGCGCAAAAAATCACACTCTCCCTCCTGCGCGAACATCTCGCCATCGCGGCCCGTCGCCATCGCCTGCCTCGCTCAAAAGCGGACCACGGCCATCCCGCCTTTGAACAATCCGCCCTCTCACGACGCGAAAAGGAAGTCCTGCCCCGCCTCGTGAAAGGCATGACCAACCCGGAAATCGCCACCACCCTCGGAATCAGCCCGCGCACCGTGGAAAAACACGTGGCCTCCATTCTCGACAAGTCGGGGCTCGACAACCGCCGCATGCTGATCGGGCTCCACATCGCATTCTCCGCCAACCATTCGCCTGACAAAAACGGGTAAGCCTACCCATTGCCGCCACATTCCCGTTTCCCTAGCCTCCACCACAAGCTCTCCTGAATTCCCATGAAACTCCCCGCCCGCTCCCTCATTCCCTTTGCTTTTTCCGGCCTGCTCACTCCCGTTGCCAAAGCGGACCCCATCGATTCACCGGTATCGCTGGTTGCGCCGGGAGATTTCCGAATCGTGCAGGGAACCTCTCCCGCTCCCCTCCAGTTCACCGCGACCAGTTCAGCCGTCGAAACCACCACCTTCGATCTCGGCCTCACGGCTGGCGGCACCGGTTCCCTGGTTGCAATGACGCAGCCGGACGCCGGCGCCCCGGATGGTGTCCGGGTTGACCTCGCCACAGGCACTCCATGGTCCGGCGCAAGCCTCCTCGGCGGAAACACCGGCGCCATCTTCGCCCAACCGAACCTCGGTGCCGCCCTCGCTGGCGATGTGGTGGATTTCGGCATTTCCGCCAACAACGCGAACTGGACCTCGCCCGTCAGCGCCTCGACCTCCATCAATGTGGTCCAAAACCGCCTGCTCACCGGCGCCGTCACCATCGACGCCGGACGCCATATCTCCGGGCTCCAACCGATCGGCAGCATCACCCTCAGCGGCGGTGCGCTCACCGATCTCGAAGGCACCCGGATCTCGGTGAATTCCGGCGGCGTCGCCCAGTTGTCCAACGGACTGCGTCTCACCTCCGGCTCGAACTTCACATTCAACGGGGCAGGCCAGACCCAAGACCTGCAGATCGCCTATTACGGACCCGCCGGGAGCTATAACATCGAGACCACTCTCCCCGGTGCGGGCGCGGGCAATTACACCGACCCCTCCGGTGTCAGCCACCAGGACTTCGGCGGGAAGTGGAACAGCACCGCGGAGTATGGCAATGTGCTGGGTGAAACCAAGGTGCTGTCCGCTCCGGACCCATCGGTCTGGCTCAAACCAGGGGCCACGGGTTCCAGCGCCTCCGACTACATCCGTCAAAGCGACCTCGCCTCAACCCCGCAGCCCGTGTTTCCCGAAACGCTCAATCCGAACTCGGCCACCATCGGGCCCAGCGGCGTGAACACACCATGGGAACTCAGCCGCGGATCCGGGGCCATCGCCAACGGGCGCGTCAATCCCCTGATCAGCGGCGAGGTGATCGATGGCGGCAGCCTCGATTTGTCCGGCGTATCCATCAACGTGACCGGCACCGCCGTCCTGAACCGCAGCATCGGCGGCGGCACCATCGATCTCGGCCGCAGAATGGTCGGTACGGCGAATGAAACCATCTCCCGCACCGACAATGTCACTCTCACCACTTTCGGCTCCGACGAAACCCGCACCCGCCTGAATCTCGGAAACTTCAGCCTCGACAACGGCTCCGTCACCGCCGCTCTCGACGACACCGCCGCCTTCACCAACTCGTCCCACACCGCGCAGGTGGCCGTCACCGGCAACTTCAACATCGACACCTCGGTACAGGGCCGGGTTTCCCAAACGGTCAACGCGGGCTCTTTCATCACCGGGGAAGGACTCGCGGGCGAAACCGTGCAGAGCCAACTCTCGCTCGGATACACCTGGAGCAACGTGCAAAACAACAAGCTCATTGCCGATGATCTGCTGGTCATCGACTACAGCGACCGTACCGATTCACGCGACTACTTCACCTATGTCTTTCGCCAGTTCTCCACCGAGACGCATACCGATATCCACGCTTCGAACGGCCATGTCACCGTGAACGGGGCCATTGCCCCCGGCATGAACGACCTTGGCTCCACCAGCGTATCAGCCATCGCCGAAGGCCTCGCCGGTGAGGACGTCAGCGCGGCGGGAACCAGCTTCAACACCAAATACGCGTCCATCGCCCGGGCCAACGTCCAGGTAACCCACGATGGCGCCGCAGGTGGCCCGCTCACCGATGGCAACGTGATCACCATCTCCGATCAGGGCTCCGGCCTCTATCAGGCCCACAGCGCCATCACCTCCCTTGCCGTCACCGGAGGGCAGAGCCTGGATTACCAGGTGCTCTACGGCGGTGGTTCCACCGAAATCCAACATGGCCAAAGCCGAACCTTCACCGTGGACTACACCGGAGACTCCAGCCCCGTCCTTGCCGGAGGTTTGAGCCGTGTTTCCAGGGCGGATCTGTCCATCGGGTTCCAGGACAGGGTGGATGTGTCCGGCTTGTATGTGGCCGCAGGCCTCCCCGGAGAATACAACCAATACGCGGGATACAGCTCCCTCGGAAACCGCAACTTCGCTCTCGAAACCCGCTTCGACGCCCCGGCCGCAAGCAGCGGCTCCGCCACCGTCCAGGCGGGAAGCAATCTCGGCAACAACGGCCTCGCCCTCGGCAACACCGAAGCCAACACCGCGGGCCGTTTCGCCGTTTCCAGCGCCGCGGAGTTTCTGGATTCGCAGACCATCACCGGCGACACCCCCGTTTCCATCGATTTCCTCAGTCTCGACAGTGCCTCTCCCGCAGTCATCGCAGCCCTCGAAAACCAGTCAGCCAACGCCGCCTCCGTCGCCGGCATCTACGGTCAGACCGTCACCACCGAGTTCGCAAGCGACATCGTCAATGTCACGGGACTCGATGGCATTCTCCACGTCCTCCAAGTCAGCTACGACGACACCAACTTCGATTCGGAAGAAGGTGCCCAACTCCTCTGGCAAACCACTTACGACGATGGTGCGGGAACGCAAATCGCGTGGATCAACGCCGTGCTCGGAAACTCGAACATCACAGACCTCGACCTCCTCGCCGGAACCCTGACTGTAGGCGGAACATCCTCGTTGATCGCCGATTACCTCGAATCCACCCGCTTTGAAGGCGGCTACGCCACCTACCTCGCCGATGGAAACCTCACCGATCCCGTGCTCGGCGCCTGGGGTTTTGATCAGGAAAACAACAATGTCTGGGCCGTGATCGACCACAACTCATCCTTCGTTGCCGCCATCCCCGAACCCGGCAGCATCACCCTGCTTGGCTTCGCCATGATCACCGGACTCTGCATCCGCCGCCGCAAATAACGGACGGACATCACCATCGAGTTCGAATGCCACGTCCCCATCCGGATCCACCAACCCGGCGGCGAAGGCGGCGCTCCCGCCCGCCCGAATTGGAAACGGAATGGGGAGTCTCCCAAGGCCGTTCATCCCGCAGACTGGCGGAGCAGCGCTTCAACCGCAAGGTGCGGCTCTCCGCGTTCGCCCTGCTGTCTGTTCCGGCGGCGCTGCTCACCCTCTTTGTTCTCAGGGATGCGTCGGGATCCCGCATGTCGGCTGACCCGAGGTCGGCATCCGCCGGGATCGCTGTCGATTACGTGCCGCCGCCGGAATCCCCGGAGGAAAAAACCGCAGCGGCAATCGCCGCCTTCGACAATTTCCTCCAGACCGGCGATTCGGCCCGCAGACTGCCACTGGTATTTGATCCGGAGAATGAATCCGTAGCCATCCTCGATTACTACACACGCCACGGACGAACCGACCCCGAGGGCATCCACGACCGCAAAGTCACTGCCGTTCTCGAAAAGGAACGCGAGATTCTCATCCTTACCTTCAAGGACGGACAAGACCGCACCTGGGCCGCTCCCTTTGAGTGGAAAACCAACGCCTACCGCATCCACTGGGGCTCCATGACCGGCTACGGCGCACTCCCCTGGGACCGCTTTCTAACAGAACGGCCGGCCAAACCCGTGCGGATGCGCGTCAATCTCTACATCCCCGATTCCGAAAGCCCCGCCCTTGTTCCGCCCGACCACACCTTCGCCCTGATCACCCATCCCGAGCTGAAGAAACCCCTCGGAGCCTTGCTCGCGCCATCCAAGTCCCTGAAACCCCTTCTCAAACTCCCCCGCAACACCGACATCCCGGCGAATGTCTCCATGCAATGGTTCGGTTTTGATGGCTCCGGAGACTGGCCCGTCATCACCGAACTCATCCACCGCAACTGGATCCGCTGAGGGGCATTCGGCCCGTAGGCGCGATCGTGAGATGGCGGCCGGCCAGCGAACATGCTCCGGTGCCCTGATTCCCATCCCGCGGTCCCGCGAAGCCCGCCTTTCAAGAACCTTTCATCCCCCTGTAATGGAAACCCGTTTTCGCCGTTCCACCCGTAAGCATCCCCCTCCCATCCGGTGAATTCCACCCGCTCCCCCTCCAATCGCCTGCCTGATGGAGGAATGAGTCGTCGCAAAAGGGCGGGCCAACGCTCAGCGCTCGATCCGGAACCCCGTCAAACCCTCCGGCACCGGCACCATCTCCGTGCGGTGGCTGCGGATGTGCCGCGCCACGGCGGACTCCTCGACGATCTCGCGGAGAAACTCGTCCAGTTCCTCCGGTTCACCCGCAGCAAGCAACTCCACACAGCCGTCCGCCAGGTTTCTCACCCAGCCACGGACCTCAAACCCTTTGGCCAACTCCCTGACCGCATAACGGAACCCAACGCCCTGGACCCGCCCCTCGAACATCACGCGCTTCGCCGACATATCCTCCGTGCCCGATCCTACCCCCCCGTTTCCAAACGTCAAGAGACTTTCATAGGGACGGATATAGGGACGGACCTATTAAAAAGTTTCGCTTGAACGGCCGGGAACTCGCCGGTATGG
>CAZKQK010000033.1:31240-44160 GCA_964554865.1 uncultured Luteolibacter sp. | reverse complement strand
TGCCATAGTTCTTTCTGCCGAACGTCCAAGCTCACCTACGCCTGCCCGTGGCGCGCTTCCTGCACGGGAGCGAAGCGACCAGCAGGAAGCGTGACGCGGGTAGGCGTTAGGTGCAGCGCCTTGTTGGGCATTATTTCTTTTTGAGGTCCGTTGTAATACCGAGTTCAGTAATTCTCTGTGCGGCGAGCCGCTCCAATCGTCGGGCTTGGGTTAGCAGTGTGCGGCGCAGACCGGATGAAACATCCCGTTCGCTGATGACCCTCGCAAGGTTTGCTATCGTGGTGGCTCTCCGGGCAATGCGAACATCTGGATGACGGCGTTGCGAATAGATGGAATCCGGGATAATCCGTCCCTTGTGAGAAACAGGAAGTTCGATCTCATCCTTCGGTGCCATCTCCTTTTCGTTGAGAACAGCGCCAAGGGTCGATTCGCGCAAAACCTTCTGAAACACCGTGTATTCCGCTCGATCAAGAAAATGCTTCTTCTCCTGCTTCGACAACCCTTGAACAAGGTGGTCGAGTGGCCACACTTCGATATATGCGACTTCAAACGGATCGAGAACATTCATCGCCACCGCATCCGTTCTCTGATTCGTCAAGTGACGGCTCACTCTACCGCTGATTTTCTCTTCCGTCTGACCAACGTAAATCGGCTCGGAATCATAATCGTAGAAAGCATAAACTCCATGCTTGTAACTGCCGATACGATTGCCTTGCACGTCCTTCGCGGCGAAGAAGGAACGAATCTCGGCGCGAATGGCGGCTACATCTTCTGGCAGACCGACAATATCCTGCTCAAGTGGTGTATCGGGTGAGTCTTCGGGTTCCATATTTGGGCAAAGAGTCCAGTTCGTCAAACACGGGGTTCAAATAGTGTGTCGCAATCCACTCGATCACATCGACGCAAACAGCGTCGCCAAAGCCGAAAAGCGCCTGATTCAGATTGAGCGTCTTCGGAAGGGTATAGTCATCCGCTCCCATCAGCCTCGCGCACTCTCTTGGCGATAAAAGCCGCACACGATACTTTCCTCTGCCACCCGCAAAAAGAATCTGCCGTCCGCTTCCGCCGCGAGGCGTTCGCAGGCAGCCAGCGATGCCGTCCGTCCTGAGTTCGGCCATGGATCGGCCATTGCGAACTCTGCGAAAAACGGTTCCGTAGGTCGTGGTTCTTCCGAAAATCATCCCATCGGCAATCTCACGATGACGAGGACTCATCTGGTTCAAAAGGTAACTCGCCCTCTCGTCGCTCCACCAATAGGATGAATTGTGCGGCAAATCCTCAAGGATGTCCGAAAGGGAGGTGGCCCGCTTGGGTAAGCGTGGAACATCTCGAATGTTCCATTTGATGTCTGGATTCCACAAAATGAAATCCGCCAAGGCCGAAGGCCGGGCGGAATTTTCCAGAAATGAGGGCGTCTCTTTGACACATGAAGATTGGGGCACGCCCTTGGTGCCAACAATGAAAAGTCGTTGCCTGCTCTGGGGAACAAAATGCGCGGCGTCGATCATCAAAGCATCAAGGGAATATCCCAAGTTATTAAGGGCAACACACGCTTCCCTGAAATCATTGCCGTTGTGAGAGGTAAGGAATCCCGGCACATTTTCGAGGAGAACGATAGGGGGGCGTCGGCCCCCTATCGTCTCAAGAACTTTGATGAATCCCCAAAATGCGCTGGAATGAGTCCCGGCAAGACCTTTCCTGGCTCCCGCAAGCGACAGGTCGTTGCAAGGGAAAGAGGCAGTGGCAAGGGTGACATCGGGAAAATCCGCGGCATCGATCTTGTGAACGTTTCCCAAGACGAAGTGCTCGCTGGCATCGGGGAAGTGTCCCCGATAGATTTCCAGCTTGTCCTCGTCGATGTCGTTCGCCCAAACCGTCTCCCATCCAGCCCGTTCCAAGCCGAGCCGCATGAGGCCGATTCCGGCGAAAAATTCTGCTACGGGTTTCATTGTGGAGGGATTATGACACGCTGTGGGGACGGCGCGACTCTTTTTTTGCCCAACGTCAAGAGCACGCACCGCCACTAGCGGGGGCGAGCGTCGAGACGGGAGTGAAGGTTCATATTACGGGTGACGTTACCGACAAGGCGGCTAGTGGCGGTTGCTGTGTCTCGTCTTGTTGGCCTCTGTTATTCCTTGCTGCGACCGTTGGCCACTGTGAGACCAACACCTATCCGCTTCGCCGGATCAAGCTGCCATGTCTGCCATCGGTAAAGGATCCGGTTCTTGATGTGACCATCTTCTCCGAAATGCGCCAAGACAGTCGTTCCGTCGTCTGAGATGGCACCCAAGTCGTGGACCCACCAGCGGCGATCAGGAATGAGATTCCCGTCCCCGGGCCAAAAGCTTTGGAAATCAAGTTGCCCCTGCAATGCCATCACGCGAATCAAACGGGAATAGTTCCCCTTCCCCCAGATCGCGAAGAGGATGCATGCTCCTGAGTCGCTTGTTACGGCATGACGGACGAACTCGGGGGCCTCAATTGAATGTAGAACCTTGCCATCCACGCCAACGAACTCAGTCGTCTCCCCATTCATACGGAGGCTCAGAGTTAGTCCCTTCCCAAGCTCCCACTCAGAGACCCCATCCAGATTGTCCTTAAAGTCTACCGACTGTGGAACGATTCGAATATTACGCAACTTTGGAGCTTCCTCGCCAACTGCTATTCCGTTGGTAAATGAGATTGCTAATGCAGCAACAGCGAAAGTGATCGGCAGGTTCATGGTTCTTATTTTTGGGCCAACAGGAATTACCCGTAGAATCCGCCGGGATGGTATCCGCAGGGTCTTTCTTTGTCAAAGTGTTGCCGAAATCCTGGATTTCACAAGGATTTCACAAGGATTTCACAAGGATTTCATCGGGTCGGGGTCCGCATATCCAGTGGCGTTTTGCGGTTCTCCGGAGCTGAGTTGCCTTGGCTGATATTCGGGGGGAGGAGGGGAGGTATGGATAGGTTATCGGCAGGAGGTGGGGCTTTTCCCTGCGGGAGCACGGTGAACCGTGGACCCAGACAGCCGGTGATTTGGCGGAGTGGGACTTGAAGGGAGATTGGAAATGGGGATATCCGGATTTCACTCCCAGGCCCTGCGGCCATCCCATAGGGCTTTTTCGTCGGATGATCGCGGCCTTGCCGAGCATTCTTTCGCATGCGCCTGCGGGAGATGGAGACGGGCGGCCGGGGGAGTGCCTGGCCGAGTCCATGGCTCCGGCATGGGGCCACTCCGGCCATTTGAGGCGCGCTGCGGCCCTTGGTCGGTGGTTTTGTTCCCGCGACTGGATGGGAGTTAAGAGGAGGGGTTGGAAGATGTCAGGTGAAAAGGGCGCGGGGATGTGGTTCAGGGGGATGCGAGGGGCTGGAGGGATGAGAGCCAGGATTCGTCGGGGAGGGCGAAGGGGCGGAAGGTTTCGAGTGTTCCGAGGTGTTCGTTGAAGAAGAGGGCGCGGTGGAGGCCGAGGGTGGAGGCGGCGGGTGAGTCGATGAGGTTGGCGGAGTCGTTGGCGCTCATCTGGAAGAGGACGCGCATTTCGAATTCGGCCATGAGTTTGCGCGGGATCCAGCGGCTGACGTTGTTCCAGGTGTCGGTGGAGGCGATGACGTGCATGCCACAGGGTCCGCCTTCGCCGAGGATGTCGGCGAGGGCCTTGGCGGGGCTGGTGGCGGGGGCGTCGTCGTCGAAGGAGAACTTGAAGTCATCGTCCGGCCGGAGGGCCTTGAATCGCTGGAGGTCCTGGATGACGAGGAAAAGCTCGGGCGCGGCGCGGCCGGAGGCGGGGGTGCGGGTGGCGAGGTCGGCGGCGAGGGAATTCATGATGCCGGCGATCTCGGCGGGGCCGCCGACGCGGACGTTTTGCGGCAGGGCGGCGGCGAGGCGGTGGTACCAGCCTTCGGCCTCGGAGGCGTGGGGATCGAGGATGACAAACTCGGCCTGGCCGGGCGGGAACTGGAGGGCGAGAGCGGCGGTGGAAACGGTGAGCACGGCGAGCGAGCGCTCGGCGGACTGGCCGACGACGAGCAGGTGGGAGCCGCTCTGGCGTTGGAAGGCGGCCTCGGTGGGGCCTTTGATCGAGTTTGGCGCGCCGAGCCAGGCGTGGGCCTTTTTGGGCCGGGCGGCGGGCGGTTTGCGGAGCAGGGCGGCGATTTCCGCGTTATCCCGGATCTCGGCCGGGGCGTTTCCTTCGAAGACGATGGGCGCGGGAGGCATCTCCGAGGTGGATTGGGCGCGGGCGAGGACTTCATCGAGCACGGCGTCGCGCTCGTCCTCGGGCAGCCAGACGATCTGGAACGGGCTGTTGGCGGCGAGGGCTCCGGCCTGGTCGTTGTAAATCCCCTCCCCCGGTCTGGTGAGGAGGCGGGGGGCGGGGTTGTCATCGTCCATGATGAGGTGGGCGTCCGCCTCGTTGCATTGGAGGGCGACGCGGATGACCATCTGGCCAAGGGTGGCACGGGCGAGGGTGTAGGCTCCGCCGAGTGTCTGGGAGCCGAGGATGACGTGGAGGCCGAAGGCGCGGCCCTGGCGGACGATGCGGTCGAGGAGGAGTGAGGCTTCCTGGGCGACGGCGTCGTCCTCGGTGAAGAACTCCTGGAATTCGTCGATGAGGAGCAAGGTGCGCGGCATGGCTTCGGCACCGGGTGTGCGTTTGTAACCGGCGACATCCTGGGAGCCGGCCTTGCGGAAGAGTTCGCCCCGGCGTTTCAACTCGGCATCGACACGCTGGAGCACGCTGAGGGCGAACTCGCGGTCGCTCTCGATGGCGACGACGCGGGCGTGCGGGAGGCGTTTGGCGGCATAGCACTTGAACTCGACGCCCTTTTTGAAGTCCACGAGGTAAAACTCGACCTGCCGCGGAGACGCCCAGCGGGCGAGGTTGGTGATGATGACGTGGAAGAGGGTGGACTTGCCGGAACCGGTCTTGCCGGCGACGAGCATGTGCTGGCGGGTGCCCTTGCCGATGGCGAGCATCTGGAGTTTCCTGGCACCGGTGCGGCCGATGGGGACGCGGAGTTCCTCGGCGGTATCGAGCGACCATTCGTCGCCCGACGGCGGGGCAATCTGGGAAAACGGGACCTGGACGCGGTTGGAATCCACGCTGGAGCGGCCGATGCGGTGAACGAGATCGGCGGAATCCGCAGGTGATGGCGGCGGATCGAAAACGACGGCGTCCGCCCCGGGTGGGGAGTCCGCGAGACGGAAGTTTCCATTTCCAACCGTGACACGGCGGCAGACGCGGCGGAGTTCCTCATCGAGGGCGGGATCCGGTGATGGCAGGCGGGCATCGCGCTGGATGAGCAGGTGGACGCCGCAGCGCGCGCCGGAGGAGGCGATGGAGCGCAGGCGTCTGGCGGCGGTATCGCTGAAGGATGCGGGAAAACCGGCGATGACGAGGAAGCGGTGTTTCTCGGCGATGGTTCCGGCCTGGCGGTTGTAGGCATCGATGTCCGGGTATTCGTCCCGGAGATACATCTGGATGACCTTTTCGATGTGCTCGTTGATCTCGGCGAGGCGTTCCTCGATGTGGGTGGACTGGGTCCAGATGCGGCTGGTGATGAGGGTTTCCTCGTAATCGGCGAGGTGCATGAGGCCGGCGAAGTCCTTGCCGAGCCCGACCGGATCGATGAACAGGAAGGAGGCGCGGCCGGGAGGCTGGGAGGCGATGATGCGGAGGGCGGCGGCATGGAGCACGCGCGCGCCGGTGCCATCGTCCGGGCCGTCGGTTTCGATGAGCAGCGATCCCTGGTGGGGAAAGCCGATGGAGAGCGGCACGGAGAAGCGGCCGGAATCCGTTAGATGAAAGGCATCGGCGGATGGCAGACCGCCGGCGAGGCGGGAGGCATCCACGTCAAGGCGGCCAAGGCGGATGGCGGAGGGGGCGTCGGATGGCGCGGTCCAGACGCGGCAGGCGGCGCCGGTCCACTCGGGGAAGCTGGCGGCGGACGCGCGCTCGGCGGCGTTGAGTTGATCGAGGACGGGGACGACGGTGGCGTTCCATGTACCGGCGAGTTTTGCCATCCCGGCCGAGGTTTCCGCATCGATGGCGGATTTGATATCATTTTGACGGTTGTCAAAAACAGCGGTGCGGGCCCCGGATTCGGCGCGGGCGGCGTTGATGGCGGCCTCGCGTTCGGCTTCAATGCGGGCGACTCGTTTCCGACAGAGCTGTTCCAGGCGGGATGGCAGGCTTTGGAAGCGCGCGTCGAGCCGTTTCTGGCCTTCGGCGAGGCGGGAGCGCCATTCCTCGCCGGTTTCGCGGAAGGTTTCGCTGAGGTTTTTGCCTTCGTCGGTCTCGGCGCTTTTCATGTCCTGTTCGAGGGCGGCGAGGCGGGCGGCGGACAGTTTGGCGGAGGTGTTTTCCAGTGTGCGGGCGCGGGCGAGCAGCTCGGCGGAGCGTTTGATGACCGGGAGCGAGGAAACCAGCGCGATGGCCCAGACGGCGGTGACAACCAGGGTGGCGATGCCCAGCGATGGTATCAGCGCGGGAATGCCGCCACCACCGGCGCGCAGGCCGTACCAAAGGTGGAAGACGAGGATGACGGTGAGCAGCAGGGTGAGCGGGATGAAGCGGAAGAACCGGACGAGCGGCAGCCTGCCTGCGGCGTCGGCCGTCTCGCGGGCGGCGTCGAGGGTATCGATGAGAGCGGAGCGTGTCTGCTCGGCGGTGGGCGGGGCATCCACCTCGGGGAATCCACCGCGCCGGCCATCGAAGCGGGAAGCGATGAGCGGGCGGAAGGTGCGGAAGGCTGAGAGGGTGCGGGCGCGGATCTCGCGACGGGTGACGCGGTCATCGGCGAGGGATTTCCGGAAGGCCTCGTTGGCAGCGGCGGCCTGATCAAGATCCTGCTGGCGCACCTGGCGGCGGCGCATGATGTCGCCCTGGACGCGGCCGATGCGGAGATCCTTCATTTCCTGCATCTCGCGGGCAAGCGC
Source organism: uncultured Luteolibacter sp. (assembly GCA_964554865.1). Classification (GTDB taxonomy): domain Bacteria; phylum Verrucomicrobiota; class Verrucomicrobiia; order Verrucomicrobiales; family Akkermansiaceae; genus Luteolibacter. Next base: position 37,238 of record CAZKQK010000033.1, on the reverse strand, counting down.
CGACCTGCTGGCATGGTAGGCCTGCTGGGCGCGGGCGGATCTGGTGCCGGCCGCGGCGTGAACGGACTCAATGCGCAGCCGGAAGTCCTCGTGGATGGCGTGGATGCGGGCGTCCAGGGTGCGGTCCTCGGCCTCGGCGTGGTTCTGCGCCTCGCGGCGCAGGGCGGAGAGTTTGGCGGCCTTGTCTTTGAGCAAGGCGGCCTCGGCGGCGGTGACGGCCGCGATGGCGGATTTGAGCCGGGTGAGGCCTTCCGTCACCTTGCGGGGATCGGCGGATTCATTCGCAATCTGCATGGACTTTTTCCAACAAGTGATCGAGTTCCTCCAGGGTCCGGATGGCGGCGGTGACGGTGTCACGCACTTCCGTTAGATAGGTGTTTTCGAAATCCGCGGCCTTGGCGTCTCGCCACGATTGCGAGACCTCCTCCCAGCGGCTCATGAGCTGGCGGGTGGCCATGGTGAGCAGTCCCCTGCTGGCGGCGGCGCTCATGGGGAGGCCTCCTCTCCGGTGGCGGCCGGGGCGGCGGGCCTGGGGGCCGGGGTTTTTTCGGCGTAGGACTGAAGGGCCTTGATCGACTCGGTGAGCGAGTGGACGCCCTGCGGCAGGTGGCGGCTGACGAGGTGGAAGGCGGGATCGAGCTGGCGGAGCAGTGGTGTGACGCGGTTGTCGAACTGCATGCGCCAGCGTTTCAGGACATGGAGTTTCTCCTCGGCCTCCTCGACGCGGCGTTTGGCCTTGGCGACGGCCATCTTGTGGAATGCGTGGTTTTCGGTGGGCCGGGTGATGCGGGCGTTGTAGTACTCGGCCTCGGCCTGTTCGAGCTGTTTGAGGCGGAGTTTCATCCGGCCGGTCCAGTGGTTGGCGCGATCCACATCGAGCCAGGTGCGGGTGCGCCGGACCTCGCCCTCGGCATCCTCAAGGGCGACGCGGGCCTTTTCGAGGAACGAGATGAGGTCGGCGCGGAAGGTTTCGAGCGCGCCGATGGAGGAAACGTTGGCGTGATCGGCCATGGCTGGGTGCTTAGCGCTGGTCGAGGTATTGCTGGATGCGTTCCGCCTTGCGCATGAGGTAGGGGGTGTGGCGGTCCGAGAGTTCGAGGAAGGACTTGAGGGACTTCATGAGCTGGGTGAACTCGGTGGCGAACTTTTCCTGCTCCTGGTCCTGCCAGGTGTCGCCGAGGGCGGTGAAGCGGGCCATGAGGGAGGCGCTGCGCTCGCGGAGGTCGCCATTGAAGCGCTTGAGTTCGGCGGCGAAGCGGCGGACTTCCTCGGGATCGATGATGGCTTGGGACATGATGGTGGCGGGGTTTTGCGGCAATCCCTGTTGCCAACATCAGAAGGCTTTTCCGGGCCGATGCCAAACGGAAAAGGCGAATTGCGGCAGGTTGGAGCGTGCGCGGGTACGCCGACACCACCGCAAATATTCCCGGTTTCCCCAATGAGGGAAGCGCGTCAGGCATTTTCCCGCCATCGATGGAGGGATTTCCGTCCGGGCCTTCAGCGAGTTGGGGACAGGTGCCTGGGCGGCCGCGGGAAACGGGCGGTTTGGTGATCGTTACGCCGGGGTCCGGATGCCGAGGAAGTTTTCGAGCAGTTTTTTCCCGTCCTGGGTGAGGATGGATTCGGGGTGGAACTGGACGCCGTGGACGGGGTGTTCCTTGTGCTTGAGGCCCATGATTTCGCCCTCTTCGGTCCAAGCGGTGATTTCGAGGCAATCGGGCAGGGTTTCCCGCTTCACGATGAGCGAGTGGTAGCGGGTGGCCTCGAAGGGATCCGGCATGCCGGCGAAGACACTCCTGCCCTCATGGCGGATGGGCGAGGTCTTGCCGTGCATGAGGCGGTCGGCGCGGACGACATCCCCACCATAGACTTGGCCGATGGACTGGTGCCCGAGGCAGACGCCGAGGATGGGCGTGGTGGGGCCGAGTTCGCGGATGAGATCGCAGGAAATGCCCGCCTCATTGGGTGTGCACGGGCCGGGTGAAATGCAGATGCGCTCCGGCTTGAGCGCCATCACCTCGTCCACGGTGACGGCATCATTCCGGAAAACCCTCATCTCCGCCCCAAGCTCGCCGAAGTATTGGACGAGATTGTAGGTGAAGGAGTCGTAGTTATCGAGGATGAGGAGCATTTTTTCGGGATGCTGAGATGCTGGGATGGTGTGTCAGCCGGCGAGGGTTTTGGCGAGGGCGATGGCGCGGAGCATGCCTTTGGCCTTGTTGACGGTCTCGATGTATTCGTAGCTGGGATCGGAGTCGGCGACGACGCCGGCGCCGGCCTGGACGTAGGCTTTGCCATCCTTGAGCAGGCAGGTGCGCAGGGTGATGCAGGAGTCGTGGGAGCCATCGAAGCCGAAGTAGCCGACGGCGCCGGCGTAGGCGCAACGCTTGTGTTTCTCCAGCGAGTTGATGATTTGCATCGCCCGGATCTTCGGTGCGCCGCTCACGGTGCCCGCCGGGAATGTCGCGCGCAGCACGTCATAGGCGCTGTGCGCGGGATCGAGTTCGCCGGTGACGTTGGAAACGATGTGCATCACATGGCTGTAACGCTCCACGATCATGAAATCGTCCACGCGCACCGAGCCGTGTTTGGCAATGCGGCCGACGTCGTTGCGGGCCGAGCACCTCATGCTGGTGGACCTCGCCCGCAACGACGTCGGCCAACAGGTCGGCGGCGAGGGCGTCGTCGTCCTCCGGGGTTTTCCCCCTCCAGCGGGTGCCGGCGATGGGGCGGATGTCGATGCGGCCGTGGATCGAACGCACATGGACCTCCGGCGAACTGCCAACGAGCGCGAAGTCGCCAAACTCCAGGATGAACATGTAGGGAGACGGGTTCACGAAGCGCAGCGCGCGGTAGAGGTCCACCGGGGGCAGATCGAATCCGGTCTCGAGGCGTTGGCTGGGCACAAACTGGAAGATGTCCCCTGCGGCGATGAATTCCTTGCCCTGGCGGACGATGGTTTCGAACTCCTCCCGCGAGGTGTTGCTGCGGGCATCGACCGGTTCCACCCGGAGCAGGCCGTTGAGGGCTGGCACGTGCAGCGGGCGGTTGAGGATTTCCACGATGGCGGCGATTTTCCCGCAGGCCTCGGCGTGGGCGTCCGCAGGCGTGGCGGCCTCGTTGACAAAGGCATTGGCAATCACCAGCAGGCGGCGCAGGCGGTGGTCGAAAACCAGCAGCGTGTCCGCCAGCACGAAGAGCGCGTCAGGGATGCCAAGCGGGTCGGACGGCGGCTCGCCAAGGGTGGGCTCGAACTGGCGGACCGCGTCGTAGGACAGATAGCCGACCATGCCTCCGGAAAACAGCGGCAACGCGCCATGGGTGACCGGCTTGTAGGGTGCCATTTCGGTTTCAAGGGCCGAGAGCAGGTCGCCTTCCGCCGTGTAGGTCCGGGTTTTTCCACCCTCGCGGACCGTGATTTCCCTGCCCCGCGCCTCAAAAACGGCACGCGGGTGGCTGCCGACGATGGACCAGCGCCCGGCCTTCTCGGTGCTCTCCGCGCTTTCGAGGAGAAACGAATGACGGCTGTCCCGCAGCTTGAGAAAGGCGGAAAGCGGGGTCTCGAAATCCGCGGCGAGCTGGGTGTAAACGGGCACGACATTGCCCCGCCCCGCCAGCCCGGCGAAGACTTCCAACGATGGCTCGACCGGAATGGAACTCACGACGCGCCGAAGCATGTCCGGGAATGGCCCGAGGGCAAGCCCGGAGGTCAGGGGCGATATCGTGGTTTTCGCGGCCCGGGAATCCCTCCCGGCATTCTCAACCTCCGAAAGAAACGCGCCGGCCCATCGCCGCGACCAAAGAGCATCCTCGCCGGGTTGGTTCAGCGATTGGGAACCAATGAAGCCCTGGGAACCACCGGAGCGACCGAATACCGCAGGTTGCGCGCGAACCCACCAAGCGGTGCCGGTCAGAGATCCTCAGTGAACCCGGTGGTTCCCGGTTCGATCAGTGGTTCCCGGCGTGTCCTTCGGATTCGGATTCGGAATCCGGGGTGAATCGCTGGCTTCCGGACAGGAGTGCCCGGGCAAGGGCCTGGTGGTAGGCTTTGCGCGGGATTTCGTAGCCGCCGAAGCGGCTGAGGTGGAGTGTGAGCCACTGGGTGTCGAGCAAACGGAAGCCGCGTTCGCGCAGGCGCTCCACGAGCGAGACGAGGGCGATCTTGGAGGCCTCGGTTTTGCGTGAGAACATGCTTTCCCCGAAAAAAACGCCTGGCAACTCGACGCCGTAGAGCCCGCCCTGGAGGCCCTCGGCATCCCAACACTCCACCGAGTGGGCGTGGCCGAGGCGGTGGAGTTCGCAGTAGCTTTCGAGGATGACGGAGTCGATCCATGTTTCGGAGCGTTCCGCGCAGCCGAGCATGACATCGCGGAAGGCGGTGTCGAAGCGGATCTCGAAGGGCCGGCGCCTGAGGGCGCGCTTCAGTCCGTGGGGGATGTGGAAGGTGTGGTCGAGCGGGATGAGCCCGCGTTTTTCCGGGGAGAACCAGAGGATTTCGCCGTTGTCGGCCATCGGGAACACTCCCTGCGAGTATGCCTGGAGCAGAACCTCGGGTGGAATCGTCCGCTTCACGGTGTGGGCGGGAGTTTCAATCCGCCGTTCCGGAGATCACCGCGAAGGCGTTGTGATCGTGGATGCTCTCGTGGTTGACGGCCTTGACGGTGAAGGAGGCGACGCGGCGGTCGGCACGCAGGAGGGCGGCGGCGTTGCGGACCACGTCCTCGACGAAGACGGGGTTGTCATAGGCCCGCATGGTGACGTGGCGTTCGTCCGGGCGCTTGAGGAGGGCGTAAACGGGCGCGGAGCCGGATTTCTCGGCGACTTCCATGAGGTCCTCGATGAGGATGAGTTCGCAGCCGTTGCCCTTGCGTCTCGGCCGCACCTCGATGGTGACGTAGCCGCGCTGGTTGTGCGCGCCGTAGTCGCTGATCTCCTTGCTGCACGGGCAGAGCGTGGTGACGGGAACGGTGACGCGCAGGGTGAGGTCGTCTCCGGAGTCGCCGGAAGTGCCCATGAAGACGCAGTCGCATCCGACCTTTGCTGGAGCGCCGGAAACGGGGGCATTCTTGGTGACGAAGTAGGTGAAGGCCACCTCGATGTGGGCCTCGCCGGCATGCAGGCGTTTCCGGAGGTCGTGCAGGATGTCCGGCAGGGTGCGCGAGGTGACCTCGCCCTCGTGCATGGCGAGCACTTCGAGGAAGCGGCTCATGTGGGTGCCCTTGAACTGGTGCGGGAGGTGAACGGACATCGAGATGGTCGCCACGGTGGGAAACGGGTTGCCGAGGTGGTCGGTCACGCGGATGGGGTAGCGGAGATCCGAGACGCCGACCTGGTCGATGGCGATGCCGCGCGGGTCCGGCGTGGCCTGGATGTCTGGAAGAGCTTGGTTGGGAGCGGCCATGGTGGGATCAGAGTTGGTATTCGGCCCAGGAGGAGGAGGTTTCCCAGACCTTCACGCTGGCGAGCCGCACGCCGGGGGCGAGCGGATAGGAAACATTTCCGCGCGAGCGGTATTCATCAAGCGCGGCGGCGGCGTGATCGAAGATGGTGCGGGCCATCAGTTCGGTGGTGGGGTCCTGGTTTTCAAAGCCGATGACGCGCGCGCCATAGCGCGCCTTGAACTCGGCGTAGGCTGGGTCCGCGGTATTCATGCACAGCGCGTGATCAAGCGTGTCCAGCCAATCGCCGACGGCGCACTTGATGATCTTGAAATCGCAGACCATTTGGTTCGCATCGAGTTCCTCCGACTCCAGCACGAATTCGACCCTGCGGGTGTGGCCGTGGGGAAAGCGGCACTTGTCGGGATGCTTCGAGAGCATGTGGCCGTTTTCGATTTCGAGGGATTTGCAGATGCGGAACATGGGAGGGAGAGATGGTGGATGGAAGATCAGGGATTGGGGAGGGTTGGGGTTTGTCGGTAGGGGGTGGGGTCTGGCAGGTTGGCGAGGAGGAAGGCCTCGCGGCGTTCGACGCAGGTGCCGCAGACGCCGCAATGGAT
>CAZKQK010000033.1:0-31230 GCA_964554865.1 uncultured Luteolibacter sp. | reverse complement strand
ATCCATTGCGGCGTCTGCGGCACCTGCGTCGAACGCCGCAGTGGATGTCGCCGCCCTTGTAGCAGGACCATGTTTGGGAGTAATCGACTCCGAGTTCCGCGCCGCGTTTCGCGATGGCGGCCTTGTCCATGGCGATGAACGGTCGGAGCAGGCGGATGCCGGGATAGGTCCCCCGCTCCATGGCATCGCCCATGGCGAGCATGAACGGCTCGCGGCAATCCGGATAGATCGCGTGATCGCCGGAATGCGCGGCGATGATCACCGCTTCCGCGCCGATGCTTTCGGCAAACCCGGCGGCGATGGCGAGCATGATGCCGTTGCGGAAGGGCACGACGGTTTGTTTCATCGATTCCCCGGCGTAGTGGCCTTCCGGAATCTCGCCGCCGGAGCGCAGGAGGTCGGATTTGAAAAGCCGGTCCATGAAATCGAGCGATACGGTTTCATGGGGCAGGCCGAGATGAGCGGCATGCCATGCGGCGCGGGGAAGCTCGCGGGCGTTGTGTTTCGAGCCGTAGTCGAATGACAGGCAGGCGGCGACCTGATGGGAGCGGGCGGCCTCGTAAAGCGCCGTCACCGAGTCCATCCCGCCGCTGAGGAGCACGCAGACTTTCATGATGGCTCGGGATACGAGGCCTCGGTGGTGAGCTGGATGCCGCCGCGCGGGGCGAATTCGCCGCGCACGACGATCTCGCGCGGCTTGAGGGCGGAAACGAGGTCGTCGAGGATGCGGTTGACGATTTCCTCGTTGAAGGCTGCGTGGTTGCGGAACGAGGCGAGGTAGAACTTGAGGCTCTTGGTTTCCACGATGGTGTCTCCGGGGACGTAGCGGATGATGACGCGGGCGCTGTCCGGCTGGCCGGTGACGGGGCAGAGCGAGGAGAATTCCGGGCAGTTGAGCGTAACCCAGTATTTGCGCCCGGGGCGCTGGTTTGGCACGACTTCGAGTGTGGCCTCGCCGGGATGGGCAGGCAGGCGGGTGTCGGATTTTCCCAAAAGGGACAGGTTCTTCAGATCCTCGCGCTCGGGCATGCCCGGATTCTGGAAATCCGGCCCCGCAGGTCGATCCGATTTTTCCATGGATGCCGCGGTGGCTATTCGAGGCCGTTTTCCCGGGCGAAACGTGCCGCGCCCTGGGGATCGGACGCCGGCCAGTTTTCGTAAACGGCACGCAGGGTGGCGTCCCGCGAGGGGCCGGGCGGCAGGGTGAGCGCCCATTGGGTGGCGATCTCCGGTTCGTATTCGGCGACGGCGGCGGCGTAGGATTCCACGGCAACGGTGCGGGCCGGGCCTTCGGGAGCGGCGGAGAGCCACTGGCCGGCGGCGACGTAATCCTGCTGCGTCCACTCGCCCACCAACTCGCGCACCGGTTCGGTCATTTCCGATTCGGGAAGATTCGAGGAAATCCAATCCACCCAGCGGCCGGTGTCGCCCTTGGTGGCATACCAGGTCAAACCGGTGGCAAACTGTTGTTTCTCGTCATCGCTGAGTTTCACCTTATCGATCCAGGCGGACAAGGAATCGTAGCCCGCGCCATCGCTGCCACGGGCGAGAAGTTCCAATGCGCTGGCCGAGAATTCCTCGCGCTGCACGGCGTCCCGCACCGTATCCAAGTGGGAACGGAGGGCATTGAGCAATCCCGTGCGCGACTCGTCATCGACGGAGCCCACCGACATGATCGTGTGAATGGCATCGGACGGGTCCTCGAGTCCCAGTTGGTCGATGATCCGGAACGCGAGCGCCGGATCATTGATCGCAATGCCCGATAGAATCGAACGCCTCGCATCCTCATCCGCCAGATCGGGGCGTTCGGCGGCATTGCGCCGCAGCCAATCGAGCGCCGCGGACGGATCGTTCTCCGCCCATTGTCCCAGTGCCGTTTCCACCACATGCTCGCCGAGAAGATCCTTCTTCAGCAGATCGGAGCATTCGGCATACAAACCCACGGCCGCCTCCGGATGATCGTCCGCCAGCATCAGGATGGAAAATGATATGATATTGCCCCGGGCCTCGTCGGAAATGCCCGGCGCGTTCCGCAGTTCCGCGATCACTTCGCGGATTCGCGCCGCATCCAGCTCCCCGAGCCTGGCGAGCGTCCGCATCGCACGGTCATGGGTCGCCTCATCCGGGTCGTCCCCGGACGCTTCGATGGCATCCACCTCGCGGGCGAGGGAAAGAAGCTCCGCGCCGATGCTTTTCGCATGACGCTCGGTTTCCTCACGCTGGCGTTTCACGCGCGCCTTGAGCGCCGATGGACCGCCGGAGGTGTCGATTCCCAGGGCAGCCGCCCGCTTGCGCAGTTCCTCGCGCTCGGCACCAAGCGTGGCCGCGCGCTGGCGCTGGATCACCGCTGGAATCGCGCCGACCGCAAGAATGGCAAGTGTCATCACGATCGACCACTTCATTTCAACTCCTCCATGATTTTCTTACGCTTTTCGGCATCGCGGATGTGCTGCGCCAGATGAATCGCCTGCTCCTCGTTCGAGCGCGCGGCAAAGCTTTCCAGAAACGCCATCAGGACATCATCACCCGAACTCTTCCGGTGGTATTCAAGGGCCAGCTCCGATGCCGCGTCGAAGTCGAAGTTTCCACCGTCCTGCGCGGCGTCGCCGAGGGCTTCCCCGGTGACGCGGTCCGCGCTGCCGGGTGATTGTTTCTCGATCCAGGAGCGCATTTCATCGACATCCTTGCGGGTGATGGGGCGCTCGTTGGCGATCTCCTCGAAGCGGGCGTTCGCGGCCTCCCGCGCCGACACGGCTCGCTCTTCCGGGGTGGCTTTGACGAGATCGAGAAACCGGTCCACCTCGTCGAATCCCGAGTTCTGGACCAGATCGGATATCACATGGGTGAAGGAACCCGCCCGCTCGTCCTGGGGCACGAGCCCGCGGACAAGCCCGGTGTAGGCGCTCATGGCCGCCGGATCGAGTTCGGAAAATGATATCTGTTCGAGCGCCTCGCGGCGCTGGTCCTCCGGCAGCGCGGCGATGCGTGCCGCCGCGGCGGAGGCGTCGCTGGCAAGCAACTCCGCCACCAGCGCGCCTTCGAATTCCAGCCTCGCCTGGCTGCGACCATCCAGCGACTTCGCCTCGAAGCCCCCGGATGCGATCTGTTGATCGAACCACGCGGCGGCGGCGGCCGGATCCCGCTTCGCCCACTCCGCCATCGCCGAGGAAAGCTGCCAGCCAATGGCATCGTCATCATCACCGATGCGGTCGGCGAATTTTTGCAGGGCCAAAGCCGGGTCTTGCTCCACAAGAGGCTCGAAAATCATCGCTTCCAATTCCCCGCGTTCCGCGTCGCCGATGTCCAGCGAGGCGATCTCGTCCAGCGCGGCCAGCAACCCGCTCACATCCATGGAGCCGATTTTCCCATGGAGATCGGCGGTCATGCGGAGATTGGGAAGAAGCCCCGTGCCGCCGGGATTTCCCATTTTCCGTGAAACCGCCCGCCAGTCGATCGTTTCGTCGCCGACAGAGCGGGGTTTCCGGCTTTCCCGCGCCCCTTTCCCCTCGCTTCGTGCATACCCGCGGGCATCCGCGATCGCCTGCCTGAGCGCGATTCCCTCATCGCCAATGCGCCGCGCCGCGCCGGATTCGGCGGAGTTCCAGACCAGCACGGCCGCCAGCGCGACGGTCGGAGCAACAAAGTGAATGGCTTTCATCACACCCCCAATCTCTATTCGAGGGCCCAACTGTCAAGAGCGCCGGAATATCCCGCGAAATCCCCGCCATTTCATGACACGCTTCCCATCCGCCCGGATTCCTGCCAAGCAGAAGCGAATGACCCGCCAACTCCGACTCCTCGCCTGCGTCGCCCTCGCCGCCCTCGCCTCCGCATGCGCCCCCTCAGGCCCCGGTTCTTCGGGCCCCGACGAATGGGGGCACCGTCCCGGCCCCAAAGGTTTCCGCACCGTGATCATCGACGCCGGTCACGGAGGCCGGGACTCCGGTGCCGTCAGCCGCCACACCGGCCAGCGGGAAAAGGATCTCGTCCTCGATTGGGCGAAGCGCCTCCAGGCCGAACTCCGCGGCGACTTCCGTGTGATCATGATGCGCTCCGATGATACCTTCATCGATCTCGACGAGCGCGTTCTCCGCGCCAACCGCCATGGCGACGCCATCCTGCTGAGCCTCCATTTCAACTCCGGCCCATCTTCCATCCGCGGCCCGGAAACCTATTATTGGCGGGTGGACAGCCACGGCATCGCCGTCCGTTGCCAGCGCGCCATGGAAGCGGTCTGCCCGGCGGAAACCGGAAACCGCGGGCTCGTCCGCCGCCGGCTGCGCCTCACCCGGAATCCGGGCATTCCCTGCGTTCTGTTAGAGGGCGGCTACCTGTCAAATCCCGCCGAGAGCCATCTCGCCGCCAGTCCGGAATACCGGCGGAAGCTCGCCTCCGCCATCGCCTCCGCCATCCGCTCCCAGGCCGCGCGCGGCGACGCCGGCACCGGCCCGCTGCCACGCCCGATCTACGCCCCGCCCAGCCGGCCGACCGACGCTCCGGAATAAGGGCCGGATTGGGGATCCGAAATTCCTTGTGGAGTCGGTAGCGAAGGACTAATCCGGGACTCCATGAAAAACCAATACCTCCACATTGCCGGAATCTGCCTCGCCCTCACGGGGACCGGGCTCGCGCAGAAAATCATCCCGAACCACGCCGTCGCCAACCTCGTGCTCGGGCAGGCGGATTTCGTGACAACTTCAAGCGTGTTTCCACGCAACCCGTTCACGCTCACCAGCCCTCGTGGCGTGGCAATCGATCCGGTGACAGGCAAAGTGTTCGTCTCCGAAGCCGACACCAACCGTGTGCTGCGTTTCCCGAATGCGGCTTCGCTCACCAACGGCTCGGGGGCCGAGGCGGTGTTCGGGCAGGTCAACTTCAGTTCGACATCAGCCGCTTCCGGTCAGCAGGGAATGAATCTTCCAAGGGGCATCTTCATTGATCGCCGCGGCCGGCTCTGGGTCGCGGAATTCAGCAACCACCGGGTTCTCATGTTTGAGGCCGCCGTGTTCCGGAACAGCAGTCCTTTCGCGGACCGGGTTCTCGGCCAACCCAATTTCGCGACGGTCGCACCAGGAACCACTCCCTCCAAGATGAACAATCCCTCCGGAATGTTCGTCGATTCCGCCGACCGGCTTTGGGTTGCGGACACCGCCAACCATCGTGTTCTCCGCTTCGACAATGTCACAACGAAGGGAAATGGAGCCAATGCCGATGGAGTTCTCGGCCAGGGATTGTTCACGACAGCCGCCCCGTCGGGCGCCGCAACCGGAATGAACAGCCCGCAGGACGTCGCGGTATCCGCTTCCGGAACCCTGTATGTCGCGGATTCCGGAAACCACCGGGTGCTTCGTATCGGGAACGCCGCGGCACTCGCCAACGGTTCGGCTGCCACCGGCGTGTTGGGCCAAATCGACTTCGCCTCGATCTCGCCCGGACTCAGCGCCACAAGGATGAACACTCCCCAAAGTGTTTCCTTGACGCCGGATGATTCCCTGTGGGTCTCGGACGGTGCCAACGCGCGGGTAATTCGCTTCAGGAATGTCGCGACCAAACCCTCCGGTTCGGCTGCGGACGGCGTCGTGGGCCAGGCCGGTTTCACCACCAATGCCGCAAGCCCCACGAACCGCAGGTTAAGCCTCTCCGTGGCCGGGTTTTCAACACAAAACTTCGTCGATACCGCGGGAAACCTTTGGACGGCGGATCGGAGCCACAACCGCGTCCTCCGCTTCCCGCCGGACACCACCCTTCCCTCGCTGACGGTTTCACCCAAGCCGCCCAGGACCACCAAGAAGGCCAGGCAACTCATCAGGGGCGCCGCCAGCGACTTCTACGGCATCGCCAGAGTGCAATACCGCATCAACAACGGCGCGCCCAAAAACGCCAACGGAACCACCGCCTGGCGGTTCAACGCCGCGCTGAAGAAGGGCAACAACACCATCAAGATCAACGCCGTGGACTCCGTCGGCAACCTCAGCGCCCCGCGCATCTTCAAGATCAGGCGGAACTGACGCGCGATCCCGCGGATTTCCCGCCCCCGGCGTCCCTGCGGCGACCGGGGGTATTTTGTTTCGGGCCATCCGGAAATTGCGGGGTTGCGGGAGCCGCCGACTGCGGGTTTGATTCCCTCCGCCGCGCCTTCAGGAGGCCACCGCTCATGTCAGACACCGCCCTCAGCTTCAGTCCCATCGATGAAATCGTCACCGAAATCGCGGCCGGAAGGATCGTGATCTGTGCGGACGACCCGTCCCGGGAAAACGAGGCGGATCTTGTGTGCGCGGCATCCCTTTGCACGGCGGAAATGGTCAATTTCATGGCCGTTCACGGTCGCGGATTGATCTGCGCGCCGCTTTCCGCCGCCCGCACCGAGGAGCTGGACCTGCCGCAGATGACCCGCCGCAACCAGGAGGGGCACAAGACAGCCTTCACCATCAGTGTGGATGCGGCGAAGGGCATCAGCACCGGCATTTCCGCGGCGGACCGAGCCCTGACGCTCCGCCTGCTCGCCGATCCCGCCGCCGGAGCGGATGCCTTCGTCCGTCCGGGCCATGTTTTCCCCCTGCAAGCGATGCCGGATGGCGTGTTGCGCCGCGCGGGCCATACCGAGGCCGCCATCGACCTCACCCGCACGGCCGGCCTGCCGGAAGCCGCCGTGATTTGCGAGATCATCAATGACGATGGCACCATGGCCCGCGTCGGCAAACTCGGCCCCTATCAGAAACGCCACGCCCTGAAGGCCTGCACCATCGCCCAACTCATCGAATACCGCCGCCGCTCCGAGAAACTCGTGAGACGCGAGGAAACCATCAAAATGCCCACCGACTTCGGCGAGTTCGACTGCCATCTCTACCGCGTCTCCACCGACGGCTCCCACCACCTCGCCCTGAGCCGCGGCGTGATCGACCGGGAAAAGCCCACCATCGTTCGCGTACACTCCGAGTGCCTCACCGGTGACGTGTTTCACTCGCAGCGCTGCGATTGCGGCGGCCAGCTTGCCGCCGCCCTGGAACACATATCAAATGAAGGCGGCGTTTTGTTATATCTCCGCCAGGAGGGTCGGGGCATCGGCCTGCCGGCGAAAATCCACGCCTACAAGCTCCAGGAACAGGGCCTCGATACCATCGAAGCCAATGAAAAACTCGGATACGCGTCCGACCTCCGCGACTACGGCATGGGCGCGCAGATCCTCGCCGACCTCGGCGTGAAACGCATCCGCCTGCTCACCAACAACCCGAAAAAAGTCATCGGGCTGGAAGGCTACGGCCTTGAAATCGTCGAGCAGCTCCCGATTTCCCTGCCTGCCAATCCCCACAACGAGAAATACCTCGAAACCAAGCGCGTGCGCATGGGCCACACGCTCTGAAAAAACGAGCCGCCGCGCATGGATTACACCCAGCTCATCGCCAAACGCCGCGAACGTTTCTCCGAACTGGAGGAAGCCGTCGGCGATCCCGGTTTGTTCTCCGATCCCCGCAGGGCCACCGCCATCCTGCGCGAGCATCGCACGCTCAGGCGCACCCTCGATCTCTGGGACCAGCTTGAAAACGCCAGGCGTCAGCTTGCCGACAACCAGGAACTCGCCAGGTCCGGCGACTCCGAGTTCTCCGCCATGGCCGCCGAGGAAATTCCCGCGCTTGAGAAATCCATTTCCACCCTCTCCGGAGATCTCCAATACGCCCTGCTCCCCGCCGACCCCAGCGAGGACCGCGACGCCCTCGTCGAGATCCGCGCCGGCGCCGGTGGCGACGAGGCCTCGCTCTTCGCCGCCGAGCTGATGCGCGCCTATCAGCGCTACTCCGACATCCGCGGATGGAAGTGCGAGCATCTCGAAAGCAGCCCGTCGGAAGTGGGCGGCTTCAAGGAAGTGATCCTCAAGATCACCGGCGAGCAGGTGTTCCGTTTCATGAAATACGAATCCGGCGTCCACCGCGTCCAGCGCGTGCCGGAAACCGAAACCCAGGGCCGCGTCCACACCTCCACCGTCACCGTCGCCGTGCTACCGGAAGCCGGGGAGGTGGATGTGGAAATCAAGCCCGACGACCTCCGCATCGAAGTCTGCCGTGCGGGCGGCGCGGGCGGCCAGCACGTCAACCGCACCGAGTCCGCCGTCCAGATCTTCCACCTCCCCACCGGCATCTACGTCCGCTGCGAGGACGGCCGCTCGCAGATCAAGAACAAGGAAATGGCGCTCCGGATCCTGCGATCCAAACTCTACGAGCGAAAACTCCACGAACAGCAGGAAGCCTACTCATCCCACCGCCGCTCGCTCATCGGATCCGGCGACCGCTCGGAGAAAATCCGCACCTACAACTTCCCCCAATCCCGCGTCACCGATCACCGCATCGGCCTTACCTCGCACGACCTCGCAGGCGTCATGGCCGGCGACATCACCGGATTCACCGATGCCCTCCAACGCGCCGAAATGGCCGAGCGCCTCGCCGAGGCCGGTGTGTAGCGCGCCGTTCGGCAAACCGTGGAATCCTTGCTTCCGACAATTTGTCCGAAACTGAAACCGGACGCCCCTGTCAGGCGCTCGTGCGATGCCGCTTTCCAATTCATTTTCCAGTCCCCGTAACTTCGGCCCGGGCGGGACTTTCAAAAGAGCGGCCTGCGATCTGGCGGAACGCCCCGCTTTTTTCCTACGATTTTCCGCGCTTCCACGATCACATCTTCCAGCGGCATCCCAAGGGTATCGGCCCAGTCGATCCAAAATGCCGGCGATGGAATCCGCTCGCCGGCTTCCGCCCGGTGCAGGGCGGCACGGTCAAGGTAACTTGACGCGGAGAGACGGTTCATGCTCGCACCGGCTGCAAGGCGGCGCTCCTTCAACACCTTCGCCATTTCCGCGACCATCGCATCCGCTTGGGGACTTGCCATCTAGCGTCTCTCATTGGCTGGTGCCGCCGTGCATGTGCGGTTAAGCTGTAGCGGTTTCGCGCATATGATAACCTTGCATCCTTCCCGCGAACGGCCTACACGCCCATCACCTGCGCCACCGCCCGCGTCCGCCGCATCTTGGCCGAACGCGGGCTCAAAGCCACCCAGCCCAAGACTTACGTGCCGAGCACCAGCGCCGACAAGCCCTCGCCCAATCTCCTCGAAGGAAAGGCCCTGCCCGACCGTCCCGACCGCGTCTGGGCCGGAGACATCACATTCGTGCCCACGGCCTCGGGATGGCTCTACCTCGCGGTGGTCATCGACCTCTGCACGCGCCGCATCGTCGGCTGGTCGGTAAGCGGTCAACAGAGCACCTCTGGCATTCTTGCCAGAGGTCTTGCATCTCCGGCTCCTATGCTGCGGAGCTCTCGATGAGTTGATTGGCCGCGGGACGGGTCTTGAGCCAGTTGACTGGCAGGAGGGTTTCGAGTTGTTCGGCTGGCGGGTTTTGCATCAGCTTTTCGAAGACCCACTCGAAGTAGGCGAAGGGATCGGCTCCGTGGCGGCGGACCTGCCCGACGAAGGTGTAGATGACGGCGCTGCGCCAGCCGGTGTGCTCGCCGCCGATGAACATCCAGTTCTTGTGGCCGAGTTTTGTGGGACGGATGGCGTTTTCTGTCAGGTTGTTGTCGAACTGGATCTGGCCGTCCATGAAGCAGGGCTCGAGGTGCTGCCATTGGCCGACGGCGTAGGCGAGGGCTCGATAGAGGTCGCTGGAGGGCGTGATGCTTCGCCGGCTCGGGAGCCGTCGGATGAGTTTGGCGAGGTGGTCGTGGTGGCGCCGGGTTTCGAGCCAGCGGGTTTTCTGCCTTTCGAGCGGGCCGGCGCGCTGCCCGCGCAGGCGGAACTCGGTCTGATAGATTCGGCCGATGACCGGCAGGATCCAGGCGGTGATGCGCGGATGGTCGTCGCGGGCGGCGTGGAATTTCCTGCGGATGTGGGCCAGGCAGGAGACGGGGGTGATGTTGAGTTCGGGGTGGCGCGCGATGAAGGTCTGGTAGGCGCGCAGGCCGTCGCTCTGGAGGCGGCCGTTGAAGGAGGGTTGGCCGAGCTTTCCGGGAAGGATGTTTTCGAGGCAGGTGTTGGCGCGGCTTTTGTGCCAGTCGAAGAGCACGCCGTGTTCGGCGTGGTGATAGACCCAGAACTGGCCGAGGGCGGTTTTGCCTTTGCCGGGCTCGAGGCAGCGCACCGGGGTTTCGTCAACCTTGAGGTAGCCGGAGGCCCCCATGCGGGAGGCGATGAGTTGATGGAGGGGCAGGAGCCGGTCCGCGAGCTGGTCGTGCCAGGAGCACATGAGGTTGCGGGTGAGTTCGATGCCGTGGGCGGCGCGCAGTTTCCACTGCTCGCGGTAAAACGTGCTGTGGTAGCGGAACTTCCGGGTGAGGAGGTGGGCTCCGAGGGATGGCGTCAGAACGCTGCCGGGCAGCAGGCAGGGCTCTAACGGAGGCGTCAGGGGAACGGCGTCGATCTCGTTTCTGCGGACGTGGGTGAGGCGCTTGATGATTTCAAGGGTGAAGGCGGCGGGTTTGACGTGGAGGCGTTCGCTGGTCTCCTCGCCTAACAGGCGAAACTGGTCCGGTGCCGCGAGGACTTCGGGGTGGATGATTTCGCGGACAACGGTGGGCAGGCTTTTGAGGGATTCGCTCAGTTTGCTGATGCGGGTGGCGCGGGATTTGATCGGGCGAATTTCAGCCGCCGGTGGAGCGTCGAGTCCAGCGGCGGCTTCGGGCTTTTTTGCCTCGTTCTTGAGGAACTCCATGAGCAGTTGGTCCTGACTCATCTTCTCGCTTTTGGGACCGTAGAGGCGCTTGAGGAGCGCGGTGACGAGGTCTTTCTGGATGGCAAGCTCGGCCTTGAGCGAGGCGACTTCCGCAGCGAGTTCGGCGATTTGATGGGGTTGAACAAAGCAATCCGCGTGCCTGACAAGCGATGGCGGGTGATATTTCAGCGGATTTCATACCACGGGCGCTGGAAGCCGTCCCGCAGGTCGATGCCGTCGGTGAGCATGGCAAGGGCGGTGGGTTTGAGCGCGAGTTTGCGGCGGTCTCCATCGATGTCCTGCGGCCAGCTGAAGCGGCCTTTTTCAAGTCGTTTTGCGACCACCCATTTTCCCGTTCCGTCGAAGTAGAGAATCTTGATGAGGTTGCGGGCCTTGTTGGTGAAGAGGAAGGCCGCGCCACTGAGGGGATCGAGCTGAAGGTGGCTGAGCACGAGGTTGGAGAGTCCGTTGTGGCTCTTGCGCATGTCGCAGGGTTCCAGCGCGACGTAAACCTTGGGGTTGCCGTTGAAGGTGAGCATGGCGGCCGGGTTCAGGCGAGGCGGCGCAGCAGGGCGGCGAGAAGTGGGATTTGATCCTGGGTCGAGGCGAGCGCGACGGCTCCACCCGGCAGACGGACTTCCAAGGGCCAGCACAAGTGCTCCGACACGCCGGGCCGGAAGCGCGCAGGAGGCGAAAAAACGCTGGAAACGCCGGTAAACCGACTCGGCTTTCGCGGCGGCATGGGAGTGGCGGGCGAGCCAGACAAGCGAAACGGTGCGCTGCCCGATGACCGCCAGAACCGGCATCAGAAAGCAGTTCAGGCGGGCCTTGGGCAGCCCGGGATGTGGCTTGAAATGCTCGCGGAGGGTCTCCATGGTGGCTTCGGCGGCTCGGGAATCGTGTTTCTTGCGTCTCACAACCAACGACTTGCACCCCGGGCCGCCGTTTGTTAAGCTTTATTAAATTTTGTCGCGTAGTGTGGACAACATTAACCGATGAAAAGACATATCCTGCCATGGAGATGCTGAAACTCTATGGTTTCAGGTGGGAACATGAGATATTCCATAAGGAGATGAAGATCAACATGAGGGATGGCGACGTTCTGCATAGCATACTTCGGAAACCGCCGCGCAGGAGGTGACGGCACTCCTGATGGCCTGCGCGATCATCGCGGCCCAGCGATTGGAAGCCGGGCGGAGCGGTGAAATCGCCCCACTGAGCATCAGTTTCATCAAAACACTCGAACAGATGAACTCGCTATGGATGGTTCTGGCGGTTTCGGCCGGGGTGCTCGCGGAGGCGACGAAGCGGGAAATGTTCAACCGTGTCCGGGAGTCGATCACCAGACAGGCAACCCCCGCGAGGCGAAGGCGAAACTGCCCGCGCAAGGTCCGGCAACCGGTTTGTGGCTGGCCAAGGCTAACACCCAACGAACCAAACGAAGGTGACTATGTGTTTGAGGCAATCAGCTTTCCCTAAAGGCATTGGTGTTAGCCGAGGGTTTCCATCCCCGGCATGGCGGACAAGGGCACCTTCGTCCGGAAAATGGATTTCGTCGCCCGCCACCGCACCCACCAAGGGTTTCACCTTGACTTGCGGGCCGTCCGGTTCCATCCCGGACCGCATGAAGACGCTCGTTTCCGCGATCACCGCGATTTTCCTCATCGCGTCCTCCCACGCCGCCGTCCGGATCTCGGGCACCGCCGCCTGCAAGATCAGCAAGCCGGACTGCATTTTCACGGTCAATGGAGCCATCCGGAATACCAATCAGCCCGGCACCAGTTCCGGCTCGCTCAGGCTCGTCCTGTGGGCCACCCAGACCCCTTTTCCCTCCCGCGGGGAAATCATCGCCTTGTGCGACCTCGGCACGCTCAGCGCGGGTTACCAAATCGAGAACTTCAGACGCAAGGTCCGCGCGGACACCCGCAAGCTCAACGGGAATTATCATTTCACCGTCGCCCTGCTCGAATACACCATGGCTGGCTGGCAAACGCGCGATTTCGAGGCCATCGGCCGCAAAGCGCTCGAAAACGGCGATTTCGTCACCGGAACCAAATGGGCGCAGCCCACAAGGAAGCCCGCCCCTCCTCCAACCCGCCTCAGGAAGGGGAACAAGCTGAAGCTCAACCTGCGTGCCAACGCCAATCTCAACGGCATCACCCCGGGCACCGAGTCCACGCTGGTCCTCGGCATCAACACGGCCATCCGACTCAATCGCACCTTCGGCTCGCAATCCTCCAAGGCGCGCTACTCCTGGACCACCGGCAAGTCCACCGTCAACGGCATGAGATACAAGGTCGGGAAACTCACCATCAACCCGCCTTCGCAGCCCGCCACCAGGATCACCCTGTATTTCAACGGACCGCACACCGGTTTCTACCGCCAGACCACCGCAGGCCGCATCACCTGGGGGATCTTCCGCTTCGACTGAGCGGCGGCCCGGCGCCTCAGTCCGCCAGACCGCGGGCGTAAACATCATCCTCCCCGGCGAATACGACCACCATCGGCCTGCAGCAGACCTCGCAGTCATAGTCCACCTCCGCAGGCATCTCGTCGGGATGCGGCATTGCCACCCCGAAGGTCTCAAAACAAGTCGGGCAGGTCACTTCGGCGAGGTCCATGCGCGAAGGTGGCAGGTTTTCATCGCGGTGCCAACCGCAGTTGACGAAGACTGCTCAGGAAGCGGTGGCGGGGATGGGCGGTGGCTTGCGTTCGAAGCGCTTGATCCAGTCGATCCGCGCGGTGAGGAACATCAGCAGCGCGAGGGTGAGCACGCCGAGGACCGAAAGCGTGATGCCGGTGAGGCCGTGGATGAAAAACGAGGCGCTGAAGGCCACCAGATACACGATCTGCGCGGGCAGCGCCATCCGGAACAGACCGTTGCCGCCGACAGCCCGCAGGTAGCCGCACACAAGCAGCACCGAGGCGATCGCGGCGATGGCGAATGCCGGAATCGCCGGCAATAGATCGACCAGATAGGCGAAGAGCAGGTGAAAGGCGAAGAACCCGGCGGCGACGAAGAAGACATGCATCGGATGCAGCGGAATGCCCCGCATGCCGCCGATGAGCAGCAGCACCGTGACGAAAAACAGCAGTGATACCGGAGCGAAGAAGGCGATGCGCGCGGCGACCGGTCCGGCGTTGAGCTGCTCTGGCATGTCCATGCCGATCGCCGGGGCCGCGAGCACATCGGGATAGTCCCACTCGAGACGGAAGCCGCTTGCGGCCCCGCTGCGGCGGCTTGGCGAGCCGGTGCCCACGGGAAAGTTGATCTCGGGAAAGTTCGTCTTCATCTCCAGGACAAATCCGGCGATGCGACGGTTGTCGGGAAATGCATAACTCCATGAGTTCGTTCCGCGCGCGCCATAGGCCGCTTGAAGCGTGACGGAACCCGAAGCCGGCAGCAGGACCGCGCGGATGACGACTCCCGAGGCGGAAGGCGCGCCCGCCGCATCGTCCGTTTCATCACCAAACTGGCAGCGGAAGCCGTGAAGACCCGCCGTTTCCCGGGGCAGGGGAAACGAGATGTAGAATGTCTGCGGAATCTTCGTGGGATTGGTGAACACATATTCACCTGAAAACCGGGCGTCGTAGGTGCGGTGCCATATCAGGCCCCGGCGCTTGGGCTCGGAAGCGAGGTCCACCGTCACCCTTGACGATGCGGGAAGGACCAGCGCCCGACCGCCCGGTGCGTTCGGCGTGTCAAACCATGCTTCGGGATGTTTCTGGACAATGGGAGGCCCCCACACGCCGGAGACCTCCGCGTTCATTGCGGCCGAGAAGTCCGCGGTGCGGCGCGACATGGCGCTGCCAAGAACGAGCCATGCCGCGGCGGTGCAGGCGACTATGGCGAGGGATGCGACGAGATGGTTGGCTTTCATGGGGTTGTTCTAACGGTTGAGATCCGCGCGTTGATAGAAGACATGGATTTCCGGGCGTTCGTCGCGGCAGAGGTTTTTGCGCAGCGCGATGCGCGATGGCGCGTTCTTGCCGGTGGTGGCCACCCGCTGGAGGTTGCCATGGGTTTCCGCCTGATAGCCTTGCGGAAGGTCGAGGGACCACAGCATCGAGTGGATGAAGAGCGGTGTGCGCGGCAAGGACAGCTTGAGCGTGCCTTCCACGGGATCGAGCGCGCCTCCGCTGCCGGTGAAGGAACATGTGACCAAGGTGCCTTTGTCCGCAGGCGGCAGGGTGACTTGCAGGAGTCCGGCGCCGAGATCGACGGGTGGCGATGGCTGGCCGCCGACTTCGCAAGTGAGAAGTTTCATGCCGGCCGGAGTGTCGAAGTTGAATTGGAACCGGCCCTTGTGCTCCACCGACATCTGGCCGGTGGCCAGCATCGCGCCGTCGGGTTCGATCTTCAGGTTCCAATCCGCCCGGGTGACGACGCCCCCGGCGGTGGCCGCCACCGGAATGGGTGTCACGTTGATTTCCGCCGAGGCACCGGCTTCCAGATGATGGCAGGGACGGCCCTTCAGCAAGGCGCCGAACGATTCGGGCAAACCCTCCGCTGCCAGCGGCCCGTTCAAACCGTCCGCCGCGTAGGCCAGCAAGGGCGAGTCCGCGATCAGGAAACGGGTTTTCGTTTTATCTCCGCCGGGGGCGTGGAGCAGCCACTTGCGGTCGAGCGGCCGCAGGGGCATGCGGTAGGACAATATGATTTGCCGATCAAGGATGCCGCGGGTCTTCCAGCGCAAGGAGAGCACGGGTGCTCGATCCGCGCTCCGTTGAATCGCGTGTGAGACCAGGTCCTCCCCACGGACGGCGAGATCCCGGGCATCCGCAGGCAAGGGCAGCCATCCTTCGATCCCCGCGCCGCCGGTGGCGCTGGCGAGGCTCGCAATCTGATAGATCAGGGCGCCATCGTCCGGAACCACCAGTGCCCGATGCTGCCACGCCCACTCGGACGGTTCCGGCGGAAGCGAGGCCTCGCGGGTCTCGCGCTCGTCCAGCAGGCGGATCCGGATTCCGCTTGCGTCATGACAGACCGGCATTGCCCGGCGCGCGGCCAGGATCCGCTCGCGCCCGCCGATTGTCACCTGAAACGCGAGACCTTCTGTTAGATCCGCGGTTTCCAGCATGGTCGATGGACATGGCGGAAGTGAAATCGTGAAGCCCGCGTTGTCCTGCGGCGGCAGCAGGCGGAGACGCTGTTCGACGGTGCCCGCGGCATCCACGGCGAGGCTGAGCCACTCATCCCGCATGAGAATGCGGGCCTCCGCGGGTTCCTGCCTGTCGAGCGCGAGCGCTCCGGAGACGAGAGGCACAAAGGTGACCTGTTGGTCGAAGCTGGCCACGCGGAAAGTGGCATCGACCACCGGTTTTCCATCCTCGATGGAAAGAACCAGTCTCGCGGACAGCAGCGCGGGCTCGGGCACCGGCTGTCTGGTGGCGGACTCCGCCGAGTCGATCAGCCGCTTGAGTTCCGCATAGGGCAGCCTGACTTCGGCCCGCTCAAGAGGCTGGGCGCACAGGGCGGAACCGGCGGCCAGAAGTGGGATAACCATGGCTTGTTGCATCCTTGTCATGAGGAAAACGTGCCCGCATCGCCGTGAAACGGGGATGAACGGATCGTGAAAAAGCGGAGGAATCCGTCACACGTCCGACTCTTGGGCTTGCAAGCGGATGCCGGGGGCGGGACGCTCGGCGGCGTGCTTTCTCCCGGTGATGTCATCGCCTCCGTGCTTCCGGTTTACCTGCTGATCGTGGCGGGGGCGGCATTGCGGAAATCCGGAGTCGTCCGCAAGGAACACGACGAGGGGGTGATGCGGGTGGTTTACACGGTGATGCTGCCGTGTTTCATGCTGGACAAGATGCTGGGCAGCGAGGTGTTGCAGAGCGGCCGGGTGGTGTTCTCGGCGATGGTCCTCGGCTTCGGACTGATCATGGCAGGTGTGGCGATCGGGTTCGTGGTCGGCAGGATGCTCGGGCTGGAAAAGGGCACCGGCATGCGCACTTTCGCACTGGCGGCGGGTTCGCAGAACTTCGGTTTCACCGCCGCACCCGTGGTCGAGATCCTGTGGAGCACCGGAGCGCTCGCCATGCTTTTCGTGCACAACATCGGCGTCGAACTCGCGCTTTGGTCCGTAGGCGTGGTCATCATGAGCGGCGGCGGCGGCATCCGCTGGAAAAAGCTCCTGAACGGCCCGGTCGTGGCGGTGGTGGCGGGCCTGCTGCTGGTGGCCACGGGGCTGGACCAGCACCTCACCGGCGCGCCGCGCAAGGCGATGTCGATGATCGGTGTGGGCGCGTTTCCGCTGGGTGTGTTGATCACCGGATGCACGATCATGGATCTGGTGGCGGCGGAAAGGCCGAGCCTGCGTATCATCTTCGGATCGACGCTGGTGCGGCTAATGCTCGCGCCGCTGGTGATCCTGTCAGCCGCTAGATACCTGCCCCTGGCCGTGGAGTTGAAACAAGTGCTGGTGGTGCAGGCAGCGATGCCGGCGGCGATGACACCGATCATGCTTGCCCGGATGTACGGCGGACGGCCGGCGGTGGCGGTGCAGATCGTCGTCTGCACCACGGCGCTCAGTCTCCTGACCCTGCCGTGGATCATTTCGCTGGGTTGCCAGTGGATCGGTCTGAAACCGTTGTTGCCATGAGCCCGTCCAGGGATTTTCCTCCAACCATGAAAGCCATCGGAGCACGACGATTCCTGCCGGTATCGGATCCCGAATGTCTCGTGGAGTTTGAAGCGGACAGGCCGGTTCCCGGTCCGCTGGATCTGTTAGTCCGCATCGGGGCCGTGGCCGTGAATCCGGTGGACACGAAAATCCGCGCCTCGCTCGGTTCGGTTCCGCATGATCCGCCCCGCATTCTCGGCTGGGACGCGGCGGGCACCGTGGAGGAGGCCGGCAAGGATGTCATCAACTTCAAGCCGGGCGACGAGGTGTTCTACGCGGGCGACCTGACAAGACGCGGCTGCAATGCGGAGTTTCAAACCGTGGACTCAAGACTCGTCGCGCACAAACCGGCGTCGTGGTCGCTTGACGAAGCGGCGGCGGTCCCGCTTGTTGGTCTCACAGCATGGGAGCTTCTTGTCGAACGGATGGGCGTGACCTCCACCGGAAACGAGGCCCTGCTCGTCATCAATGGCGCGGGAGGAGTGGGATCGGCGCTCATCCCCTTGGCCCGCATGTTGGGACTCACCGTGGTGGCCACCGCATCGCGCCCCGAAACGCGCGACTGGTGCCTGGCGCTGGGAGCGCATCATGTGATCGACCACCGCGATGCCCTGATACCCCAGTGCGAAGCCATCGGATTCCGCTTGTTTCCCTACATCGCGAACCTCTTCAACACCGAGGCTTACTGGGAAACGACGAGCGACCTGATCGCCCCGATGGGAGCGCTGGGATTGATCGTCGAGCCCGGGGAGAAACTCCACATCGGTGATCCGCTCAAGGCCAAGTGCGTGCGGATCGCATGGGAGTTCATGGCGGCGCGCTCGAAGTTTCAAACCCCGGACATGCATGTGCAGGGCGAAATCCTGAGCAAACTCGCCGAATCCTGTGATGCCGGCACGTTTCCGAAACTCCACACCCGCGTCTTTGACGGGCTCACGGCCGCCAACCTCCGCACGGCCCACGCCGCGATGAAGTCCGGCAGCGCCCACGGCAAATGGGTGCTCAGGGTCACCGGGGAAAACTGATTCGCCAAGCCATGCCCGCCCACACCGAGACATTTTCCGTTAGAACCCGCGGCAAGGGCACCAGCGAGATCACCCGCGAGGTGGCGGAGATCGTCGGCCGCTCCGGCATCCGCACGGGAACGGTCACCGTGTTTGTGCGCCATACCAGCGCCAGCCTGGTGATCATGGAAAACGCGGACCCCGGCGCCCGCAGCGACCTGGAGACCTTTTTCGACAAGCTCGTCCCGGAGAACACCCCATGGTTTGTCCACACGCTGGAAGGCCCGGACGACATGCCCAGCCACATCCGCATGGCCCTTACCCGCACCAGCGAGGTCATCCCGCTCATGGACGGCCGCATGACCCTCGGCACCTGGCAGGGCATTTTCCTCTTCGAACACCGCCGCGCCCCGCACCACCGCGAAATCGCCGTGAGCGTGGCGGGAGAACACTGACCCGCCATGAACGACCACTCGGAAACGCTCATCCGGCTCGCCCTCGCCGAGGACATCGGCGAGGGTGACGTCACCTCGCTGCATTTCATCCCGGAGGATCGCAAGGCCCGCGCCTTTGTCACCTGCCGCACCGATGGCGTGGTCTCCGGCACGGCGCTGGCCGCCCGGGTATTCGGGACGGTGGACCCCGCGCTGGATGTCGAGGTTCTCATCACCGATGGCAGCCGCGTATCGGCCGGCGCACTGCTGATCCGCATCAAGGGAGCGGCGCGTTCCATCCTCACCGCCGAGCGGACCGCGCTGAACTTCCTCCAGCGCCTCAGCGGCACCGCCACCCTCACCGCCCGCTATGTGGACGCGGTGGCCGGCACCCGGGCCCGCATCCTCGATACCCGCAAGACCACTCCCGGATACCGCCTCCTGGAAAAACGCGCGGTCGTCGATGGCGGAGGGACAAACCATCGCCTCGGCCTCCATGACCGGGCGATGGTGAAGGACAACCACCTCGTCGCCGAGGGCGGTCCCACCGCGCTCCAAGCCGCAATCCTCCGCCTCAAGGACCAACACCCGGCTGTGGAAGTGGAACTTGAGGCCGACCGCCTCGATCAGGTGCGGGAGTTTCTCGCCATGGACGGCGTGGACCACATCCTGCTGGACAACATGAGCTTGGACGACCTCCGCGCCGCCGTCGGAATGCGCGGCGAAGGCGCCAGACCGCTGTTAGAGGCCAGCGGCGGGGTGAATCTGGAGACCGTGCGCGGAATCGCGGAAACCGGTGTCGATTTCATCTCGGTGGGAGCCCTCACCCATTCGGCTCCGGCGCTTGATCTCGGACTGGATTTCACCCCCATCGATTCCACGACATGAGCGACGGTTTTCCCCCGGCGGCAGCCGATTTCCCGGAGCCCTTCCGCCTGCTCGTGCGGGAGAGCGCCGGATCCACCAATGACGAACTGCGGGCGCTGGCGGAAAACGGAGCGCCCGACGGCCTGGTCCTGCTCGCCTTGGAACAAAGCGCCGGTCGCGGCCGTCGCGGAGCCATTTGGTTCGCTCCCACCGGCGAATCCCTCGCCTTTTCCATCCTCGTGCGCCCCTCCGAGCCCAAGGCGCTCTGGCCACGCCTCGCCCTCGCCACCGGCCTCGCCGTCGCCGAAGCCACCGAGGTCTTCGGTGTTTCCGCAGGCATCAAGTGGCCCAACGACGTCTGGATCGGCCGTCGCAAGCTCGCCGGCATCCTCGTCGAGGCCGGGAAGGACTTCGTCATCGTCGGCATCGGCATCAACGTCACCACCACCGCCTTCCCGGATGAAGTCATGGAAATCGCCACCTCCCTGCGGCTCGAAACGGGAAGGGATATCGAAAGCCCGGAACTCCTCGCCGGCATCGTCGGCCGCTTCGCCGTGCACCGCTCGCGGATCGGTCCCGGGTTTGACGATCTCATCAATGGCGTGAGGGAGCGCTGCGTGCTCGGCGGCAATCGCGTGTCCCTGATTTCACCGCAGGGCCCGGTCGAGGGCATGGCAGCCGGCATCTCCGACAACGGCGAACTGCTGCTCCGCACCCCGCAAGGCACCCGCGCCTTCATCCAGGCTGACGAAGTCCGCATCCTCGATTGAATTCCGGGCTTCCCCGATCCGCCGCACGCGCCATCATGCCGCCATGAAACGCTACGGTATTCCGCTCCTGGCTGCCGCCATCGCCCTCAGCGCCTGCACCGCATTCCAACGCGAAAAACCCGGGGCCGAAGAAAAGAAACCCGCCGCCGCGGACCTGAAAATGATCGGCCGGATCGCCTCCGTGCCGCCGGACAAACGCTTCGTTCTCATCCAGAGCTACGACAAATCGAAAATCGAAGCCGGAACCATCCTCACCACCCGCGGCGACGATGGCCGCAGCGCCAATCTCAAGATCACCGGCGAGCGCATGGGCCAGTTCGCCGCCGCCGATGTGCAGTCCGGCAGCGTGGTTCTCGGCGATGCCGTTTACTCGCTTCACGTCCCGAAACCGGCCACAGAGGCTTCCGAAACCGCCGCACCCGACGCGGAAAACCCACCCTCGGACCCATTGCCGCCACCCCCTCCCGGTCTCCCTGGGGAGCCGGAACTTCCTGAAAACCAGCCGATAACCCCAATTTGAAAATGTTTAAAAAAATATTTAACTTTTCGCGAATTCTTTTCTTCCAAAATGACTTGGAATCCCGTATTTTTCAAATGTCCCAAGCAGCACAGACATTGAATTGAAAAATTTTTCATTTTAGAGTTGATTACTATCCGGCTCTCCGGGTAGCTTCTTTCTCGCAATGGCTGTGCCCCCTTACATGTCCCGAAACATGAACACTACAACCAGCCATAATGAAAACCATGAACGCCTCGGGCGCTTCGGTGAAAGCCGATGCGGACCGTCTTGCTGACTTCGTCCTATTCACGCAACGAAGCTGCATCCTCAACCTGTCTACGGAACTCAACAAAGGAAACATCTCGTTCCCCCAGTTTTTCCTGCTGACCTATCTATCGAGCGAAGAATACCTGACCATGTCCGACATCGCGAAGAAAATGGGTCATTCCACGGCGGCCGCCACCGGTCTCGTGGATCGCTTGGAAAAGCTGGCTTATGTCGAGCGCGTACACGCGGCTGAGGATCGTCGCAAAATCATGGTCCGCATCACCGCGAAGGGAGTCGAACTCGTTTCCAAGATGCGTTCCGAGATTGCGAACGACCTTGCAGGCATCCTTGCGGGCCTCGATGAGGATCAGGCGGAGGCTCTTGAGCACACCAAGCGCGCCATCAGCGGCCGCGCCATGGCGTGAGCGGAGAACACTCCTGAAAAAACCAGCTTGGCGATTTGAAGCGCCTCCGTCACCGTCCCCCCGGTGACGGAGGCGTTCCCCTTTCTGAATGAGTTGCGCCGCATCCCCGGCGTGAGGGCCGGCTGGGTGGAGCGCGCGCCGGACCTGCCAATCACCGGAAACCGCGACGAGGCGATGCGGCTTCTGCGGCCGATCCACGAGCGGGCCGTGGCCGGTTTGTCCGGAGGAGGCCCCTGGTGGCGGGCCGAGCAGGTGCATGGCGGCAAGGTGGCCGTGGTGCCGGGCGCGGAAACCAACATTGCCCCGGACGGACTGCCGGTGGTGCCCGGAGTGGACGGATTGCTGACGGCGGAAGCCGGCGTGGTCCTTGCCATCTACGTCGCCGACTGCGGCGCGATCTGGCTGGCCGACCGCAAAACCGGGGCGGTCGGCCTGTTGCACTCCGGGAAAAAGGGCACCGGGGCCGATATCCTCGGTACGGCCGTCGGCCTGATGGGCAACCGTTTCGGCAGCCGGCCGGAGGACATCGTGGCGGTGCTGGGCCCCTGCATCCGCCCGCCGGACTACGAGGTGGACTTCGCCGCGCAAATCGGCCGCCAGGCCGCTGCGGCCGGGATCGGAAATTTCATCGACTGCGGGCTCAATACCGCCTCAGATTCCGTGCGGTTTTACAGCTACCGCAAGGAGCTGGGGAAAACCGGCCGCATGATGGCCCTGATCCTCCGCGAACCCACGCCATGAGCACGCTCGAACTGCACGCCCCCGCCAAACTCAACCTCTCGCTGCGCGTCCTTGGAAAACGCGATGACGGTTTCCACGAGATCGATTCCCTGATGCTGAAACTTCCGGGCCTCGCCGACCGCATCACGTTTACCGAAGGCGCCGGGTTTTCGTTTTCCTGTGACGATCCGGATCTGCCCTGCGACGAATCCAACCTCGTCGTCAAAGCCGTGCGCGCCTACGAACAGGCCGCAGGCATCACGTGCAAGCATTCCATCCACCTGCAAAAACACATCCCCCACGGCGCGGGACTGGGCGGCGGCAGCAGCGATGCGGCAAGCACCTTGCTGGGCCTCCACGAATTGCATGGCCAGCAACCGGGCACGGAAAAACTCCGGGAAATCGCCGCCTCCCTCGGGTCCGACATCCCGTTTTTCCTCACTCCCGGGACCGCGCGCTGCACCGGACGCGGCGAGATCGTGGAAACGGAAACCCCCCCTCCCCCGCTGCGGGTTCTGCTGCTCAAGCCATGGTTTGCCGCGCCCACTCCGGACGCCTATGGCCGACTGGCGGAGTCCTCCGGTCTTCCCGGCATTCTCCACGCCGCCCAGGACCTCGACGGCATCACCCTGGTGAACGACCTGGAACGCCCGGTGTTCGGCAAACACCGCTTCCTCGCCGAACTCAAGATGTGGCTGCTCGCCCGCGACGAAGTGGCGGGAGCACTGCTCTGCGGCTCCGGCTCCACCACCTTCGCCGTCCTCCACTACGGTGCGGACCCCGACGCCCTCGCCAAGGCCGCGCGCCACGAACTCGATCCCGGCCTCTGGCACTGGACCGGCACGACCGGCGCGTGAAATCCCCGATCACCCGCCCCCTGCGGGAGTTCACGGCTCACCATTCCCGCGCAGGGAGATTCCTCTGTCCCGCCACGGCAACGACGCGTTGGCACAGGCAAGCCGAAGCTTGAACTCATACGCCATCTTCCTGACAGGCCATGCCGGTAGTCCGCAAAATGGTTTTTGGCGGATGGCGCGCAGGTTCAATATCCCGGGGAGCACACTCGCCCTCGCGCGCGCTCCCCATGGGTGCTTCGCAATCCCGCATCCGTCACTTTGGAATGATGGAACACTAGCGTGAGATGCTGATGATGGCGGCGTCGCAGGGAGGAAGATCGGGGATTTGCAGGCCGGTGGTGGTGAGGCTGGCGCGGGTGGCGCCGGATTTCCAATCGCCCATGAGGTCGGCGAGATTCCAGGTTTCGTCACCGTGGTGGCCGAGGAACATCTGGGCGTCCTCCGGAATGAGGACGCGGAGGTTTTTCAGGGTTTCATGGGGATTGAGGTTCGCGACGACGAGCGCGGCCTCACCTGACTTCGAATCGCGGCGCAGGAAGGCGTAGAGCCAGTGGCCGGAGACGGATTCGTCGCCAACGCGGCCGAAGGCGGGGTTGTCCTTGTTGGCATGGTTGAGCCCGTAGAACTCGCCATGGGTGAAGGCCCGGCTCTGGGTGGAGCGGATGAGTTTGGCATACCATTCGCGGAGCGCCTTTTGCTCATCGCTGAGGCGGCCGCCGTCGAACTTGCCGCCGTTCACCCATTTGGTGAACTCGGGCATCGACCAGTAATCGAAGATGGAGGTGCGGGCGTCATCGCCGCCGAAGCCTTCGGCGCCCAGCGCGGGCTCGCCGACTTCCTGGCCGTGATACATCATGACGGGTCCGCGGCCCATGGCGAAGAGCACGGCGGTGGCGGGCTTGCCGACCTTCATGCCGTGGCCGCCCCATTCCTTGGGGCTGGCGAGGCGGACCTCGTCGTGGTTCTCGGCGTAGCGCAGCGAGCGGTGGAAACGGACACCGGTGAAGGTGAGCGGATCGAGATCGTTCGCCCACTTGCCGGAGTCGTAGATGCCTTCCAGCACGTCATAGCTCGGATCGTCGTAAACCGAGTCGAACCCGGCGTGGAGCAGGGCGTCGAGGACGTGGCCGTCGGTGAGTTTCACGGGGTCGTTGTCGTAGGCCTCGGCGGTGAAGAGGGTCTCGGGATTACGGGAGCGGCAGCGCTTTACCACCCATTTCCAGAATTCCATGGGGACCATGTGGGCCATGTCCACGCGGAAGCCGTCCACGCCCATGTTCTGCCAGTGGGCGAGGATCTCGTCCATGGTGCGCCAGGTGCGCGGGACATCGGCAGGCACCGCGTCCGGGCCGGGAAGGTGGCTGGTGTCCCGGCCGGTGGTGAAATCGTGGCCGTAGCTGAGTTTCACGGTTTCATACCAGTCGTTTACCGATGGTTCCCAGGAAATGACGTTGTTGCCGGTGACGCGGCCGATGGTGGTTTCCGGTTCGAAGCGGCCGTCGCAGCCGGGTTTTCCGGCGGTGGGAAGTTTCAACGGCGGTCCGCCGCCGGGGTGATCGGGCTGGAGATAGAAGAAATGGTTGTCGCGGTCGAAAAACACCCCGGTCTTGTCGCCCTCGCCGAAGGAGAGGTCCGGACGGACGTCGCTTTGGTAGGAGCGCGCGACGTGGTTGGGAACGAAGTCGATGATGACCTTGAGTCCGTGGGCGCGGCAGCGCTCGAGCAGGGACTTGAACTCATCGAGCCGGCGGTCCGGGTCCGTGGCGTAGTCCGGGCAGACATCGAAGTAGTCCCTGATGGCGTAGGGGCTGCCGGCGATGCCCTTGAGGATGTCCGGATCATCGGCGGGGCGCTTGGGATAGGCGGTGCCGCTGGCCTGCTCGATCACACCGGTGAGCCAGAGGTGGGTGAAACCCATGTCCCTGATGGCCTTGAGGGCGTCCGGGGTGAGGTGGACGAATTTCCCGCAGCCGTTCTCGGCGATGGTGCCGTTGCTCTTTCGGGTCTCGTTGGTGTTGCCGAAGGTGCGGACCATGAGTTGATAGATCACGGGCCGGGGAGTCCCGGCGGCTCGGGTGCTGGCGCTCATCGCCGCGATTAAAAGGCCGGAGAGCAGGATTTGCCAAGTCATGGTTCGGACGGTTGCGGGTTTTCAGTGTCCGCCGCCGGAGGGAATGCCCACCGCGCCGCCCTTGTATTCCACCCAGCGGGTGGAGACCGATGCGAGCAGGAAGAAGATTCCGCCGAGCAGGACGGCCTTGCTTGAATCCCCGCCAAAGAGGCTGCCGACGATGCCGCCCATGGCGAGGGCGACGAGCACCTGGGGGATGACGATGAAGAAATTGAAGACGCCCATGTAGAAACCCATGCGCTCGGCGGGCAGGGCCGAGGAGAGCATGGCGTAGGGCATCGAGAGAATCGAGGCCCATGCGATTCCGACTCCGAGCATCGAGAGCAGGAGCATCTGTTGCGATCCGATGAGCGCCGCGGAGCCGAGGCCGAGCGCGCCGCAGGCGAGGCAGACGATGTGGATGTGCTTCGCCGAGAAACGGGAGGTGAGTCCGATGAGAACGAATGAGAACGCGAAGCAAACGACATTGTAGGATGCGAAGCAGACACCGGTCCACTCACCGGCCTTCTCCATGACGCCTTTCCATGCGGCCTCATCCGCGGGGTTTCCACCGAACACGTTGCGGGCGATGGTGGGGGCGAAGTAAACCCACATGCTGAAGAGCCCCATCCATGTGAAAAACTGCACAACGGCCAGTTGTTTCATCGTCCGCGGCATGTTGCCGAGGCCATGTGCCAACTCGCCGATGAAACCGGAGAGGCCGGATGACCCGCGTTTCATCCGCTTGAAGGCCTCCATGTCCTCCGGCGGATTTTCGGGAGTTGTCAGAATGGTATATAACACGGCGACGAAAAGAACTGCGGCTCCGATGTGGAATGACAGGATGGTCGCCGACGGCATGAGACCGGCTCCCGCCTCGGAGGGGGCGATGTGAAACACATTGGCGAGAAGCCACGGCAGCGCGGAGGCGACGGTCGCCCCGAGGCCGATGAAGAGGCTTTGCACGGTGAACCCGGTGGGCCGCTGTTGTTCCGGCAGTTTGTCCGCGACGAAGGCGCGGAACGGCTCCATGGCGACATTGAGCGAGGCATCGAGGATCCACAGCAGGCCGACGGCCATCCAGAGCACTGATGAATGCGGCATGGCCACCAGCGCAAGCGAGGAAAGCAGCGCACCGATGAGGAAGTAGGGCCGCCTCCTGCCAAGTCCGCACCAGGTGCGGTCGCTCAGGTAGCCGATCACGGGTTGCACGATCAATCCTGTCAGAGGCGCGGCGATCCAGAGAAGTGACAACTGTTCCTCCTTGGCATCGAGGAAGGTGAAGATGGCCGACATGTTTGCCATTTGCAGCCCCATCCCGAACTGGATGCCGAGGAAGCCGAAGGACATGTTCCAGATCTGCCAGAAGCTGAGGCGCGGTTTTTCTGTCATGGGTTTGGCGCGGGTTTGGCGCGGCGGTGATGCTAACACCCGCGGGAGAGGGTCCGGCAAGCATCCGTGCGGGGATGGCGGATTTTGGAAGATTTCCGTAAACCCGGACGGGAAGGAAACATATGGGGCGTGCAAATCCGTTTCAGCGGAAACGGTCGCGTTCCTCGCGGATGGCGGCGAGGGCGTCGTGGATGGCGAAGAGCATGACCACTCCGGTGGCGATGGCGCAGACGCCCCACCAGCAGAGGAAACGCAGGGCGCTTTGGGCGAGCCACCCGTCGATGAGCCAGAGGCCGGCGGCGATCATCAGCAGAGGCAGCAGGAGCATGCGGCCGATCCATTTGCGGCGTGCCGCGCGGTCGTGGAGGATGGCGCGCGCGAGCAGCCTGCTGTCATCCCAACCGTGGTGCTTGTCCGGCATGCGGCCAATGCATCCAAGAAGGCGCGGATGGCCAAGGATGAAATGAACGAGGCGGGGGATTCTCCTGTGCCCCCCGCCCCGCGCGGCCGGAATTCTCCCCCCGGATCATCCCGGCTTAGCGCGAAACGAGAGGCGCACGGAAGTTGGCCTGCCAGCAAGTTCACGGCAAGGGGATTCGTGCCGGAGGCGAAATCTTCACTCGCCCATGCGCGAGCGGATGGCTGAGAGCGCGTTTTCGATGAGTACCTTTAATTCCGGGTCCGCCGATCCCTCGGCGGCTTCGAGGACAGTGAGGCTATCCGGGCCGCCGACCTTGCCAAGCAGGCGCACGGCGGATTGGCGCTGCGAGCCCTCGGTGCGCGGGAAGGAACCAATGACGGAGGCCTCCGCAGGCGCTCCCATTTCGGCGTAGAGGGACTCCCATTGGGTGGGATTGCGTTTCCAGAGTTCGCCGAGCGGTGGAATGACTCCGGCGTTCCTTTCCCTGACGATGAGTGCCACGAGATCGGGCGGAACCGAGCCGCCCTTGGTAATGAGTTCCTGAAGTTCGACAAGCGCCGCCTCGCCGGCCGGGCCCGGGGTTTCCGACCATGCGGAAAGGGCGCGGGCAACGTCGCCCTTGAAGTCCACCCAGTCGGCGGAGAGCAGGGCGATGAGCCTGCGGGTAATGTCGCTGCGATAGACCGAGGGTTCCGCGTCGGCGAGCCGCTTGACCGCGCTGGAGACACGCTGGAGATCGATGGATTCGAGTTCCCGCTTGTTAAGGTCGTAAAAGGCGGGGTCCTTGCGGTTGGTGAGCTTTTCGATGGGGCCCTCGGCGAAAAGGCTGTTGTCCACCTTGATCTCGACGATGCCGATGCCGGGATGGGTTTTCACTTCCGAGCCGAAGGCGCTGACGACGGATGCCACCTCGCTGAGGCTGTGGTTGATGCCGGTGACGACCATCAGGAAATTCCCGTTGCCGCGCGGGAAGTAGTGGGTTCCCGGATCGGCTTGAAGGGTTCTGAGGATGAAATCGCGCACCACGATGCGGTTGGTTTCGCGCAGATCCTGCAGCCAGAGGCCGACAGCGGTCCTGGTGCTGCCCGAGGCCTTGAGTTTTTCGATTTCGTCTTCGAGCGGGCCGGTCCCGATCTCCAGGCGGAGGGCGGCGTAGGGATCGGCCGCGGGCTCCTCCGGACGGGGCCTGGGTGGCGCGCCCTCGGCGGGCATGTCCGCCTGGACGGGAGGAGTCGAATTCCGGGTGAAGATGAATGGCAGCGCGAACAGGGCGGAGGAGAGGATGATGGAAAAAAAGCCGGCCTTGAGGCGGGCTTTCGGGTTGCCGTAGATGATCAGGCCGGAGGCGAGGAGCGAGGTGAATCCCAGCATCAGCAGGCGGTTTTCCGTGGTCATGCCGTCAAGCGCGCCGCCGCGGTTGGTGCCGAGGACGACGAGCAGGGCCATGAAGACCATGATGGCGACTCCGAAGGCGGCGGCGAGGATGCGCAGCGGTGGAGTGGGCTCGAAGTTGACGGGGTTCGGAGGCTCGGCATAGCGCACGGTCTGCACCGCCGGGTTCGGGCTTCCCATGGCGAGCGGGACGCGCTGGAAGCGGTCGAGCGAAGCGTCCCGCCGCTCTCCCGGATAGAATTTCTTGCCGCGCACGACGACCTCGTCGTTGATGCGGAAGCGGTGCTCGCAGCTTCCGCACTCGACGGTGCGCCCGCGCAGGTCCTCACCGACCTTGAAGCGCTGCCCGCAAGAGGGGCAGCGGATCAGCAGAAGCAGGTCGTCAGGGTTGTTATCAGGCATCGTCTTGGGCCGAGTTTTGATGGAAACGCCAGTGAATGCAACCCCAAGAGTCGGATCGGTGGAGGCCGCTCACCAAAGGCCGAATTTGGCGTATTTTATGATGTAAAGTCCCATCAGGAGATTGGCGGTGGCGTGCATGATCACGCAGGCTCCGAGATTGCGGCTCCAGACGCAGAGAAACCAGGTGAGGCTGCCATACACAAAGGCCCCGGCATAGTCCGACGGGGCATGGGCGAGCATGAAAAGCCCGGTGACGATCAGCCAGGACTTCCAGTGGGCGCGGCCGAAGGGCTGCTTCCAGCAATCGCCCTCCCAGTCCATCACAAAACGCATCATGAAGCCGCGCCAGAAGATCTCCTCGACGAAGGCCACCACCACCACGGCGCGCAGGAAGCGCAACAGCACGACAGTCCAGAAGGCGGCCGGGTGCCCGAAAACATGGGGATCGAAACCCTTGATCCGCGCCTGCACGCCGAACCAGGCGAGCGGCCCCTCGGTTTTTCCCGTTAGACCCCAGTGGTCGTAGAGGGTCGTCGGCAGCAGCCAGAAACCGATGCCCGCCGCGCCAAAAACAACCGCCGGAGCGAGCCATTTCCACGACCAGTCGAAGCGGTAAGACCGCCGATAGAACCACAGCAGGCCGAGACAGGCGAGAGTCTGCGCCGGATAGATGAAATGGGCCGGATCGCGCCGCCACCATGGGGCCTCCGGATGGTCCCAGGCGATTTTCGCGGCGACGAGTTGCAGCATCAGCAGGAACCCCATGAACACCGCGAAGGGCACGACGTGGGCCTTCGTCAGACGGTCCGCGGCGTCTCCCGATGCGGTCAACGGCGGATTGCAAGGGTTCATTTCGATTTCAGGCGGCCGGCGAAGTCTTCCATCCGGTCCGTGGCCGTGCGGATGTCATCGAAGGCCGTGGCGTAACAGCAGCGCAGGAAACCCTCGCCGGAGGGACCGAACGCGCTGCCGGGCACGCAGGCGACGTTTTCCTCCTCCAAGAGGCGGAACGCGAAGTCCTTGCTGGAAAGCCCGGTGGAACGGATGTCCGGAAACACATAGAACGCTCCGCCGGGAGTGTGGCAATCGAGGCCGATCTCATTGAGCCGCCTCACCAGGAAATCCCGGCGCTGGTGGTAGCTCTTGCGCATCTCCGCCATCGATGACGCGCCGTGTTCCAGCGCCTCGATCGCCGCGTTCTGGCTCATGATCGGCGCGCAGAGCATGGCGTATTGGTGGATCTTCATCATCGCCTCGATGACCGGCTGCGGCGCGCAGGCGTAACCGAGGCGGAAACCGGTCATGGCGAAGGCCTTCGAAAACCCGTGCAACAGGATGGTGCGCTCCCTCATTCCCGGCAGCGACGCGATGGAAACGTGCTTCTCCCCGTCGTAGCGGAGTTCGCTGTAGATCTCGTCTGTTAGAACGATCAGGTCGTGCTCGACGGCCAGTTTCGCGATACCCTCCAGATCCTCGCGGGAGGCGCAGGCGCCGGTCGGGTTGGTCGGGAAATTCAGCATCAGGATGCGGGACTTCGGCGTGATGGCCGCGGCAAGCCGCCCGGGTTTCAGCGAGAACCCGTCCTCCTTGGCGGTCACCACCGGCACCGCCACGCCATGGGCCATCACGATGCTCGGGCTGTAGGAAACATAACACGGCTCATGATAGATCACCTCGTCGCCCGGATTGATCAGCGCGCGCAGGGCGATGTCGATCGCCTCGGAAACCCCCACCGTCACCAGCACTTCCCTCGCCGCCTCGTAGGAAACGCCGAAGAACGATTCCACGTAGCGCGAGATCGACTTGCGCAGCGAGAGCAGGCCAAGGTTGGAGGTGTAGGTCGTTTGTCCCTTTTCCAGCGAATAGATCGCGGCCTCGCGGATATGCCAGGGCGTGACGAAGTCCGGCTCGCCGACGCCGAGCGAGATCACGTCGTCGCGCCCCATCACGAGTTCAAAGAAATCGCGAATCCCCGAGCGGGGGATGGAAGCGACGTTGCGGGCGATTTTAGCTTGATAGTCCATGGAACATCCGCTTTTGCGGCGGCCCGGCATGACAGCGGGGCGGCGGCCTTCCGTCAATCCCGGTCCGGGGAATTCTTTGCGTAGCGGAGATCACCGCTCGCCGCCAACCATCCGAAACACAAACACCGCGCCGACATTGATTCCTGTCACACGCCGTGCATCATGGCCGCGTTCCACCGGACGCATGCTCTCACTTCTTAAAATCCGAAATCTCGCCCTCGTCGATGAACTCGTCTGGGAACCCGGCTCCGGCCTCATCGGTGTCACCGGGGAAACCGGCGCGGGAAAATCCGTCATCGTCGGCGCGCTCAAGCTCGTCCTCGGGGA
>CAZKQK010000032.1:0-44422 GCA_964554865.1 uncultured Luteolibacter sp. | reverse complement strand
TACAACCACTACCAGCGCCTCCGCCAGGATCAGGCGAAGGTGAGCGAGGAGTTCAAGGGAGTGGAGATCGAAAAGTCCAACATCATGCTGTTAGGCCCCACGGGCTCCGGCAAGACCCTCCTCGCCCGCACCCTGGCCCGCGTGCTCGACGTGCCGTTCTGCATCGTGGACGCCACCACCCTCACCGAGGCCGGCTACGTCGGCGAGGATGTGGAAAACATCATCCTGCGCCTGCTCCAGGCTGCGGACTTCGATGTTTCCCGTGCCGAGCGCGGCATCATCTATGTCGATGAAATCGACAAGATCGGCCGCAAGACCGAAAACGTCTCCATCACCCGTGACGTCTCCGGCGAGGGCGTGCAACAGGCACTCCTCAAGATTCTCGAAGGCACCGTCTGCAACGTGCCGCCCCAGGGCGGACGCAAGCACCCGCAGCAGGAATACATCCAGGTCAACACCGAGAAGATCCTCTTCATCGTCGGCGGAGCCTTCGTCGGACTCGAAGACATGGTCCGCAGACGCCTCGGCAGCAACACCCTCGGCTTCCACGCCGGACAGGGAAGCGGCCCGCTCGACGATCCCGCGCTCGACCTGCTCGAACGTGCCCAACCCGAGGACCTCCTCCACTTCGGCCTCATCCCCGAATTCATCGGCCGCCTGCCGGTGATTTCCTCCCTGCGCAAGCTCTCCGAGGAGGAACTCATGTCCATCCTCACCGAGCCCAAGAACGCGCTGGTCAAACAATACGGCAAGCAGCTCGCCATGAACGGCGTGAAACTCCACGTCAAACGCGACGCCCTGCGCGCCCTCGCCGAGGAAGCCGTCCGCCGCGGCACCGGTGCCCGCGCCCTGCGCTCGATCTTCGAGAAACTGATGCTCGAAGTCATGTTCGACATCCCGTCGCGCGACGATGTCGAATCCGTCACCCTCACCCGCCAGGTCGTCGTTGGCGAGAAACCGCCTCTCGTTCGCCGCAAACGCGCCGATCAGGACGCGGCCTGAAACCGGTGGCCCGGCTTCCCCTGCCCGTCAAAAGCCAACGGATTCCCGGCGACTTTCGAGTCGTGCCCCGGCGCTTGGGGGAAAGACCGCCCGCCTGCCGCCCGGCGCAATAACCCGGACAGGGGATTCCGATTTCTCTTCACTCCGGCCGGGGCCGCGCCTAAGAGTCCGCAAGCATGTCCGAAACGTCATCACGCCCCGGGAAACTCATGGCCGCGAACCGCGGCGAAATCGCGATCCGCATTTTCCGCGCCGCCACCGAACTCGGCCTGCGCACGGTTTCGATCTTCGCCGGGGAAGACCGCTTTTCCATCCACCGCTTCAAGGCGGACGAAGCCTATCAACTCGATCCCAAGAAAGGCCCGGTCGGCGCCTATCTCGATGTCGAGGGCATCGTCGCGCTCGCGAAACAGAAGGGCGTCACCATGATCCATCCGGGCTACGGCTTCCTCTCGGAAAACGCCGCCTTCGCCCGCGCCTGCGCCCGAGAAGGCATCACCTTCGTGGGCCCCTCGCCGGATCTGCTGGAAAACATGGGCGACAAGACCGCCGCCCGCACCCTCGCCCGCAAGTTCAACGTCCCCACCCTGCCCGGTACGGAGAACCCCATCAGCGATCCGGACGAAGCCATCGCCATCGCCCGACAAATCGGTTTCCCGCTCATCATCAAGGCCGCCTTCGGCGGCGGCGGACGCGGCATGCGCGTGGTCGGGAAACCGTCACAACTCGCCGGCCTGTTGGAGGAGGCCCGGAGCGAGGCGGAGAAAGCCTTCGGCAATCCCGCCGTTTTCCTGGAAAGATATGTCTCCCGCGCCAAACACATCGAGGTGCAGATCCTCGGCGACCGCCACGGCAACGTGGTCCATCTCCACGAGCGCGATTGCTCGGTGCAGCGCCGCTATCAGAAGGTCGTCGAGGTGGCCCCGGCCATGAACCTCGATCCCAAGGTCCGCAGGGAACTCTGCGCCGCCGCCGTCGCCCTCGCCAAAGGCATTGGTTATAACAACGCGGGCACCGTCGAGTTCCTCTATGACATGGACAAAAACGACTGGTTCTTCATCGAGATGAACCCGCGCATCCAGGTCGAGCACACCGTCACCGAGTGCGTCACCGGCATCGACCTCGTCCGCTCCCAAATCCTCATCGCCCGGGGCGAAAACCTCCACGGTCCCGATGTGGCCGTCCCCGCACAGGATGAAATCCCCTGCAACGGTTTCGCCATCCAGTGCCGCGTCACCACCGAGGATCCGCAGAAAGGCTTCGCCCCCGATTACGGCCGCATCCTGAACTACCGCTCCGCCGCCGGCTTCGGCATCCGCCTCGACGCCGCCACCGGCGACGCCGGCTCGGTCGTCACGCCATTCTACGACTCGATGCTGGTCAAGATCACCGCCATGGGCCGCGACTTCCCGATGGCCTGCCAGCGCATGGACCGCGCCCTGCGCGAGTTCCGCATCCGCGGGGTGAAAACCAACATCCCCTTCCTCGAAAACGTCATCGCCGATGACACCTTTCGCTCCGGGCAGGCACACACCAAACTCATCGACACCAATACCGGTCTGTTCCAGTTCCGCACCCGTCGCGATCGCGCCACGCGCACCCTGGCCTATCTTTCCGACATCACCGTCAACGGCAACCCCACCGCCAAGGGTTGGAAACCGGCCGCCGCCATGCCCAGGGCGCATGTGCCGGACTCGCTGATCATCGAACACCAGGCGCAGGTGCCCAAAGGCTCCCGCGACATCCTGTTGGAAAAAGGCCCGGAGGCTTTCTGCAAGTGGATTCTCGACGAGAAACGCCTCCTGATCACGGACACCACCCTGCGCGACGCCCACCAGTCGCTCATCGCCACCCGCATGCGCACCTATGACATGCTGCGCGTGGCCGAAGCCATGGCCCACCGCGTTCCCCGGCTCTTCTCGCTGGAAATGTGGGGCGGAGCCACCTTCGACACCGCCATGCGCTTCCTCCACGAGTGCCCGTGGGAGCGCCTGCGCCGCCTGCGCGAGAAGATACCGAACCTCTGCTTCCAGATGCTCTTCCGCGGCTCGAATGCCGTCGGCTACTCGAACTATCCGGACAACGTGGTCGCCGGATTCGTGAAACACGCCGCGGACTCCGGAATGGACATCTTCCGCATCTTCGACTCCCTCAACTACCTGCCCAACATGCGGGTCGCCATGGAGGCCGCGCGCGAACACGGCAAGGCCCTCTGCGAGGCGGCCATCTGCTACACCGGTGATATCCTTGACGGGAAACGCGACAAATATTCCCTCCAATATTATATCAACAAGGCCAGGGAGGTCGAGAAAATGGGCGCGCACATCCTCGCCATCAAGGACATGGCCGGACTCTGCAAACCCCAGGCCGCCTACAACCTCGTCCACGCCCTCAGACAGGAAATCGGCATCCCCATCCATTTCCACACCCACGACACCTCGGGCCTCAACGCCGCTTCCGTCATCGCCGCCGCCAAGGCCGGCGTGGACATCGTGGACCTCGCCATCGCCTCGATGTCCGGCTCCACCTCCCAGCCGAACCTCAACTCGGTGTCCTCCGCCCTCGCCAACAGCGAACGGGACACCGGCCTCGACTTCAACTCACTCAACGAACTCTCCGACTACTGGGAGGAGGTTCTCGGTTTCTACAAACCCTTCGACTCCGCCCCGCGCGCCGGCACCGCCGAGGTCTACGAGCACGAAATGCCCGGCGGCCAGTACACCAACCTGCGCGAGCAGGCCAATGCCATGGGGCTCGGTCACCGCTGGCGTGAAATCGCCCGCACCTACGCCGAGGTCAACCAACTCTTCGGCGACATCGTGAAGGTCACTCCCTCGTCCAAGGTCGTTGGCGACATGTGCATGTTCCTCGTCACCCGCGGCATCAGGGCCGCCGACGTCCCGAAACTCAAACCCGGCAGCATCGACTTCCCGGAAAGCGTGATCGACATGCTCTCCGGCGGCCTCGGCCAACCCGACGGCGGCTGGCCCGCCGATGTCCAGAAGGTCGTGCTCGGACCTAACAGAAAGGCGGCGGCAATCCGCCCCGGCGAACTCGCCGATCAGGTGGACTTCGAGACCGTGGCGGCGGATTGCGTCCGCCAGGCCCAAAAACTCAACATCACCCACACCCCCTCCCAGCTCCAGGACGCCGTCTTCTCCCACCTGATGTATCCGCAGGTGCACGAGGACTTCCTCTCCTTCCGTTCCAGATACGACGATCTCAGCTTCCTGCCCACACCCGCCTTCTTCTACGGCCTGCAGATCGGCGAGGAGATCGAGATCGAGATCGATCCCGGCAAAATCCTCATCATCAGGCTCATCTCCATCGGCGAGGCCGACAGCAACGGCCGCCGCGCCCTGTTCTATGAACTCAACGGCATGCCGCGCGAGTCGATCGTATCGGACAAATCCCTCAAGTCCGCCGCCACCGCCACCCGCGCCAAGGGAGATCCCGACAACCCCGCCCACGCCTGCGCCCCCATGCCCGGCATGGTTACCGAAGTCGCCGTCTCCCCCGGCCACGAAGTCAAGGCCGGTGACAAGCTCGTCGTCCTCGAAGCCATGAAAATGCTCACCACCGTCAGCGCCTCCGCCGATGGCGTCGTCGCGGAGGTTCTCGTGAAAAAAGGCGAGCAGGTGGATAGTGACGACCTGTTGGCAAGGATTGAGCCGGCCTGATCACACCGCCGCAGGCGCGCCGGCGACTTATCCCGAACCCCGGCACCGGGAACGGCGGAAAACGCGAAAGGGGAAGATATAAACCCGGAAAAGGAAATGGAACCGCAGGTGGACGTTAATGGACGCAGATGATGAAAGACATACATCGATCCAATGGCTCACCTTTTAGGCGGATCCTGGCTTTATCGTAAGCCTTTTGGAATTAACGTTTATCCGCGTTCATCTGCGGCTCATTTTCCCATTTGGGATCAATGCGGATTCCCGGCGCGCCTTCCGGTACCGGCGGGAAAGGTTTCCGCATCCTCCTCTTCCGTTTCCGGGTTTATCCCCGCATCAGTTCCCGATCTCGATTTCGAAGCTTTTGGGCCAGAGTTTCCCCGTGACGAGGTATCTGCCGGTCTTGGGATCGCGGGCGATGCCGTTGAGGACTTCGGCGCGGTGGGGTTGGGGGAGTTGTTTGCGCAATGGGGAGAGGTCGAGCCAACCGGTGACCTTGCCGGTGTCCGCCGAGATGCGGGCGATGCGGTCGGTCTGATAGATGTTGGCATGGATCAGGCCATCGGCGTATTCCAGTTCGTTTATCATGTCCACTTCGCCGCGATTGTCGGTGACGGTGAGGCGTTTCCTTTCGGTGAAGTCCTTGGGATCCATGAAGCGCAGCGCGGATGTGCCGTCGCTCATGATGAGGTGGGTTCCATCGTTGGTGAGGCCCCAGCCCTCGCCCTGGTATTCGTGGAGGCGGAGAAACCGGAAGGTGTCCGGATCGAGGACGTAGGCGGTCTTTTCCTTCCAGGTGAGCACCCACAGCTCGTTGTTGAAGATGGTGATGCCTTCGGCGAAGACGTGCTTGGCCATGGGCCGGCG
The DNA here is from genome assembly GCA_964554865.1 of uncultured Luteolibacter sp. Lineage (GTDB taxonomy): Bacteria > Verrucomicrobiota > Verrucomicrobiia > Verrucomicrobiales > Akkermansiaceae > Luteolibacter. The sequence continues at coordinate 38,876 of CAZKQK010000032.1, read as the reverse complement.
GCGGAGGATCCCGCCGGTGGCGGGATTGACCTCGCGGACGGTGGAGACGCCGTAACCGCCGCCGCTCTCGAAGAGTCTGCCATTCCAGAATTCGAGGCCCTGGGTGTAGCATTCCGGATCGTGGGCCTTGGTGGCGAGGACGCGGAACGACAGGTTTTCCGGCTTCGAGCAGGCGGTGAGGACGAGGGCCAGGAAGGGGGCGGCGAGGCGTTTCATGGGGATTCGGATTTCTGGTAGGCGTTCCAGCATTCGAGGAAACCGGAGGCGAAGTCATCGGGGCGCGCGGCGATCCATTGCCGGAGTTCTCCGATGGGAAACCATGTGGCGGCCTCGATCTCAGCCGCCGGGAAACGGATCGGTCCCTGATGGTGGCAGCGGTAGAGGCGGACGTGTTCCCAGCCGGTGTTGTCACATGCGGAGATGCGCGCGGTTTCCTCCGGGGCTTCGGCAAGCGCGATGCCCATTTCCTCATCGAGTTCCCTAACGGCCGCCGCCGGGTAGTCCTCGCCGGCGTCGAGGTGGCCGGAGACGCTGGAGTCCCAAACGCCGGGATGGGCGTCCTTGAACATCGAGCGCCGCTGGAGCAGGAGGTCGCCGCGTTTGTTGAAAACAAAAACGTGGACCGCGCGGTGGAGCAGGCGTTTGGCGTGGACCTCGCCGCGGGTTTTCCTGCCGGTGACCACGTCGTTTTCATCCACCACGTCGAAGATCTCGTCGGATTTCTGTGGCAGGTCCCTGAGCGGGTGCGGATCGCAGTGACGGGTGAGCGCGACCCACTGCGCGAGGCCGAGTTCCTCGGCGCGGGTTGTGGGAGCGACGCCGATGTCCGCAGCGATGGATTCCCAGGGGACGCCTTCCGGGAGTTGTTTCTTCAACTGCTTGCGGCGCTGGGCGAAACCGCGGCGGATCAGTTCGTCGAAGAGGCGGTGGTCGAAGGCCGGGAGTCCCTCGCGGCGCGGGGTGAGCACGGCGACGCCGGAATCGATGGTCGGCCGCGGGTGAAAGGCCTCGGGCGGCACCGTGCGGCGCGGTTCGACGAGCCAGTCGACCTGGGTGCGCAGGGAGAGGATGCCGTAGTCCTTCGATCCTGGTTTCGCCGCGAGGCGTTCGATCACTTCCTTCTGGAGCATGACCACGGCGCGCTCGAATGGATGCGGGCGGCCCAGCAGGTTTTTCAGGATGGCTCCGCCGCAGGAGTAGGGGAGGTTTCCAAGAAACCTGAGGGGGCGGTGCTTGAAAAGGGTGCGTCCGTCGAACTTCGCGCCATCGGCATGATGGACCTCGACGGTGGGCTCGTCGCGGAAGCGCTCCATGAGGGCGGCGGCGAGCCGGGCGTCGAACTCGATGAGGATGAGCCGCCGCACCTTGCCCACGAGGTGCTCGCTGAGCGAGCCGGTGCCGGGGCCGACCTCGACGACGGCGTCGTCTTCGGCGGCTTCGAGTTGGGAAACGATCCAGCGGGCCATGTTCGGATCGATGAGGAAATTCTGTCCGAGCTGTTTGCTTGGCAGCACGCCCGCGCGGTCCAGCGCCTCTTTGATTTCACGACCCGTCATCGCGCCGGTTCATGCCCGATGCCCGGGCTGGTGGCAATGCACAATTGCGGAGGGGCCTGACGGCAAACGCCGCTGGCTGCACGAGTTGCTGCTTGAGGCCGGACATGCCCGCGCCCACGGCATGCCCGTAGCCTGGCCGCCGCAGGAAGAGGACCGTCACGGGGAAGAAGGCCGCGCGGGATGAATTCGCCAAACGGAACCAGCGCTTGGAAAAGGCCGCCAAACGGGCGGGCGCGGGCATCTGGCGGAAGTGAGCGGCGGCCTCGATCATGCATTTTCATTTCCGGCGAACCCGGAGCGCTGCGACCATCCTGCCCGCATGGTGATAGATCCGGCGTCAGGCGCGCGTCACCTACGCATGATACGGATTGGAATCATACTGGCGCTGGGCGCGATCGGATTGGCTTCCGCGGATGGCAGGACCTTCCGCAATCCGCTCAACAACTCGGCCGACCCGTGGATGGGCTATTCCGCCGGGGAATACCATCTCTCGACCACCCAGGGCGATTGTGTGCGGCTTTGGAGCGCGCGGACGATCGCCGGCCTCAGGGAGGCGAAACCGGTGATGGTGTGGGGCAGGGGCAAGGGCGTGTGGGCGGCGGAATTCCATCGCCTCCGCGGGAAAAAGGGCTGGCGCTGGTATTGTTACTTCACCCAAACGGACGGTGCGGACGTCCGTCATCGGATGTATGTCGTCGAGAGCGAGCGCGACAACATCAAGGGCCCCTACGGCGGGCCCCATCTGCTGAACACGGATCCGAAGAACGAGTTTTACGCGATCGACGGCCATGTGTTCGCGCAGGGCGGAAAGCTGTATTTCCTGTGGGCGGGGCATCCCGGGCACCGCCTGTTCATCTCGCGGATGAGCGACCCGATGCGCCTGACCGGCGGGCGGGTGATGATCCCGGCCTCGGGTTTCGGTTGTGACGAGGTGCGCGAGGGGCCGTATGTGATCTATCACCGCGGCAGGAATTTCCTCACCTACTCCGCCTGCGATACGGGGAAGCCCGACTACAAGGTGGGCTATCTGTGGGCGGAGTCCAAAAGCGATCCGATGAAAGTGGAGTCATGGAAACAGGCGGAGGAACCCTTGCTTTCAAGGGCCGATGAAAACCGCGTCTACGGCCCCGGGCACCACGGGTTCTTCAAGTCCCCCGATGGCCGCGAGGACTGGATCGTCTATCATGGCAAGACGACCGATGTTTTCACCTACCGGGGCCGCACCACCCGCGCGCAGCGGCTGGAGTGGGATGAAAAGGGTTTTCCCAGGAAGATACTTCCCTATCCGCTTGAGGCGGACATCACCGTGCCCTCGGGCGAGCGCGGATAGGCGCGATCCGGCGGGACTTCCGGAAATGATATCATTTCATTTCCGGTGAGCCTCCCCGGCGCCGGATCACTTCACCAGGTGCGCTCCCCGCGAGGGGCGCGAGGCGAAGATCTGCGGCCGGATGCCGGCGGCCTTTTCATATTCCGCGGCAAGGGTGGCGGCGATCTCCGCGGCCTTCGCGGATTCGCAGAGCGTGACGGTGGAGCCGCCGAAGCCGCCGCCGGTCATGCGCGCGCCGATGACTCCGCCGGCGCGGCCGATGCGGCGGGTGATTTCCACCATGATATCAAGCTCCTTGCAGGATACCTCGAAGTCGTCGCGCAGCGAATCGTGGCTGGCGGCCATCAGCGGCCCGAGAGCCTCGAAGTCGTTGCGGGCGAGGGCGGCGGCGGCGTCCACGGTGCGGGCGATCTCGCCGACGACGTGGCGCGAGCGGCGGTTCACGGGGTCGCCAAGCTGGCTCCAGTTCGCCTGGATATCCTCGGCGGAGACATCGCGCCACGAGGATTTGCCGAGGGTGGCGAGGCCGTCCTCGGTGTGTTTGCGGCGCGCGGCGTATCCGCCATCGGACAACTCGTGGTGAACCATGGTGTTGGAAATCAGTACGGTGAGATCCGGGTTTTCAAAGGGAACCAGTTCCGGTTCTCCGGAGCGGCAGTCGATGAGGACGAGGCGGTTCGGCTTGCCGAAGGCGGAGGCGAACTGGTCCATGATGCCGCAGGGGACATGGGCGAAATCGTGTTCCGCCTTTTGGCAGAGCAGCGCCTTCTCGCGTGTATCCAGCCGTGTGTCCAGCAGGCCTTCGAGAAAGGTGGCAGTGGCGCATTCGAGCGCGGCGGACGAGGAAAGCCCCGCGCCGCCGGGAACGGAGGAGAGGATGTAGGCGTCAAAGCCCGGGATGTGATGGCCGCGGTCCTGGAAACCGCGGATCACGCCGCGCAGGTAGTTCGCCCACTTCGGCTCGGCCGCTTCCTGCGGCTTGGTGAGATCCAGCGTGACGATGCCGCCGCCCAGCGCGGTGGCGACGCGGGCCTCGGATTCGCCATTGGCGCGGCCGGCGATGACGATGTAACGGTCGATGGCAAAGGGCATCACGAAGCCATCGCAGTAATCGATGTGTTCGCCGATCAGGTTGACGCGGCCCGGCGCGGCGGCGGTGATGGTGGGTTCGGCCTGAAACGCGGCGGCGAGACCGGCGGCGGCGTCCGAGACGAGATCGGTGAGATTCGGATTGATCTGCAGCATGGGATGATGGCGGTTCAGTTGGGTTCCAATGGCGAGGTTTGGTCGAGGCGGCGGCGGTAGCTCTCCACCGCCCGGGTCCATGTGGGGTGGATGTCTTCCGCGGAGCGCAGCCACACGGCGCGGTGCATCATCAGCATCGCCGGGGCGTTGTAAAGCAGCTCGGACATTTCGTTTTGCGAAAGCCCGCCGGGGCCAAGCGACAGGCAGCGCTCGGCGAGTGTCTCTTTGTCCTGCCGGGTCTCGGATTGGTCGAGCAACGAGACGTGAACGCCGTTCACGTAGGGATCGACGATGGCGGCGATCACGCCCCTGCGGGCCTCGGTGACGGCGTCCAGCGCGGGATCCGCGGCGGCGTCCGCGCCATCGGCCAGGAGGATGATCTCCGGAGGATTGAGTTCCTCGGGAGTGGCAAGCAGCCCGCGGCGGGCCAGCGCCTTGCCGTAGCGGCCGCGGCTGGTCCACACCGAGACCGGCGCGGAAAGGACAAGCCCCAGCAGGATGGGCGACATCCAGGCGGCGAAGTACGGGCTGATGCGCACGGCGAGGATGGCCCACGCGACACCGAGGACGGTGGTGAATCCATGGACGCGGAAGGCGTGCCTCCAGTCGGTGCCGTCGGTCTCGCGGTTCTGGTTGCCCCAGCCGACCGAGCGTCCCAGCACCATGCCGATGACCATGACGGTGTGGGAAACCATGATGGATGGCGCGAGCAGCATCGAGACGAAGGTTTCGAAAAGGGTTCCGAACAGGATCCGGAAAATGCCGCCGAACGAGCGCCGGGTGCGGCCATGCAGGATGGCGAGGATGGTGGCGAGAATCTTCGGCAGGAAAAGCAGTGCGAAGACGACCGCCGTGAGGATGATGCTTTGCTGGACGCCGTTGATGCCGAACCAGCGGTCCACATAGGTTTCGAAGGGGAGCAAGCTGAGGCCGCTGCTGTGGCGTTCCCAGGCGATCCATGTGCCTAACAGGAGAAACAGGAGCCAAAGCGGGCTGCCGAGATAGGCCATGATGCCCATGAACAGGTGCGTGCGGGTGGGGAAGGGGAGCCTGCGGGCGAAGATGAGCCACATGTGCTGGAGGTTTCCCTGCATCCAGCGCCGGTCGCGGATGAGGTGGTCCACCAGCGTGGGAGGCGCTTCCTCGTAAGTGCCCTCGATGTCCCATGCGAGCCAGACCTCCCAGCCCTCGGCGACCATCAGCGCGGCTTCCACGAAGTCATGGCTGAGGATGCGCCCGCCGAAGGGTTCGTGTCCGGGCAGCGCGGGCAGTTCGCAGAACTCGGAGAAGGGCTTGAGGCGGATCAGCGCGTTGTGTCCCCAGTAGCTGCCGCCGCCGAGTTGCCAGAAATTCAAGCCGCGTATGAAGAGCGGGCCGTATAACCGCATGGCGAACTGCTGGAGGCGGGTGAAAACCGAGGAGCCGCGTATGAGCTTGGGCGGCGTCTGGAGAATGCCGAGGCGCGGATATGCCTCCATGACGCGGGCCATGGTGAGGATGTCGGCGCCGTCCATCAGGCTGTCGGCATCGAGCACCAGCATGGCTTCGTAGCCGCCGCCCCAGGTGCGGACGAAGTCGCCGATGTTGCCCGCCTTGCGGTTCTCGTTGGTGCGGCGGCGGCGGTAGTAAATGCGGCCGAAGCCATCGAGCTTGCGGCAGAGGTTGGTCCAGGCGGTTTCCTCCCGCACCCAGAGGTCGAGGTCGCGGGTGTCGCTGAGGATGAAGAAATCGAAGGATTCGAGATGGCCGGTGGCCTGGATCGAACGGTGGATCGCCTCGATGCGCGCGCAGGTTTTCACGCTGTCCTCGTTGTACACCGGCATGACCACCGCGTGGCGTTTCGCGAGCGGGCCCGATTTTCCTTCCGCAAGCCCGCTGATGCGGACGGAGCGTTTCCGGCCCGACAGAATGTCGAGCGCGCCGAAGATGGCATGGAAGGAGCCGAGTGTCAGCAGCCCGTTGAGAAGGATGAACACGGCCAGCAGCGGATAGTGCGCCTTCTGATAGCCCATGCGCCAGAACAGGTCGGCAAGCCACAGGGTGGCCGCGATGTTGACCAGCAGCACCGCGGAGAAGAAGACGAAGCGCCGCAAGGTGGTGCGGAAACCGCCATGGAAAGGTTTTCCGGAATCCTGCGGGGACAAGTCGGATTGTTCCGTCATTCGATGAAAAAGTACCAGGCGGCGAGTGTGGCCAGCAGCGCGAGCAGGCCGAGGAACATGATGCGCACGATCGGCTTGCGTTCCATGGTTTCCCACCACTGTGCGGCTCCGCTGCCGATGGCGTTCAGTTCAAGCGGCTTCGGAACCATCGTCAGCTTGTGGAAGCGCGGGCCTGCGGCGAGATAGGATTTTTTCATCGCCTCCACAAACGCGGGCGGCCACGGCGCGGGCGTGAGAAACACGCCCTGCCACTTGTCAGGCATGCCGGCAAGCAGCAGCGCGAGGCGTCCGCGCGCGGCGAGACGGCGGTTTTCCAGGGGCACGTCGAGCACGTCCCGGGTCCACTCGGCCACTTCCATGAGCGCCTCCTCCATGGCCAGCACCCGGGCGGGGAGGGCCGGTTCAGCGCTGCGCCTGGCGGACGCGCGCCACAGGATGCCGCGGACGAGTTCGGCCACCAGCAGGCGGTTGCGCAGGCGGAGCGCCTGGAGATAGGCCTCCACCGCCGCATAGGCTTCCTCCCATTCGCCGAGTTCGCTTTCGCTGAGCGGGCGGAGCGTGTCTAGGGCGTGACGCGATGGACCCATGTTTCGGTTAGATAATTGTCCCCCCGCTTGAGGCAGCAGCGGAGTTCGACGGGGCCTGTTTCGGCAAGTTTTCCGCCTTCCTCCGCCGGAGCGATCTGAAACGAGGCCCGCCAGCGGTCTTCCGGCATCGACTGTACATTGACGTTCCGGACGATCACTTTCGTGGCGGCGTCTCCCACCACCTCCACATGTGCCGTCAGCGGAATCTCGTGTTCCTCGCCGAGGGCGGTGCCCACAAACTCGACGAACACGCTGCGGCGTTCCGGTTCCCAGTCATGCACGCCGCTTCGGGTGGCCACCACATGGCCGCCGGCTTGCGCCGGGTCCGGGTCCATCGTCCAGTGCTGGCGGTAGTTGAATTCCAGGCGGTCTCCGGGCTGCGGTGTTTCCGCCGGTTCCCACAAGGCCGCGGTGTTGTCCGTCAGCTCGTTTCCAGTGGGGATTTCCATCAGCATCACGCGCCCGGGACCCCAGTCGGATGTGGGCTCGATCCACAGCGAGGGGCGCATGTGATAGGCGGCCTCGGCATCCTCGTAGGCGTTGAAGCGGCGGTCGCGCTGGAGCAGCCCGAAGCCGTCGCACTTGGCCATCTCGAAGAAACTGAATTCAAGTTTCCCGGAGTCGTTGCAGAGAGGCCGCCAGATGCGTTCGCCGCTGCCCATGCGGATGGCCAGGCCGTCGGAATCATGTACCTCCGGGCGGAAATCATCGAAGCGGCGGCGCGAGTTTTCCCCGAACCAGAACATGCTCGACATCGGCGCGATGCCCAGGCGTTTCACCTCGCGGCGGGCAAACAGCACGGCCCGGACCTCGACAATGGTGTCGTTGCCCGGATGCACCCGGAAAGCATAGGCCCCGGCGTAGGAAGGGCCGTCGAGGAGCGCGTAGAAACGCACGTGCGTGTCATCGGCCTCCGGTTTCCTCAGCCAGAACTCGCGGAATGCCGGAAACTCCTCGGTCACTCCGCCGATCCCGGTGTCCACCGCGATGCCGCGCGCCGAAATGCCGTAGCGCTGGTTCTTGCCGAGCGCCCGCCAGTAACTCGCGCCCTGGAGCACGATGAGTTCGTCGAAAACATCCGGCTGGTTGAGCTGCGAGTGCAGGCGGAATCCCGCGAATCCGCCGTCCGGCGGCAAGTCGCCGTGCTTTCGCACCAGCGGGCCGTAGTTGAAATACGCCTCGGCCAACCGGATCCGCTGCTGGTGGCTGGAGGTGAACTCGTTGAGCGCCACCGGCTCGCGGTACAGGTACCCGGGATGGAAAAACATCGCGCGGAACGGCAGCTTTTCCGCCGCCCACAAGGCCTGGTTCGGGTTGAAACGGATGTCCCGATACTGGTCGTAGGTCAGGCCGGCCATCCACCCCGGAAGGTCGTCCGCCCTGGGAGCCTCATACGGCCGGTTCGCCAGATCGCGCGCCCGGCTTTGGATGGTGTCGAAACCGATATCCTCCCGTTCCCAGTTCTGGCTCAGCGCGGTTTGGGCGAGGGCGAGGCCGGCAAGAAGGATTGCAATCCGTGGCACACCCGGAGTGATAGCCCGCCCCGGCCCCGCCCGTCAAGAATGGCGATTTGGAATTCTTTCAGGAAAAAGGGAAACGCGGCTTTTCGCGCAGGTTTGCCGCCGGGAATGGCCTGGAAGGCGACCCTCCGGGCGTTCCGGAAGCGAATTCGCATTTCATGTTCCACTTTGGCCATGGGCCGCGCCGGAAGGAGAGACAAGATGCCAGCCCCGGCGAGATGTCCGCCACGCCCACGGCGGCGGATGATAACTTGCGGCGAATCCCTCCAAGGTTCCGGCGCGCCCGCACGATCACCCCGTCCGAACCTTGGTTCTATCATTTCCGAAGCGGGAATTGCATTTTGAGCTCCTGGTGTCAAAAAGCGTTCTTTGGGACATTTTTTGTTTTCCGCGTGTGATGTTTGGGGTCTTTGGGGAAAGCCTGTTCAACTCCGGCAATGCCATGTCATGATGCCGTCGGTTTGGTCCGGGTCGATGTGTGCGGTATCGAGTGTGGGATCGAAGTCGGCGAAGGAACCGGTGATTTCGAACCCGGCGTGATCGAGCAGCCATTCGAGTTCGCCGGTGGCGAACCAGCGGATGTCCTGGTGGCTGTGGTGGCTGCGTGGCGGGTTGGAATCGATGGTGTAACGGTGCTCGCGATGGAGCAGGCGCCGGTCCGCATCCAGGGTGTGCCGGGTTTCGAGGCTTGCGGTGTCGCCGTTCGGGAGTATGGCCTCGTGGTCGGGATACCATTCGTTTTCCGGATGGATGCCCTCCAGTTCGGCGAAGGGGGTGAAGGTGGTGAGGTAGAGCGCCCCGCCGGATTCTAACAGGCCATGCCAGTGGATCAGTGCCGCGGAGGGATCTGCGGCGAGTTGCAGGGTGAAGGCGGGGACCAGGAGAGAGGAATAGCGCCGCAAGCAGGTCCAGCGCGTCATGTCGCCTTCGTGAAACACGGCGTTCACTCCGCGGCGCGAGGCTTCCGCGCGGGCGAGCGCGAGCATGTCCGGCGAGAGTTCGAGTCCCTCGACATCGAAGCCGCGTTCCAGCAGGGGAAACATCAGCCGCCCGGAGCCGCAGCCGATCTCCAGCGATGTTCCGGGGTGATCCGCAAGGAAGTCCGCCAGCAGCCGGACTTCGGAAGCATCATCCTCCGCCGCCCAGAAGGCGTCGTGAAGCTCGGCTTCGAGGGAGAGATAGGGGGCGGACATGGGAGGTCGGAGGTCGGAGGTCGGAAATCCATATCTCCCATCCACTATCTCTTTCTCCCGTAGGGCAGCGCGAGGAGGAGGAAGACGATCAGGGCGATGGCTTGGAGGGAGAAGAGATAAACGGGCCAGGGGCCGAGGTGGTCGATGAGGCTGGGGTTGTCCGGTGGGCGGGAGGCGAAGCCGAAGTTGGTTTTCAAGGCTGAGTTTACGGCGAGGGCGAGGGTCAGGTAGGCGACCGACCAGCCGTAAACCTCAAGCGGGCTGCGCCAGAGCGGTTGCTTGGGTCGCCAGCCGTCAACGATGGGGAAATACAGCGCGGCGGCGACGATGGCGAAGTGCTGGATGAAGAAGGTGAAGAAGGGCCAGGCGGGAAAGCCCTCGCTGAGCGCCGGGGTGAGGAGGGCCTGGAAGGTGGCGGCGAGTCCCCAGAAGTAGGTGAGGGTGCGCAATGTCCGGCTGCCGGTGACGAGCGCGAATCCGGCGACGATGGCGGTGATGTCGCAGAGGTGGAGCGGCAGGATGTTATCGAGCGGCAGCGGTTTGCCCAGTGACAGCCATGCGGCAAGGTTGAAGGGGTAGGAACTCAGGTTGGCGAAGGCCAGCACCGCGGCGGACAGGCTTTTCCCGCGTTCCCCCGAACGGCCCGCGAACAGGAGCGCGGCGACCGCCACCGCCCCGATCAGGAGGGTGACCCAGTGCTCGCGGCTGAATGGTTGGAAGGGCACTTTTTGAGAGGCTGAAATGCTGAAGTGGAGAGAGAAAGAGATGACATTCCATAATCTCGGCATTTCACAAAGGTCTTACCTCGGCGGTGGTGGGGGATTGGTTTTGGAAGATGTTGCGGGCGGCGGTTTGGATTTCGTCATCGGTTACGGTGAGGATGCGTGAGCGCCATTCGAGGGGATCCGGGATGCGGCCGAAGTCGAGGACTCCTTCGCCGGCCCAGGTGGCGTGGGCGGAGGTGGTCTCGAAGGCGAGTTTGCTTTGGGCGATGGCGAGGCGCTTGGCGCGGTCGAGTTCTCCGGGGCGCGGGCCGTTTGTCCGCAGGTCGGCGAGTTCGCGGAGAATGCATTCGACAGCCTCCGCGCGGCCATCGGGATCGAGGCCCATGTTGATCTCGAAGGCTCCGGTTTCGTCGAAGAGGGTCACATCGCTGGATATCTGATAACAAAGGCCGCGTTCCTCGCGGAGTTCGAGGAAGAGCCTTGAACTGGCGGTTTCCCCGAGCATCAGGCTGAGCAGGCGCAGGGCATGGCGTGTTTCCGAATGGCGTCCGGGAGTGTGCCAGGCGAGCGAGAGCTGGAGTTGCCCGGTATCGCGGGATTCGACACGGGAACCGGGTGTTGCCTTTGCCGTGTCGAATGTTTGGCGGGCCGGGGCGTCGTGAAAATCCGGCGGCAGCAGGGGGCCGATGATTTCCGCCGCCTGGTCGAGGGTGAACGGTCCGGCGGCGGCGATGACGATGTCCTTCCGGAAGTGGTGGAGGTCGCGGAAATCCGTGAGATGGCGGCGGGTGATGGCGGCGATGGATTCGGCGGTGCCCGCGATGGGATGGCCGAGCGGATGGGAGCCCCATAGGGCGGCGGAGATGAGGTCGCCGATGTGGTCGGAGGGGTTTTCTCGATACATCGTGATTTCCTCGCCGATGACATCGCGCTCCAGATCGATTTCGTTTTCGGGGAAGACCGGATTCCAGACCATGTCCGCGAGCACATCGGCGAGCAGCGGGAGCGAGTCCGCCTCGCCGCGGCCGTCGTAAACCGTTTGGTCCTCGGAGGTGCAGGCGTTGATCTGGCAACCGGCGCTTTCGATTTCGAGACTGAGTTCGCGGGCGGATCGGCGCGAGGTGCCCTTGAAGACCATGTGCTCGACGAAGTGGGCGAGGCCCTGCGGGACATCGTGTTCGTCGCGGCTGCCGGCGGGCACGTGGATGGTGAGCGCGGCGCATTCGGAATCCGCGAGGGTGGCCACGGCGAGCCGCGGGCCTTGGGTCAGTTCGCGCCAATGATAGGTGACCTTGCTCATGTTGTTGGTTTCCACAGCGCCTCTGCCAGGGCAAGGTCCGCCGGGGTGGTGATCTTTGGGTTGGGAGATCGGGATTCGAGAAACAAGGTGCGGACGCCGATCATTTCGAGAGCGGAGACCTCATCGGTGACGGTGAGACGGTTTTCCGAAACATGGCGGCAGGCTTTTTCCAACAGGGTTCGGGAAAAAACCTGGGGTGTCTCCATGAACCAGAGGTTCTCACGGCTCACGGGCTCCATGCAGAGATCGCCGGCATCCGAGCGTTTCACGGTTTCGGTCGCGCGGCGGGCGAGGGCTACGGCCTGATGGCTGTGAGCGGCGGTGACCGCGCGGTCGATGTCCGCAGGGGAGACGAGCGGTCTTGCGGCGTCATGCACGGCGATGAAGTCCGGCGCGTTGCCTGCGGCGATAAGGCCCTTGGCCACGGAGTCCTGCCTGTTGGCTCCGCCATCGGTGCGGGTGACGGGTTTTGCGAAATCCCGCGGAGCAAGCAAGGGCCAGCGTTCCTCCGGACAAACAATGGCGATGGAGCCGATGGTTTCCGCGGCGAGAAAGGCGTCGAGCGTGCGGCGCAGCACGGGAATGCCGTGGAGGGGGGCGGCCAGTTTGTCGAATCCCATCCGGCGGCTCGCGCCCGCGGCGACGATGATCGCGGCGCAGACGGGTTGTTGTGGGGTGGGTGCCATGCGGATGAGGGATCTCTTATCAGGCGGCCGCGGAGTCCGGGAAGCGGCAAGTTTGCCAATTCGCTTGTGGCGGGAATGCGGCGTTGGCATGGTCCCGTGCGATGAAAACCTTCGCGGCGCCATGGGGACGCATCCTGTGGATCACTTCATTGCTGGTGACAGCGGTATGCATCGGCGTATCGGTGACGGGCCACGCGTTTGTCGGCGGTCTGAAAGGTTTTGGTTTGCAGGCGCTTTGCTGGGCGCCGCTGATCGTCCCGGTCGCGTGTGTTCCCTTCGTGGTGCGCTCCTACACGATCACTCCGGAGGCGATCCTGATCAAAAGGCTGTGGTGGGACACCCGCTACGAACGCGCCCAGTTGAAGTCGGCGGAGGCGATTCCGCATGCGATGAAGGGAAGCATCCGCACCTGCGGCAACGGCGGGGCGTTTTCCTTCACCGGCTGGTATTGGAGCCGCAAGCTGGGAGTCCACCGTGCCTTCGTGAACGATTTGAAGCGCACGGTGGTGCTGCGTTTCCGCATGCGCACCATCGTGGTATCGCCGGACGATCCCGAGGGATTCGTCGCGGCGCTGGAAGCCGGGGGCGGGTGAGGCGTCAGGAAATGTGCGCCTGATAGGCGGCGGCATCCATCAGCGAATCCGCATCGGCGGCGTTCTTGACGCGGAGTTTGAAAATCCAGCCCTTGCCGTAGGGATCGGTGTTGACCAGCGAGGGATCGGCCTCGACTTCGGGATTCACCTCGATGACTTCGCCGCCAACGGGGGCGTAGATGTCGCTGGCGGCCTTGACGGACTCGACCACGGCGGTGGGGTCCCCGGCATCGACGGCGCGGCCGACGGCGGGAAGCTCGACAAAGACCACGTCGGTGAGTTCCTCCTGGGCGTGATCGGAGATGCCCACGGTGGCGATGTCGCCTTCAAGGCGGAGCCATTCGTGGGACGGGCAATAACGGAGTTCGGTGGGGATGTTCATGGGTGGGAGATGGTGGATGGAAGATGGAAGATGGCGGGATGACGAATCATCCGCGATCCCCTATCTCTTATAAAACGGTTTTTTCACGACTTTGGCGGGGAAGGGGCGGCCCCGGACGTCGATTTGCAGGGTGGTGCCGGGTTTTGAATACCCGGCGGGGAGGTAGGCCATGGCGATTCCGGTCATGAGCGATGGAGAGAGGACGCCGCTGGCGAGTTCGCCGATGGTTTTTCCGTCTTCGGACAGGACCGGGTAATGGGCGCGGGGAGGCGCGCCCTTGCCGGTGTATTGGATGGCGGTGAGTTTGACGGACGGGCCATCGGCCTTCTGGCGGGCGAGGGTTTCGCGGCCGATGAATTCGCCCTTGTCGAGATCGCAGAAGAAACCGAGGCCGGCCTCGATGGGGGATCGCTCGGGCGAGAGGTCGTTGCCGTTGAGCGGATAGCCCATTTCCAGACGCAGGGTGTCACGTGCGCCGAGGCCGCAGGGCGCGGCACCTGCGGCGAGGAACTTGTCCCACCATGCGGCGCCTTCGGCGGCGGGGCAGAAGAATTCGAAGCCGTCCTCGCCGGTGTAGCCGGTGCGGCAAACGATGGCTCCGTCCGCAGTGAAGGAGATTCCGTTTCTGGCAGGAAGCTCCGCGCCGGGACATGCCTTGGCGAAGGTTTCCGCGGCGAGCGGTCCCTGGATGGCCATGCCGGCCCACAGGTCGCTTTCGTTTCGCAGGGTGGCGTCCTCGACCTGATGGCGCGCCAGCCAGAAGAAGTCCTCCTCGATCATCGATGCGTTGACGACGAGAAAGTAGTCGGTTTCCCCGGTGCGGTAGGCGATGAGGTCGTCGATCACGCCGCCGCTTTCGTTGAGCATGAGCGTGTATTGTCCCCGGCCGGGGGAGAGCTTCGCGATGTTGTTGGTGAACATGCGGTTGAGCCACCCGCAGGAGCCCGCGCCGCTGACGATGAACTGGCCCATGTGGGAGATGTCGAAGATGCCGGCGCGTTCGCGCACGGCCTTGTGTTCATCGATGATGGAGGTGTATTGGACCGGCATGTTCCATCCGGCGAAGGGGACGAGGCGGGCTCCGAGAGCCAGGTGGGCGCCTTCGAGTGGAGAGCGTTTCATTTCCGACATGTCGCCGCGCAGTCTGAGGGGGCGGGGCGGGGCTTGTCAATCCGGGCGCTTGCCGCCCTGGCGGCGATTCCCACGCGAAATCGTTGATCCAATCGTCGGCGGTTCGGCGAATACGGCGCGGAACGGCTTGAAAGGCGGGTCGAAGGGATCGGGGGCGAACCCCATCTCCGGAAACCAATCACCGTTTCCCGCCCGACAGCGCGTCCTTCATGCCGAGCGCGGGCCTTTCCACCACATGCCAGCTGAACAGCGCGGCCAGGACCGATACCGCGAACACCCCCGTCACCGACCACGGCGTGGTCAGCCAGCCAAGCTCGACGAACACATTGATCACCACCGAGTGATAGAGATAGGTGCCGTAGGAAATATCGTGGCCGCGCAGCAGTTTGCCGGACAGCCGCGGCAGGCTGAACGCGGCGGCGATGGTGGCCAGCGCCAGCAGCACCCGCGCCGGGAAGTAGCCGAGATAATACGGTGCCGAGCGGAAATCCACCAGCGTGTGAAGGCCCCACATCACCAGCGCGTAGGAGGCGATCCACAGCGCGAATCTCCCCTCGATGAGAGGGCGCAGGCGGGAGAAGTGGCGGTGGATGGCCACGCCTAACAGAAACATCCACAGGTGCGGAACGAGCGTGACGAACAGGAGCTTGTAAACCAGCGGCGCGGCGCCATAGCCGCCCGGGCCGTTCACGTGGTGATCCATCACGCAGAAGGCGCCGAAGGAAACCGCGAACAACACCGCGGACAGCGCCGTCCGTGCGGCGTCACGCCCTCTCACCAGCCAATGGAAGAGCGGCACATACAGATAGAACTGCAGCTCCACCGTGATCGTCCACAGCGCGCCGTTGGCCACGCCGATGCCGAAGCCGCGGAAGTGCTCCGGGTTGTAGAACTGGAAAAAAGAAACCTGTCCCGCCAGCCAGGCGGCGAAGGTTTTCGATAGCACGAAATCGGTCGCCAGAAACCCGAAGGCCGCCAGCGCCGCCAGCGTCATCAGCAGGCAGACCCACAGCCCCGGGAAGATCCGCAGCCCCCGCCGCCAGAAATAGCCCCGCCAGTCGTCCGGATCGCGCTCGAAGGACTGTGTGATCAGGAATCCGCTGATCACGAAAAACACCGGCACCCCGGGCAGCATCATCAGCGCGTCGAAGAGCGATTTCCCCCAAGGCGGCAGTTGGCGGACCAGCGGTGTGTGGCCGATCGCGTGCGCCAGCACCACCTGCGCGGCCGCCAGCAGCCGGATCAGGTCGAAGTTGTTCGGACGTTGGGGGGAACTCATGCCGGCGGGGGGGGCTTGAGCGTGGCGGAATCCCTCCCGCGCCGCCATTACCGGATCGCGGGGGTCAGGGCAGGATGTCGCCGTAGATTCCCGGATCACTGCCGGGGATCTCGATGGCCCCGCAGGTTTTCGCGTAAAACTCCCGCGGACCCACGCCGCCGATGATCGCATAGGCGTGCCCGGTGTCCCGCAGACCCTCCAGCGCGAGAAAAAGCAGCGCCTTGCCCAGGCCCATGCCGCGCGCCTCCTCCGCCACGCCGGTGGGTCCGAAGAAGCCGCGCATGGTCGTATCGTAGCAGGAAAACCCGAGGATTTTCTTGTCCTTGGTGGCGATGAAACACGCCACCGGCTGCCTGGTGACGGCCACTTCCGCCTCGCTCGCCCATTTTTCCGAGAATGTCCGGGCGAAGGCCGCCACCGTGTGTCTCTCGAAAGCCCGCGCCCGGCGCAGCGTCACTCCGCGCGCCGCCACCTCTTGGTAAAGCCCGGACGCGTCCGGCAAATCGTAGAGCCTCACCAGCATGTCGATCATGCGCGCCATCAAACACCGCCCCGCATTCGCGGGAAAGCGCGGATTTCCCCATGTGCAGGATTTCAGAAAACCCGCGCAGGAATTGTGATCCGGCCGATGCCGGTTGACCGCCCGTGCGGGCTCCCCTAGCGTCGCCGCCACTCCCACACACTATGAAAGCACCTATTACCGTTTCCGTCACCGGCGCGGCCGGCCAAATTGGCTATGCCCTCCTGTTCCGCATCGCCTCCGGCGGCGTCTTCGGCCCCGACCAGCCGGTCAACCTGCGCCTCATCGAGATCGAACCCGGCATGCCCGCCCTTGAAGGCGTGATGATGGAACTCGACGACTGCGCCTTTCCGCTGCTCAACGATGTGACCGGCACCCCGGACCTCAACGAGGGCTTCAAGGGCGCCAATTGGGCCCTGCTCGTCGGCTCCGTGCCTCGCAAGGCGGGAATGGAACGCGGCGACCTGCTCGGCATCAACGGCAAGATCTTCACCGGCCAGGGCAAGGCCATCGCCCGCAACGCCGCCGGCGACGTCCGCGTGCTGGTGGTGGGCAATCCCTGCAATACCAACGCCCTCATCGCCATGAACAATGCCGACGGCGTGCCGAACGAGCGCTTCTTCGCGATGACCCGCCTCGACGAGAACCGCGCCAAGAGCCAGCTCGCGGCCAAGGCCAGCGTCCACGTTTCCAAAGTCACCAACCTCTGTATCTGGGGCAACCACTCGGCCACCCAGTATCCGGACTTCACCAATGCCAAAATCAACGGCCGTCCGGTGACCGACGTCATCACGCACGTCGAGTGGCTCAAGGGCGATTTCATCACCACCGTGCAACAGCGCGGCGCGGCCATCATCAAGGCCCGCGGCGCCTCCTCCGCCGCCTCCGCCGCCAATGCCGCCATCGATACCGTGAGAAGCCTCGTCACCCCCACTCCGGCGGGCGACTGGCACTCGGTGGCTGTTTGTTCGGACGGCTCCTACGGCATCGAAAAGGGTCTCATCGCCTCCATGCCCATCCGCACCGTCGAGAACGGCAAGTGGGAAGTCGTCCAAGGCCTGCCCGTGGACGAGTTCAGCCAGGGCAAGATCGACGCCACCATCAACGAACTCAGGGAAGAGCGCGACGCCGTCAAGGATCTCATCCCCGGTTGATATCATCTTTCATTTCCGGTTGTTGCAACAAAACCCCCGCCGCCCTGCCAGGCGGCGGGGGTTTTTACCCAAGGAGAGGCGGCCTTACTGCCGCCGGGGCGGAAGGGATGCGAATGAGATGTGTCTCATGCGCTTTTCCATTCACGAGGTGCCACAGTAAGGTGGCACCTCCCCAGGCGGGAGAGGCGGCCATACTGCTGCCGAGGCGGGAGATCTTCCACAGTAAGGTGGCAGCTCCTTAGGGCTTGCGTCTCACTCGTTCGGGCCGCTACATGCATCCATGGATTTCATGAATGGATCCGGAGAGATCCTGAAGCACGGATCGAAACTGCCCCATTGGCAGCAGGGCGAGGTGATGCAGTTTGTGACTTTCCGCCTGCGCGACGCGTTGCCCGGGCATCTTGTGGGAAAGTGGAAGGATGATCGAGCCGCCTGGGTGGCCTGTCATCCGCAACCGTGGACGGAGGAAACGGAGAGTGAGTATCACCGGCGCTTCAGCCGCAAGCTCGATGAATGGCTGGACGCGGGTTCGGGCTCCTGTTTGCTGCGGGACCGGACGCGCCGGACTTTGTTGGAGGACGTGCTGATGCGCTACCAGGGAGAGCGTGTGGACCACCAGTGCTGGGTGATCATGCCGAACCACGTCCACCTGTTGTTCAAACCGCTGGTGCGGATGGAATTGCTGATCAAGGCATGGAAGGGAACCTCCGCCCGCAGGATCGGGCAAGGGAGCGTCTGGCAGAAAAACTATCGTGATACCATGATTCGCGATGCGGGGCATTTCGCCAACGCCGTGCGATACATCCGGCGGAACCCCGTGAAGTTGCCGGCGGGCGCTTTCTCACTTTGGCAAAACGAGCGCGCGGCAGCGGTATGAGGCAAGGCGTATTCGCGCGTGAGGAGAGGCGGCCTTACTGCCGCCGGGGCGGAAGGGATGCGAATGAGATGTGTCTCATGCGCTTTTCCATTCACGAGGTGCCACAGTAAGGTGGCACCTCCCCAGGCGGGAGGCCTCAGGGCTCGTCCGTTTGGACGAATTCATCCACCGCGCGGTAGTCGAGGCGTCCGGATGTGGGATTGAGATAGAAGAAGACATAGGAGCGGATCTTGTCATCCACGGGCCAGCGGGTGGTGCTCAGGACGCGGTCCGCGGTTTCCTCGCGGATGCCGAAGCCGACATCGTAGAAATTCTCCTTCCGGGCGCCGGCGGGGCGGAGGGTTTTGTGGGCGGAGGCTTCCAGGGTGAACCTGGCGGTTCCGACGTGGCCGAGGATCGTCTTGTCGGTGTGATTGAGGAAACAGACATCGCCTGGTTTGAAGTCCGGATCATCCGCGCGGATGACAAAGGGCCGGTATCCGCCGGCGGGGTCCGGGAGGAGGATGGCGATGAAGGAGTTCCCGCCATCGGGAAGCTTGATGGTGGCGAGGGCGACATCGGGCTTTTCGGCGCGGATCTGGAACTCGCGGGCGGGCGGGGTGAGGGGATCGGAGAGGTACCTGGATGGCAGATCGAAGGCGGATGTGCGCGTTTCCCCGGCGGCGAGGAGTGTCTGGCCGAGTTCCGGCGGGACGCGTTCGGCGAGAAAACGGACTTTCAGGCGCTTGCCCTCGGCGGCCAGCGGCGAGGCGAGGGTGAGGAGGATGGCGAAGGGGAGACGGAACATGGTGGCGGTTAGATTTCCCCGGGTTGGAGCCAGCGGAAGGAGACGATCTGATAGCTTCGTCCGAAGGTGCGGTTGACGGAATTGATCGATGCGATTTCGGCATCGGCGGCGTTGGCGGGATCGACGAACGCGGCGTTGCGGACCACTTCCGCCTCGCACCAGGCGCGGGCGAGAATCCTGCCGTTGGCATCGATGCAGTCGCCGTAGCCGCGGACGATGAAAGTGTCCGAGCGGGCGGACAGGAACGGGGCGATGGGGGTGAGGACGTCGGCCTGTTTGACCACTCCGGGAATGCCTTGGGCGGCGGCTCCCTGTTCGGCCTCGGGGAAGGCGAGGGCGCGGTCCGGTCCGGCCGCTCCGGAACTGCGCGCGCCGGAGTTATAGGTTTGGTTGATCGGCACGTCCTTGGAGTCGAGCGCGCTTTGGATGGCTCCGGCACGGGCGATCTCCTTGTCGCTGCCGGGCCGGCGGTTGACAAAATCCGCGAGCGAGAGGAAGGGGCCGCGCTTGCGGACCTCGGTGACGATGGCCCGGGCGAGCGAGTCGATTTCCGCCTCGTTGAGTTCGCGGCGTCCGTTCCATTGGGGCGCGTCGAGGATGTTGCCCGCGTTTTTATCGCTGGCGATTCGGTTTTCCGGTCCCGCGAGATTGACGACGGGGACGTTTTCGGTGGCCTGGACCATGTCGTTGCCGGTGGCCCCGCGGACGGTGACCGGGCGTTCGCGCAGGCCGCCTAACAGAACCTTCCACGCCTCGACCGAGGTGGAGTTCACGTTGAACATGCCGTCCACCGAGATTCTGGCGGCCACTTTCCGCGCGGCGTCGGTGGCGGGGGAGTTGCCGGAGAACAGGAGTCCGAGCGCGTCATCGGCGGTGCGGCCGGCGAGTTCCGGCCGGTAGCGGCTGTTGGGGAGTCCCTGTTTGCCATGGAGGAAATCGGACGCCACCTGCTTGTGGGCGCGCTTGGCCGTGTAGGAGGCGGCGGTTTGCGGAGCGATGCCGGAGAGGAACCAGTCATCCCACAGGGCCTGGTTGGCCAGATATGAGTGGTCCGCGAGCGGCCGCGGTCCGCCGAGGGACGAGGATGTCCTGTCGTGCGGAATCACGGAGGGTGCCAGCGAGTTCCCGATGGGGTGCATGACCTGGGGCAGCAGCGGGTCGTTGCCGAACTGGCCGGTGGGGTTGGCGGAGAAGCCGTTGGCGAAGGCGTGCTGGAAGGCGGCGAGCGAGTGGACGGGCTCGCGCGGGATGGAGTGGGTGATGATGCTGCCGGTGCCGACATCGCGGGTCCAGCCGCCGCCGAAGAATCCGCCGCCGTTGGTGCTCACGTCGAAGTTGCGGTTTTTCCAACTGTCGAGCGGCTCGATGTTGACCTCGTAGGGCAGGGTTTCGATTTCATCCTGGGTGAGTGTCTGGAAGTCGGTTTTCGGAGTCTTGGGATTGTAGCGGGCGAGGAAGCGGCCGGTGAGTTGGCTCGATTTCTCGGTCTTGACGCTGTAGGAGTAGAGCAAGACGGGTTCCTTGCGGCCGTTGAGCTGGGCGAAGGAGAGCGGGCGGGTGTCGCCCGGTTTGATGCGGCCGAAAAACTCGGGGCGCGAGGCGGCGGTGATGCGCTCGACGGGTTTGCCGTCCTTGCTGTCGATCATGATGCCGCCGAGGTTGGCGGTTTCACCCATGCTTGTGCGGTCCTCCTTGTAGAAGAAGTCGTTTGCCGTGAGAAACCAGGTGGCGCCGCCCTGGGATTGCTCGGAGTTGGGGATGACCTCGTAGCGGATCGTTTCATCGCCGGCGGTTTCGATGAAGGAGGAGGAGGTCTTGATGTCGATGGCGACGCCGCCGCCGAAGTTCCAGCCGGGGGCTCCGCTGATGAAGTTGAGACCCGGATTGTAGGATTTGATGGCGGTGTTCGGCCCCTGGGAAATCATGACGACCTCCCCGGGCCTGAGCGCGACGGTCGAGGCTTTCCCGACATGAAGGGTGAGGTAGTGGTGTGCCCCGACGAGGTTTTTGAGGTTGATGGTGCTGGTGCCGCTGGGGCGGGTGAGCTTGAGGTCGTAGGGAAGCTGCCAGAATTTCACCGAGTAGTATGCCGGAGTGACCACCACGGGCACATCGAGCGGGTTCCACAGGACGGCGATCGGGTCGATGACGAGGGCGAGGCGCTTGACGCTCTGGCCGGAGCTGTTGGTGACCGTGCGCGCGTGGAGCGAGAGGATGGTCTGGATGCTGACGAAGGAGGGCTGCTTGTAGATGTGTCCGGGATCGGTGGCGAGGGCGGAGAGGTTTTCCGGGACTTGGAGGTAGGGCGTCTGGGTGCCGACGCTGCCGCCGGTGGTGTAGGTTTGGCGGACGCCGGTTTTGAGTTCTTTCCACGAGTTGTAATACAGCCACAGTTCCGCCTCGTTGATGCCATTGACTCCGTCAACCGCGTAAAGCGGGGCGCGGGGTGCGGCGGACGCGGGTTTCTCCAGGTGAAACGAGAGATCCTTGCGGAAACCGCCGGCGCGGACATTGGTGAGCAGTCCGGAGCCGCGCGCCGCGAGGTCATGGAAGAGGGGCTTCGGGTTTTCGGGCTCATCCGCCAGAAATCCGGCCTGTTTCCAGCCGGTCACCTTATCGAGGCCGGCGGTGTCCGGTTTGAGGCCGGCAAAGGGTTTCATGCCGCCGGTGGCCGCCCATTCCGCGGCTCCGCGTGGCGCGGAAAGAAGCGCCTGGCGCGTGCCGGCCGCGTCCGCGGTGAATTTCGACCCGGGGGCGACGATGGCGGCCTTCACCCCTTGGTCGCCGACCCACCAGGCGTGGCGGCCGCGCAGGTGGCCGGTGCCGGCGGTGTTGGCGAGCGGGGCAAGCACCGTCGCCGAGGCGTCCGAGCCAACGGTGCCCTCGCCGACAAGCTCCACGGTGGCGGACGCGGACGGGGTTTTCACGGCGTTCAGGTCGCTGGTGGTGGCGTCGTCGCCGGAGACGAGCCATCGGCGGAACTCGGGATCGGGGCGATCGGCGGATCCGGCGTTCCACGAGTTGTAAACGCCCGTCCAGTGGCGGCGTCCGTTGGCGGCGGATGATTCGGAGTGGGAGCCGGATTCGCCGATCTGGTCGGCGGTCATGGTGATGCGCTGGTCCGGTCCGGTATGTTTTTGGAGTTCGCCGATGGCGAGGGTGAGGGCGAGCCGGGCGTTGGCGCGGGCGGTGGCGGCCGCCTCGCCCTGTTGGCCGGAGCGCAGGCTGATGGATGCCAGCGACAGCATGCCTACGGCGACGATGGCCAGAAGAACCATCAGGGAGAGGGTGACGACGAGGGAGAAACCGCGTCCTGCACGGAGAATCTTCACGTTCACGCCTTTGGGGAGCTGTGTCATGGGATCGTAGGATATTGGAGGATAGCCCGCTTTCCCGATGCCGGTGGCGGGATTCAACGGAGAGAACAAACAAATGGGAAGCATGCCCACCATGACGGACACGGAGAATTCCGCCAGTCGGCAAAATTGCCGACAGGGCGGAGAGGCGGCCTTATTGCCGCCGGGGTGAGAGGGATGCGAATGGGGTGCGCCTCATGCGCTTGTTCATTCGCGGGGCATGACAGCAAGGTCGTGCCTCCTCACTCCACTTCCACGATGAGATTGATCTCGACGGCGACGTTGAGGGGCAGGGCGGCGGCTCCGAGGGCGGTGCGAGAGTGTTTGCCTTTTTCGCCGAAGAGTTCGACGAGCAGCTCGGACGCGCCGTTGACGACTTGCGGGTGGCCGAAGAAATCGGGCTCCGAGTTGACGAATCCGCCGAGCGAAACGATCCGCCTCACCTTGTCGAGCGAGCCGATGGCATCCTTGATGACGGCGAGGCGGTTGAGGATGATCATCCGCGCGCCTTCCCGCGCCTCTTCAACGGAGATGTCGGTGGGTACCTTGCCGGTGACCTTGCGTTCGCCATCGATGGGCAGGCCGCCGGAGAGGAAAAGCAGGTTGCCGCTGCGCACACAGTTCACATAAGCGGCGACGGGTGCGGGCACGGCGGGGAGGGCAAGGCCCATGGCGGCGAGTTTATCAACGATGGAGTCGGACATTTTTGGGAAAAAGCTGAGATGAAGAGAAGCTGATATCAGTTGGAGGCGGCTTCGGCGATGGGGAAATCCCCCATGAGGAGGGCGACGAGGGCGCGGCCGCCCTGGGTGAGGGTCGCGTGGTTTTCCTGGCCGG
Source organism: uncultured Luteolibacter sp. (assembly GCA_964554865.1). Lineage (GTDB taxonomy): Bacteria > Verrucomicrobiota > Verrucomicrobiia > Verrucomicrobiales > Akkermansiaceae > Luteolibacter. The sequence continues at coordinate 15,656 of CAZKQK010000032.1, read as the reverse complement.
TGATGAGGTTGCGGGTGAGGTAGCGGTGGGGAATCTTGGAGGGGCGGATGGCGGTGACGACGGGGGAGTCCACCTGGCGCCGGCTGGGGGCGAAGGCGACCGGTTGGCCGGTGGCGCTGAAGCTGATTTCCCAGGAGACGGCGCCTTCCGGTTCGCCGCGCATGATCCACGGGTGGCGGGTGACGAAGTCGGGCGTGCCCTTGGACGGGGCGGTCACCTTGAAGTGGACGGGGGTGGAGGCGATGAACTCGCCGAAGCTGATTTCCGGGTTTTTGCGATGGGCGAGGAAGAAGGCGGCCACGTCGCAACCGGTGAGGTTCATGCCGTTGAAGATGCCGTGGAAATTGTTGCCGCCGCCGCCGTGGGATTTCTGCCAGTCTCCGAAGCGGGGGCTCATCAGCATGGCGAGTTCCAGATGGAGGTGGGCGCGCACGCGGTTGAGTCCCGCGCCGGTGTAGCCCATGCGGCCGAGCACGGAGCCGGCCTTCACCGGGTCTCCGGGCTTGCAGGTGATCTCGGCGAGGTGCGCGTAGAGCGAGTAAACGGCGGAGTTTTCCCACTGGTGCCCGACGACGAGGTATTTGCCGTAGTTGCTGCGGCCGGCGATCGGGCTGGTGTAAACGACGCGGCCGTCCGCGATGCTGGAGACGAGGTCGAGCGGATTGCCGGCCCGGTCGCGGTTGATGGGGGCGATGTCGATTCCCTCGTGGAACCTGGTGAGGACGATCTCGCCGTTGAGGCGCATGGCGTTGCGGACGTAGCCGTAGGAGCCGCCTTCCCAGGGTTTGCTGGTCACGCCCTCGAAGATGCGGTCCACATGCATGTAGAAACGGTCCGGCTCATCGGTGAAAAGGTGGTGGTTTTCCGTCGGCAGCCGGAGGTCGATCCCGGCGCTGAGGGACGAGGCGAGGGCGAGGGCGATGGCAAGGACTCGGAGGCGCGGCATCAGATTACTTCTTTTTCCTTTTCCCTTCCTCACCGGCGCGCGGGAAGGAGTCGTCCAGCAGCTTGATGTCGGCGATGGTGACGCTTTTCCAGATGACGAGCTGGCCGTCCTCGACCGGTTTGGAAATGAGGACGCCGTCCACGACGCGGCCGTTGAGCTGGGAAACCATGTAGCGGCCCTGATTCATGTTGGTGACGGCGCTGAGGCGTTTCGCGGCGTTTTCCTTGAGAATGAACAGCACGCCGTAGTCGCCGCCGTCGCCGGAGGGGAAGGGGACAAAAGAGGCGATGTCTTTGGTGGAAACCTCGGGAACGCGGCGGAAGGTCCGGGTTTTCCCGACGGTCAGTTGCTCGAAGGTCATCTTCGGGTTGTCTGTGGGATCGGTCTCCATGTGGAAGGAGACGAAGGCCTTGACTTCCTTCTTGCCCGAGGCGGCCAGCGGGGACGCGGGGAGCAGGGATGCCAGCAGCGCGATGGCGGCGATACGCAGGTGCATGGGGGGGAGTGAAGCAGAACGAGCGGGATCAGGAAGGAAAAAGCGGGAGCATTGCCGTTGACCCCGGCGGCGGGTCCGGCGAGGCTGCGCGCATGTTTGTCGATCACATCCGAATCTTCGCCAAGGCCGGTGACGGCGGTGACGGCGTTGTTTCCTGGCGGCGGGAGAAGTTCGTGCCACGCGGCGGCCCGGACGGAGGGGACGGCGGCGCGGGCGGTGACGTGGTGCTGGTGGTGGATCCGTCCACCGACAACCTGCGGCAATACCACTTTGATCCGAAACTCCTCGCCGAGAACGGGAAAAACGGCTCGGGCACGCGCAAAACCGGCAAAAGCGGCAAGAAGGTGATCGGCAAGGTGCCGCCGGGCACGGTGGTATACCGGGCGAGCGCCGCCACGGTCAACGAGGCGGTGCAGGCGGAGCGCGGCGAGGATGGGATCGATATGGAGCCCATCGCCGACCTCACCGAGAACGGCCAGGAATTCGTGCTCTGCAAGGGCGGCGAACCCGGGCTGGGAAACTGGAACTTCCGCACCGCGACCAACCGCGCTCCCACGGAATGCACGCTGGGCACGCCCGGCGAGAGCGGTGTGTTTTATTTCGAGCTGCGGCGGATCGCCGACGCCGGGCTGGTGGGATTCCCGAACGCGGGGAAATCCACGCTCATCGGCAAGCTCTCGGCGGCCAGGCCGAAGGTGGCGTCCTATCCCTTCACCACCTTGCAACCGGTGGTGGGCGTGGTGGAGTTTCCCGGATACCGGCGCTGCACGGTGGCGGACATTCCGGGCATCATTGAAGGCGCGCACGAGAACCGGGGGCTTGGCCACGAGTTTCTCCGCCACATCACCCGCTGCCGGCTGCTGCTGTTTGTCATCGACATGGCCGGCAGCGAGGGCCGCGATCCGGTGTCCGATCTGGAAATCCTGCGCCGCGAGATCAAGGAGTACGACGGGGAATTGTCCCGCTTTCCGTGGAAAATCGTCGCCAACAAGATGGATCTCGAAGGCGCGGCGGAAAACCTCGCGATCTTCCGCCGGCGGTTTCCGAAAATTGATATCATCCCGATCTCCGCCGAGATGGAGGAGGGTCTGGACGACCTGCGGCAGATGCTGGACAACGAGGTGGGCCACCGGCCGAAGCAATGATATCATGAACGCGGGGCGCGAGATGGTGTTTGTCTACGGCACCCTGCGCCGGGGCGCGTCCAACCACTGGCGGATGGATGGCGCGGAGTTCATCGCCTCCGGAACCGTGGCGGGCGGGATGCACCGCATCGACTGGTATCCGGGCGTGGTGCTCGGGGGAAACGGCCGCGTGCATGGCGAGGTCTTCGCCGCGGGTCCGGAGCGGCTCGCCGCGCTGGATGCCTTCGAGGGCGTGGGCGCCGGAGTTCCGGGAAGCGAATACCGCCGGGTGAGGACGGCGGTTCTAACGGAAAAAGGCGAGGTCGAGGCGTGGATCTGGGAATGGACCGGCCCGGTGGACGGACGGATGCGGGTGGAGTCCGGCGACTGGCTGGAGGCGGGTGATGCGTGAAGGAAGTTATGACTTCGGGAGGATAAACGAGCCGCGGATTCCCGCATTCCGGGGCGTGGTCGCTTCCAGACGAGTGAAGCGGCGGGGCGGCCGGCGTTGGGCTCGGGCGCGCGAGGGATGGCCGCGGCCGAGGTTTTCCATGCGCGTCGCGCCGTGGAACTCGGGATGGAGTGATGGCGGGAAAGCATGGAACGGGGCGCCATGCCAAATTTCCGGGCCGCCGCGCAATCACCCGAATGGAGTCATCCGGCATTGTCCGGGATGACGCCGGGTCACTTGAGGAGTTCCAGCGTGAGCGGGTGCTTGAACGGCTGGCGGTTGGCCGCCTTGATGATGGCCACGAGAAGGATGACGACCCACACGATGAAACCGAGGCCACAGGTGAGGATGATCCAAATGGCCCAGGAGATATTGAAATTCAGCACCCGTTTGCCCTCGGCATCCACTTCCGGCTCGTTGTCCTTCTTGATGAGCCAAAGCACCAGCGGCCCGAGGATCTGGCCGAAGGGAATGACAAATCCGCAGAGGGCGAGCAGTTCCAGATAGAGCCTCCAGCTGGTGTTGCCGGCTTGAGGGGCGGGGGACGGCGGCGGGACGTTGGCCGAAGGCGGTGTTTCCATGGTTCGCTACTGTTATACGGAAGCAGCCTGGGCGTTTTGGCGACAAGCGTCAAGATGGCATGACCGGCGCGGCGGGGTTTCTATCCGATGGACGGAACCTTCATGCCGGTGTCGGTGTCCGCGGCGTAGTCCACGCCATCGAGGCCGAAGCCGAAGAGTTTGAGGAAACTTTCCTGATAGCCGTCGAAATCACCGAGGTCCTTGAGGTTGTCGGTGTTGACCTGCTGCCATGCGGCGATGACAGGTTCCTGAACCCCGGTTTCCATCTCCCGGTCGTCCAGGCGGATGCGGCCGGTCTCGTCGGGCTGGGGATTGGCGAGGCGCTCGCGGAACAGGCGGTCCATCTGCTCAATGCAGTCCTCGTGGCTGCCCCGGGCCTTCATCACCTTGTAGAGCAGGGAAATGTAGAGCGGCACCACGGGGATGGCGGAGCTGGCCTGGGTGACGAGGGCTTTGTTGACGGAAACCCAGGCCTGGCCGCCGAGCGGGGCGAGTTTGGCGTCGAGCGCGCGCCGGGCTCGTTCGAGGTCCTCCTTGGCCTTGCCGATGGTGCCATTCTTGTAGATCGGCCAGGTGAGGTCCGGCCCGATGTAGGAGTAGGCGTAGGTCCGGGTGCCGGGTGCGAGGAGGTTTTCGGCGAGCAGGGCGTCGATCCACATTTCCCAGTCCTCGCCGCCCATGACGGCCACGGTGTGGGCGATGTCGTCGCCCTCGGCGGGCTGGATGGTGACTTCGTCCACCACGCCGGTGGCGGTGTTGAGGTTCTTGTTGGTGTAGCTTTCGCCGATCGGTTTGAGGACGGACTTGAAGACCTCGCCGGTCTTGGGATGGGTGCGGCGGGGGGAGGCGAGCGAGTAAATGACGCAATCGACCTGGCCGAGGTCGGCCCTGATGGCGGCGAGCACCTCGGATTTCATGGCGTCCGAGAAGGCATCGCCATTGAAGGACTTGGCGTAGAGACCGGCGGCGAGCGCCTCGTTTTCGAAGGCGGCGGTGTTGTACCAACCTGCGGTGCCGCACTTGTCGGGCTCGCCGGGTTTCTCGAAAAACACGCCGATGGTGGCCGCGTCCGATCCGAAGGCGGCGGCGATGCGGGAGGCGAGGCCGTATCCGGTGGAGGAACCGATGACGAGAACCTTCTTCGGGCCGCCGGCGATGGGGCCGCGGTTTTTAATGACGGCGATTTGCCCGGCGACGTGCTTGGCGCACCCGTCCGGGTGGGCGGTGGTGCAAATGAATCCGCGGATCTTGGGGGCGACGATCATGTTGCGGCGGAGGTTACCGGGCGGGCGAATCGTGGCAATCCTGTTTTGAACGTCCGGTTTCGAAGTCCTGTCGACTGGATTTGGGATTTACATCGGGACCAGGGGCGGAGAAAAACCCTCTTACGGCCATGCAATGGTATTACTCCAAGAACTCGACGCAGCTCGGTCCGGTTTCCGACGCTGAATTCCGCGGAAAGCTGGCAAACGGCGAAATCGGGGCCGCCGACATGGTCTGGAGGGAAGGCATGAGCGATTGGCTGCCGGTTTCCTCGGTTCCCGAACTGGCGGCCATCATTTCCTCCCAAAGGCCGCCGCTCGCCGGGCAGCAGACGGTGCACCGGCAGTCTCCCTATCAGACGCCGATGGCGACCGGCGGGGAGCTCCCGAACTACCTCTGGCAATCGATTGTGGTCACCGTCCTGTGCTGCTGGCCGCTGGGGATTCCGGCGATCGTGAACGCCGCGAAAGTCGATGGAATGAGGGCGCGTGGCGATGTGCAAGGGGCGATGATCGCCTCGGCCAATGCGAAGAAATGGTGCATCATCTCGCTGGTCGGCTGGGTGGTGGTGGCCGGGCTATATATTCTGATCGCGATTATCGCCGCCGCCGCGTCCGGGTCATGAGCCTGCCCGACGGGGTGATGGCGAAACGCCTGCCGATTGCGCTCGGCGGCGCGGCCGTGCTGGCATTCGGCGCGTTCATGCTGGTCTCGCAGGGTCCGCAGGCCGCGTGGTTGCCGGGCTGCATGTTTCACCGGGCGACGGGCCTGGACTGCCCCGGCTGCGGCATGACGCGCGCCGCGCATTCGGCCCTGCGCGGGGATTTGCTTGCGGCGTTCCGTTTCAATCCTCTGGGCATGGTGCTGCTGCCTCCGGCGATGCTGGGCATCGGCTTGGAAGTGGTTGGCTGGGTCCGGGGGAAACCCCTGCCATGGACCTTCCGTGTCCGCGGGCGATGGGTATGGGGCATTGTCGCGGTGGTTTTCGTTTTCTGGGTGGCAAGGAATATCCCGGCATGGCCGTTCACCCTGCTCTCGCCGCCCTGAACCGGGTTTATCCTGGTCTTGCCGGTCGCGGTTTCGCGGGTTATGCCGTGGCATGCCTTTGCTTTTGGGAGTCAATCTGGATCACGTCGCCACCCTGCGTCAGGCCCGTTACGCGCTGACGCCGTCATCCCCGAACGCCGAACCCTGTCCGGTCCGGGCGGGGCACGATGCCGTGGCCGGAGGCGCGGATTCGGTGACCATCCATGTTCGCGGCGACCGCCGCCACATGCAGGACGCGGACGCCATGCGAATTCGCGCGGAGGTGAAGGTGCCGCTGAATCTGGAAATGGGCGTCACCGAGGAAATGGTGGGCCTCGCCCTGAGACTCAAACCCGAATACGCCTGCCTGGTTCCCGAAGCCCGCCTGGAAATCACCACTGAGGGAGGGCTCAACGTGCTCGCCGGCTTCGACCGCATCCGCATGGTGGTCGCCCGTCTTCAGGACGCCGGAATCAAGGTTAGCATTTTCATCGACCCTGATCCGGAGCAAGTGGAGGCGGCCGGGGAAACCTGTGCCGACATCGTCGAGCTGCACACCGGATGTTACGCCAACGCCGCGGGCGCGCGGGTCGGGGAAGAGACCGGGCGTTTGGTCGCGGCCGCCAAGGCCGCCAAGGCCGGAGCGCTGCAGGTGAATGCCGGACACGGCATCAATTACACCAACATCGCCCGTCTGATGGAAATCCCCCATCTCACCGAATTCAACATCGGCCACTCGATCGTTTCACGCGCCATGGCCGTTGGAATGACCGCCGCCGTGCGGGAAATGAAGGAGCTGATGTCCAGGTATCCCGGCTGATCATGCGCGTCTTCGGCATCGGCATCGACGTGGTCGAGGTGGAGCGCATCGCATCCGCCATCGAGCGTCATGGCGAACCGTTTCTGGCGCGGATTTTCACACCGGCCGAGAGGAATTACTGCGAGTCCCGCAAGCGTCCCGCTCCGCATTTCGCCGCCCGATTCGCCGCCAAGGAGGCGGTTTCCAAAGCTTTGGGAACCGGAATCGGCGCGAATGCCGGATTACTGGAAATGGAAGTCGTGCGCGATGATTCCGGAGCCCCTGCCATCCGTCTGAGCGGAACGGCGGAAACCTTCGTGCGCGAGCGGGGCATCCGTGAGATCCGGATCAGCCTCAGCCACACGGAACATTACGCCGCCGCGAATGCCATCGCCATTGCTGACTGAAAACATCACCCCTTTGCCCGCCATGATTCGCCCGCGCCGCAACCGCCGCACCGCCGCCATCCGCTCCTTGGTCCGTGAAACCACACTCGGCCCGGCAGATCTGATCCTGCCCATGTTTGTGCACGGGGAATCCGCGGATACGCCCATCGCCTCCATGCCCGGTGTCACCCGCTGGTCGGTGGAGGGCCTGGTCCGCGAGGCGGGACGGGCCCACGCCTTGGGAATCCCGGCGGTGGTGTTGTTTCCGAAAATCGGGGAACCGCTCAAGTCTCCCGGAGCCGAAGAGTGCTTCAACGATGAGGGCTTGGTCCCGCGGGCGATTCGGGCCCTGAAAGCGGCCCATCCCGGCCTGTGTGTCATCACCGATGTCGCGCTCGATCCATACAACTCGGACGGCCACGACGGCCTGGTCCGGCGCGCCGCCGATGGTTCCCTGGCGATTCTCAACGATGAGACCATCGACGTTCTCTGCCAGCAGGCCGTCTGCCACGCGCGCGCCGGGGCCGATATCGTCGCCCCGTCCGACATGATGGACGGCCGTGTCGCCGCCATCCGCGAGTCGCTGGATGACGAGGATTTCACCGATGTCTCCATCATGAGCTACACCGCCAAGTATGCGTCGGCATTCTACGGTCCGTTTCGCGGCGCGCTCGGCTCCGCGCCGAAGGAGGGCGACAAGAAAACCTATCAGATGGACCCGGCCAACGCGCGCGAGGCCATTCGCGAGGCGCGTTTGGACGAAGCCGAGGGAGCGGACGTCCTGATGGTGAAACCGGCGGGGCTCTGTCTGGATGTCATCTCTCGCGTGGCAAGTGAAACCCCGCTGCCGGTCGCCGCCTATCAGGTGAGCGGCGAGTATCTCATGATCCGCAGCGCCGCCTCGGCAGGCTGGCTGGACGAGCGCGCGGCCGTGATCGAGTCGCTCACCGCGATCCGCCGTGCCGGGGCCTCGATGATCCTCACTTACTTCGCCACCCGGGCCGCCGAATGGCTTCGCGATCCCGCCGTTTGACCTTCCTCACATCCTCTGCATCTTCCCCGGACATGCCTTTTGCAAAAATCCTCGCCATTTTCCTGATCGGAGCGTCCATCGCCGGTGCCGCCGCACCGGCCGCGCCCACCAGATTCACCGTCAAGCCGCTGGGAACCAACGCGTTCCTGCTGAAGTGGAAGGACAACTCGAAAAACGAAACCGGCTGGGAGATCGGCGCCATCGTGGGCAAGAGTTCCAAACCGCCGCGTTTCGCCCTGATTCCCCTCAAGAACATCCAGTCCTACGTGGTGGTCACCAATGATCTCACCAAACGCGCGGTTTCGTTCCAACTCCGCGCCTACAACGGTCCGGCCGGCGCCGAGGTGTTTTCGAAACCCACGCCGGTGGTGACGGTCAGGGCGCTCGGTCCATCCACCTTCAAACCGCCTGCCAGGCTTGTGGCCACCGCCGTGGACGACGGTCGCATCCGCCTCAGGTGGAAGGACAACTCCACCAGCGAGTCCGGCTATCAGATCGAGTTCCGCAAGGGCAAGGGAAAGTGGAAGAGCTTCTCCACCACCGGCCCGGACCTCAAGTTCAATCTCCTGCTCGCACGCTTTGATCCGGGGGCATCCTACTCGTTCCGCGTGCGCGCCGTGCGCAACAGCGGATTCCCGAACCTCACGGCATTCTCCAACACCGCCACCGTCAAAATGCCGCCTTTCCGCAGGCCGATGGGGCTGAAGGCCACCCTGTCCGGGGAGGCGGACGTCTCACTCAAGTGGAACGACCGGTCATCCCACGAAGCCGGTTATGAAATCGAAACCCGCCAGGGCAACGGCGCCTATCGGAAACTCGGGGATATCAGTCCGGACACCGTTTCGACCGGCCCGATCACCGGCCTCGCCTTCAACAGCGCCCATCATTTCCGGGTTCGTGCGTTCCGCCTCAAGGGCGGCGCCCGCGTCTATTCCCCCTACTCGAACGTCACCTCGGTGAAAACCCCCAAGCTCGCCGCCCCGGCCGGACTGGCGGTGGAGGTGGTCAGCTACAACAGGGTGAAGATCACGTGGAGGCACAACTCCGCGCGCGAACTCGGATTCGATGTGCAAATGCGCCGCGCGGGCGATACCGGCTTCGCGACGGTGAACTTCAATCCGGCGAATGACTTTCTCCTCGACCTGAGCGGACTGGCCGCCTTCACGAGTTATGATTTCCGCGTCCGCGCCTATGACCTTTTCTCCTACTCCGACTTTTCCGCCACCGTGCGTGCGACCACCGAAAAAAACGATCCGCCGGTGGCCATTGCCCAGAGTGTGACGGTTGCCGAGGACGAGGCGGTGAACATCACGCTCGCCGGCACCGACCCGGAAGGCGGACCGCTGACATTTGCCCGGGGCAATCCGTCCAACGGGGTGCTGAGCGGCACCGCTCCGAACCTGCTCTATACGCCGAATGCCAACTTCAACGGCACCGATAGCTTCACCTTCACGGTAAGCGACGGCCTGTCCGATTCCGCTCCCGCCACGGTGACCATCACGGTTACCCCGGTGAACGATGCTCCGGTGGCAACACCCCAGAGTGTGGCGGTGGTCGTGGGGGGCTCGGTGAATATCACGCTCGCGGGCACCGACGACGACGATGACTCTCCGCTGACCTTCGCCCATGGCAATCCGTCCAACGGCGTGCTGACCGGCACTGCCCCGGACCTGGTCTATACGCCCAATGCCGGCTTTCTCGGCGCCGATGGTTTCACCTTCACGGTAAACGACGGCGAATTCGAATCCGCTCCCGCCATCGTGAGCATCACGGTCACTCCGGTGTACGGCCTCATCAGCAGCCTGAATCCGCCGATCCTCGCCAACGAGCGTTTCCTCCATCAGATCATGATCGCCAACCCCGGCGCGGTCGCCAACGTCTCGGTCACCGGCCTTCCCGACGGTCTCACGTTTGATCCCGACACCCTCACGATCAGGGGGATGGTCACCGCCGAAGGCGCCTACTCCGCCAACATCACCGTCACCTACGATGATGATTTCATCTCGGATAACACCCTCGATCTCACGACCATCTCGCGGGCACCGGTTTCAGTCTCCACATTCGACGGGGTCAACGTCGGGGCCGCTGCGGAGGAAACGGTGTCCGTCATTGGCAAATTCGCCGATCCCGACACGCCGAGCGCGGTGAGGGTGAATACGGTTCTCGGTCCTTTCGACATCGTCCTGTTTCCCGACTCCACGCCCCTCACCGTGGACAATTTCCTCAAATACGTGGACGAGGACCTCTATCAGGACATGTTCTTCCACCGCGCTCCGGCAAATTTCGTGGTGCAGGGCGGAGGTTTCAGGCACACGGCCGGGCAGGAATACCGGCAGATCCCCACCTATCCGGCGGTGGCAAACGAGCCCGGACTCACCAACATCCGCGCCACCGTGGCGATGGCCAAGCTCGGAGGAAATCCGAATAGCGCCACCTCGCAGTTCTTCGTCAACCTCGGCGACAACGCCGCCAACCTCGACGCGCAGAACGGAGGCTTCACCGTGTTCGGCCGCGTGGCTGATCCGGGCATGACTCTTATCGACCAGATCGGCAACCTGCCAAGGGGCAACTATACCATTAACTTCAACGGCACCAATATCCTCCTGGAGGACCTCCCTTTGAACGCGGCCAGCGCTCCGGCCACTCCGTCTCCCTCCGAACTCGTGAAAGTGACCTCGGTGACCGACGCGCCCATCCTCACCTACACCGTCACCAGTCAGGATCCCGCCATCGCCACCGCCGTGATGAACGGAACCGACGTGGTCATCACGGGCGTGGCCGCCGGTTCCACCGGCATCGAAGTGACGGCCACCGATCTTGACGGGCTGCACGTGACGGCATCGATCCCGGTGACGGTGCCGTGAGCGGCCGCCTCACTCCAGCGCCGCCTTCATCACCGGGTCTTTCCACGCCTCCACCTTCTCGCGCTCCCCGGGAGCAAGCGAGTCCAACTGGCGCGACTTCCCGAGCATTTCCCTATCCGCATCGCTGATGGAAACCTCCACATCCGGCGTGATGCCCTTCCGGTGGGGCGTGTTTCCCGACGGCGTGTGATAAGTGGCGATGGTCAACCGCAAGGCGGTGCCGCCGCCCATCGGGATGATGTTTTGCACCGAGCCCTTGCCATAACTCGTCTCGCCGATGACTTTCGCGCGCTTGAGATCCTGGAGGGCTCCGGCGGTGAGTTCGGAGGCGGAGGCGGACATGCGGTCGATCAGCGCCCGGATCGGATATTCGCGCTTCCGCCGCTGTTTTTCCGGTGTCTTCAGGATCTCGTTCTCCCCTCCATCCCGGCCGCGGGTGGAAACCACGGCGGTGTCCGGCGGCAACCACAGGCCGAGGATTCTAACAGTCTGATGCAGGTCGCCGCCGCCATTGCCGCGCAGGTCGAGGATCAGCGACTTCATGCCGCGGTCCTCAAGGTCGTCCAGCGCGGCCTCCATCTCACGCGCACAGGCCGGCCCGAAAGACGCGAGACGGATGAAACCAACATCGCCATCAAGCATGCGCGCCTCCGTGACCGAACGGGTCTCGACCACCCGGTGGGTCAGCAAAACCTCCTCCGCACGCGGCGTGGCGGGGGATTTCACCAGCAGTTTTGTCACCACGCCGGCGGGCTGGCGCAGCGCGGCGCTCCAGTCGTCGAAACCCGCCGCGTCCACCGCGCGGCCGTCGATTTCCAACAAGGCCGAGCCGGGAAGCAGCCCCGCCGCCGCCGCCGGTCCCTGCGGGGCGATGGCCGCGAGATGGGGCCCGTCGTCCCGCAGGCCGATGGTCAGTCCGAGCGACTCGATCTCGGGCCGGATATCCGGTTTCTCCCTCATCCGCGCGGCCATCTCCGGATGGATGAAGGACGAATGGGGATCCAGCCCCGCGAGCATGCCCTCGAGCGCGTGGTTCACCAATCGCTCGTACGCCAGCCGGTCGGCATCCGGGTGACGCTTGCGAACGGTCTCCAGCACCTCGACGAAGCGCCGGATCGCCGGGTAGGCGTCCTCCTCCGCATCCGGCGGCGCCGGAACTTCGGCGGCGGCCAGCGTGCAGGCGAGAAACGGCAGAACCATGCGTGTCATGACCGATGGTTATCACCCCGGAGCCCATGCTGGCACTCAAAAATCAGGGTGGGAAAAACACAGGTTCCGCAGCCGTAAAGCCCATTCTTTTTTTTCTTTTCGATTGCGGGGGAGCGGGGCCGGGATAACCTGGGTCCGACTGCTGTGTTCGAGTATCCTGGTTAGCTGGCCCGGACCGATATAAACGAACAGGGAGACACCTCCGGTATCCAATGTCATGCCTTACAGAGGACGACAGAACACCACCGGAAACTCCCACCTATTGGGTTCACGGAACGTGGCTCACAGCGCCAATCACGGCACAGCGGTTTCTTCCGTACGGATGGCGCGATTCCGGTTGGCGAAGGCGCGATCCGGTGGAAACCTCCGCCGTGCCCAAGCCCCGCAGGGAAACCGATCCGCTCCTCAGCCCGCAGCCGTTTCGCGACGCGCTGGTCGCCTGGTTCCGCAAAAACGGCCGCGATTACCCGTGGCGCCGCACCCGCGATCCGTATGCGGTGCTCGTTTCCGAGGTGATGCTCCAGCAAACGCAGATCGCCACCGTGCTCGGGCGGGGATATTACACGAGGTTTCTCGAAACGTTTCCCGATGCCGCAAGCCTCGCGCAAGCTGGTGACGACGCCCTGCTCAAGGCTTGGGAGGGACTCGGTTACTACCGCCGCGCCCGTCTCCTGCGTGACACCGCGCGCGCCGTGCTCGATAACCATGGCGGCCGTTTCCCATCCGATGCCGCCAGTCTGTTGGAGATGCCGGGCGTCGGCCGCTACACCGCCGGCGCCCTGCGTGCCTTCGCCTTCGGAAAACCTTCGGTGCTCGCCGATGGCAACGTCTCGCGGGTGCTCGCCCGCGTCATGGATCATCGGGAACCGGTCGATGATCCCGCGGGCGTTCGCCGCATCTGGGATTGGGCGGAGCGGCTTGCGGACCCCAAACGCCCGCGCGACTACCACTCGGCCATCATGGAACTCGGCCAAACCGTCTGCCGCAACGGCTCGCCGGATTGCCTCTCCTGTCCGGTGTCCCGTTTCTGCGCGACCTGCGGCCCGGAGTCCCTGCCGGTGAAGAAAAACAAGGTCCGCCTCACCGATCTGACCGAGCACGCGCTCTGGTTGCGCGATGCCGGGGGCCGCCTCCTCCTCCACCGCGAGGCTGGCAGCCGCCGGACCGGCCTGTGGAAACTCCCGCTGCGCGACGCGGCGGAACTCGCCGGCCGGCCGGTCATCGCGGAACACCGCTACGGCATCACCCGCTACCGGGTCACCCTGCTGGTCCACCAGGCCCCCCCCCGCCGCTTCCGGCCCGGGGAAGGGGACTCGTGGGTCGATGCCGCGGACATCCCGGCGCTGGCCATGGCCGCCCCGTTCAGGAAGGTTGTCGGCAAACTGATCGAGGATTTTTGAAATCGGGTGTGACGAAGCGCCGGACCTGTGCTTTTCTCCGCCCGGATGCATCGAATTCCGCTTTTCACCGGCCTCCTGGCGCTGCTGCTGATGTTGCAGGCCTGTTCCGTGCCGCCGCCTCCGGATCCGAAGATGCCCGGCCCCGAGGTGCGGCGCGCCGTGTTGCGCAAGTCCGCCGCCGTGATCGTCACCGACCGCCGGGACATCTCCCGCTGGGCCTACCGCGGCTTCGCCGTTTCCTCGGCTCCCGGCGATGCGGATGGCGGCTCCGCCACACCGGTGGCTCCGGACGGTTACTTCCTGACAGCGGATCACGTCCTCACCCGCATGGCCGGCCGCAGCGTGTTCGTTCTCCACGGCCGCAGCGGCCGCCTCATCCCCGTCAAGGCGCGCGTGGTCTGGCGCTCCGAGCGCGCGGATCTTGCCCTGCTCCACATCCCGGCCGCCACACCGGACCACTATCGCTGGACTCCTCCCGACCGTTGGCTGCCCGCAGGCACCCCGGTCATCCATGGTGGTGTCGCCACCGGCCTGCGCAGTGATCCGGGCCGTCTCGGCACCGCCATTCCTCCCGAGGGAGCGTTTCCCGGTTTCCGCCGCTTCAAGATCGATATCCCGCTCCAGCCCGGTGACAGCGGCGGCCCGGTGGTCGATGCCTACGGCGGCCTGGTGGGCATCAATTCGGCCGTCGAGTTTCTGGTGCCGATGGAAACCGCGTTTTTCGTCGATTCCGAGGGCAACCGCCCCCATATCCGCAGTCTCGACGCATTGATCGCGGCGGATCGTGCCGCAAACAACGGCGGGCCTGTGCGCGCAAACTGAACCATGGTGATGAAATTCCCGCGTTTGTCCCTTGGCTCCCCGCTGTGCGCGCTTGCCCTCGGCTTGTCCTCGTGCTCCACCTTCGAGGAGTCCGGCCTGCCGGGCAGCGCCGCGTCGATGGCCCACAACCAGATGATGTATGTGCGCGGGGATCCGGTCACCTTCGGCCATTACCGGCTCACCTCGCTCGCCAGGATCCGCCCGGATCTCGATCGGTTCCTCCGCAAGCGCGGCCTGCCGGACTTCCTGGCGGAAACCAGCAACCGCGGACGCAGTTATTACATTCTCTATTATCTCAACGATCGCCAGGCCTACGCCAGCCGCACCCGCGCCGGCAACGGACCCGCGCTTGAATTCGCGGGCCCCTATCCCATCACTCCCAAGGAGTACAAGATCCTCGATGGCATCCGGCAAAAGCAGTCGCCGTGAAAAGCGGCTGGTCCTGGTTCCGAAAAGCGGGATCTCCCCGGCGCAAACGGGTCGGTGAAAACCGTCTTTTTGCCGGAACGGGATGAGCCGGCCAAACCGGCGACGGCCTCGCTCGTCCGCTCACATCCACCGACTCCCGCACCTACACCTACGCCTGCCAGCCAAACTCCGACGCCGGCCTCATCGACACCGCCACCGGACCTGTCCACACCGTGGACAACCAGTGGGAAAGCACCCGCGACGCGCTCGATTGGAAGGAACAAAGCGACCGAAGAGGGAGTTTTTTGGACGAAGCCCCGCGCAGCGGGGTGAGCCATGTGAAGCCCCACATGGCGAATCAAAACAAGGTTGGCAGCGCCACGGTTTCGAAGTATGACTACGGCGTGAACGCCATCGGCCGGCGCGATTCGGTAGCCGCCACCTCCACGGTCGGCGCCTTCGCCACCGCGCCGGACTGGAGCTGGCTCCACAACGCCCGCGGCGAACTGGTTTCCTCCCAACACCTCAACACCGCCGCCAGCTCCCGCCACCACACCTTCGATGGCATCGGCAACCGCAGCGAGCACCGCGAAGGCACCCACACCTCCACCGGCGGCACGGCCAATGCCTACACGCCCAATGCCCTCAACCAATACGATGCCGTGGGCAGCCTCAACCCCGTTTACGATCTCGACGGGTAACTATTCAGGTCTTTAAGAAAGCTTAAGTATTATTCTGCGTATTGATGACGACCCAATGTTGAGCGACCGAGCCAAAGCCCTGCGTCCTATCATCCAAGCCGCCTTCGATGCGGGTGGGCTGGACACCATTTGTGAACTCATCGCCAA